>JAOAUD010000102.1 GCA_030157755.1 Candidatus Nanopelagicales bacterium
TTCCGCGACACGTTCGGCAGGGCCGTCGATCAATCCCGCCTCTGCTGCATCGGGGACCCCGGCGACGATGAGGAGATCACGCAAGCGCTCGAGGAGGTCAGTAACAAACCGGCGCGGATCATGCCCGGTCTCGACGACCGAATCGATGAGGCGGAACATCGCCGCACCGTCGTAGTTCGCCATGGCGACGACAACCTCGTCGATAAGCGCAGAGTCGGTGACTCCGAGTTGGTCGGCTGCCTCTTCGTACGTCAGACCTTCGGGCCCCGAGCCGGCGAGCAACTGCCCCAGGATCGATAGCGAGTCGCGGACCGACCCACCCGCTGCCCGACTGATCAGCGCGAGGGCGCCGGGGTCGGCAACGAAGTTCTCCTGTTCGCAGATGCTGGCGAGGTGTGTCTGCAACGTTCGTGCGGGCACCAGTCGGAATCCGTAGTGGTGCGTGCGGGAACGAATCGTCCCGATGATCTTGTCGGGCTCGGTTGTGGCGAAGACGAAGCGCAAGTGGGGAGGCGGTTCTTCGACGAGTTTCAGCAGCGCGTTCGCCGCACCTGGACCGAGCTGGTGGGCCTCATCAATGATGTAGATCTTGTAGCGGCTTGAGGCGGGGGCATAGACCGCCTTCTCGCGCAGGTCGCGTGCGTCGTCGACCAGTCCATGAGTAGCGGCGTCGAGCTCGATGACGTCGATTGAGCCAGGACCGTTCGGCGCCAGGTCTACACAGCTGTTGCAGACACCACACGGCGTCGAAGTCGGCCCTTGTTCGCAGTTGAGCGAGCGCGCCAGAATGCGCGCACTCGACGTCTTGCCGCAGCCACGAGGGCCCGAGAAGAGATACGCGTGGTGCACACGATCGTTGTCCAGAGCCCGAGCGAGGGGCTCAACGACGTGATCTTGACCGATGACTTCAGCCAGCGTTGCTGGGCGGTATTTGCGGTACAGGGCGAGGCTCACGACGCCACCCTACGTGGTGGGGCTGACTCCGGTTTGTGAGTTCAAGCAACAACCGAAGAATCAGTGGCCGACCAGCGACTTCAGCCACAGCACCGCCAGGACGGCGACAACAACTCCGGCCATATAGAGGATCGCCCGCAGGCGACTCACGGGTACAGAACGGGCCGCGACATAACCAACAACGGCAACGAGGGCGACGAGCAGGATCTCAACGGCAATGAGCGCATCGGGTCCCCAGATCAGTAGCGGGACCGTCGCGATCACCACCACTGCGAGGCCACCGGCGATCTGGCCGAGCAGCAGCTTTACGTCCTCGCCGGGAAGGTCCCCCTGTGACACCAGCCGGGTCGAAACCCGAAACGCAACCTGGTGCGCCACGACCAGGCCCAAGGCAGTCAGTGCCACGGTCAGCGCGAGGTTCGACCCCGTCTCCTCCTCGGGACGTGGAATCGCAACCAGAACCGCGAGCAGCGACAGACCGATGTACAGCGCCATCGTCACTGTCTCGCGGATCAGTTCACGGCGGAATCCCGACACGGATGCCTCGCTGTCACTCATGGTGTGTTCCTTTGACCAGATGCGAATTCGGCAGATGCAAACGAAGATGGCCCCACCCAGCCTTGGGTAGGGCCATCTTCGACTGGCGGAGGATAGGGGATTCGAACCCCTGAGGGCGTTAACCCAACCCGCTTTCCAAGCGAGCGCCATAGGCCACTAGGCGAATCCTCCGTCGAGGAGATTACCTGTCTGGCCGTGGCCGATGTACACCGCGTACAGTGTTGGCCGACCCCTCGTGTGGCGTCATCTCGTCAATCCCCCCAGGGCCGGAAGGCAGCAAGGGTCCGCGGGCTCTGACGGGTACACGGGGGGTCCCTTTCATTTCACGGTCATTCGTTTGCGTGACCGACTTGCTCACGATGGGCTTTCGCCCCGCGGTTGGTTCTATGCTCAGGCCGTGATCTTCAAGGCAGTTGGTGACAAGCGTCCCTACGATGAGCACGGCCTCGGCGTGACGGAATGGGCCAGTTTGCCTCCGAGCCAAGTACGGCTGGCGGAACTCATCACCACGAAGCGCACGCTTGATCTCGATGCGCTGCTGGCCGAGGACTCGACGTTCTTTGGTGACCTCTTCGCGCACGTCGTGAAGTACAACGGCGACCTCTACCTCGAAGACGGCCTGCACCGCGCGGTTCGGGCCGCACTGCAGCAACGCCCGATGCTCCACGCACGAATCTTGGATCTGGACACAACCGATCCGGCCGACCTGCACAAGCGGCCCTCCGAAGACTGACACGAACGGGGTCGCTTCGGTTTTCGCAAGCATTCGGTGAGATTGGCGCCTCGGGTGGCCAAATCCACCGAATGTTGCACCTGATGGCGTTTCTGCGGTCCCAACCGCTCACGCTCGGATGCAAACGGGTACCTTTTCTCGCGGTGGCGTGTCCGAGCGGCCGAAGGTGCAACACTCGAAATGTTGTGTGGGGTCAAACCCACCGTGGGTTCAAATCCCACCGCCACCGCCAAATCCGCTGATGCCCTGCCGAAGGTAGGGTTCAGCGGATTTTTGTTTGTGCTGCGGGATTTGGGAGGAGCGTCTAACGAGCGATAGCGAGTGCGACGGATCCCACCGCCACCGCCAAATCCGCTGATGCCCTGCCGAAGGTAGGGTTCAGCGGATTTTTGTTTGTGCTGCGGGATTTGGGAGGAGCGTCTAACGAGCGATAGCGAGTGCGACGGTTCCCACCGCCACCGCCAAACAAATTGCCGTCAGGGTTCATCCCTGGCGGCTGTTTGTTTTGTTGAGTGCTGCGGTCGGACAGCCATGGATGCCGTTGCGGCGATCAGATGCTGTGGGGGGTCAGTTGGGTACGCGCTCGCAGCGCAGTCTGAGCGCGTCGTACCAGGACTGGCGGAAGGCACTTCCGATTGTGTTGGTGACCGGTGTCAGCACGTCGCCTGCGTGGTACATGCCCGTCTGTTCGTACACCTGCACCGGAACGTCGGCATCCCGAAGCCGGGCCGCATACGCGAGGTCCTCATCGTGGAAAAGGTCCAGATCGCCAACACCGATCCACGCCGGGGCGAGCCCGGTCAGGTCCTCCCGACGGGCGGGCACGCAGTAGGGGCGCGATTCGCCCTCACCGGCTGGATGACCCAGGTAGCTGCTCCATCCAAACCTATTGGAGCGCGCAGTCCACACCAGTCGTCCTTTGCTCGGGACATCGGGAGTCTTAACCGTTCGGTCGTCGAGCATGGGGTAGACGAGCACTTGGAAGGCCAACCGCAAGCCTTCATCGTGGGCCCGTTGGGCGAGCCCGGCGGCCAGGCCCCCTCCGGCGCTCGAGCCGCCGACCGCGACCAACTCCGGGTCGATGCCTAGCGCCCCAGCGGAGGAGACCAGCCAGCGCAACGCCGCGGTGAGGTCATCCATGGCTGCGGGGAACGGGTGCTCCGGAGCGAGGCGGTAGCGGGCATTCACCACCATGATGCCCAGGTCGCGCGCGGCTCGGCTGCAAGATTCGTGGCCATGCTCAGGGGCCCCAGATACGAGGCCGCCGCCGTGCACCCACAGTAGGGCCGCCCACGGGCGCTCGCCCTGCTCTGGCACGTACACGAAGACGTCCTCGCCGCCCGGGATGTGGTGCTGCTCGATGGTGACGCCGTCGACTGGCTTGGTCGCCACCGCGTTCATCCGGCGGACGATCGCCAGTTCAACGGGACTCCCAATGCTGAATGACGCCCAAAGGGCGTTAACACGCAGCTCAGGATGCACAGCAGACACGTTTCGGTACCGGCGCGCTGCTCCCCAAGCGAGGGCACCGACGCCGGCGACGGCCAGGATCTTGAGCATCGCGCCCTCCCTGTCGACACGGCGGCTGCTTTCCATAGCAGCGGCCGTAGATTGAATCGAGTCAATAACGATAGGGCACGAGGCGCGAAGTCGGCCGGTCCAGAACCCGGTATCCGCGGGCAAGATCGAGTCTCGAATTGCCCCACCACCACGCCGTATTGGGGGGACTTCTGGTCGCCATAGCGACGACAAACGCCCCCAATGCTGGGTGGGCGGGGCTGGGTGGGCGGGGGCGGGCGGGAGACGGCGGGAAACGGCGGGAGACGGCGGGGCCGCCGGATGCCCGCCTAGGATCTGCCACATGGATTTCACACTCGAACAACTCGATGAGGCAATCCCGTTCGCCAAGCACCTCGGCGTGAAGTTCAGCAAGGCGACACCGGAGGAAGTCGTTGCGACCCTGGAGGTCCGGCAGGAACTCCGAAATGGCTCAACCGCGTTGCATGGCGGTGTACTCATGGGCCTGGCCGACACGGTCGCGTCGACGTGCGCATTCCTGAATCTTCCGGCGGGCGTCGGCACCACGACGACTGATGCGACGAGTCGCTTCCTGCGCCCCATCACCGACGGCTTCGCGACTGCCACGGCCGTGCCACTCAAGGTGGGCCGCACACTGATCATTCTCGAGGTCGAAGTGCGTGACGATCACGGCAAGTTGGCGGTCAAGACTTCCCAGACGCAAATCGTGCTCAACCGGTAACCGGTGGCCGCACGCCGGTGAACCGGTTCACTGTGGCGATCCCGTTTGGCCCGCACGGGTGGGGGTAGATCTTGGCCCTACACGTCACGAAAGGGCCACAATGAAATCGCTGTCGACACGTCCGCGCAGCGCCGCTGCACTCCTTGTAGGTGCGGCCGCCGCAGCCATCATGAGCAGCCCGGTGGAACCTGCCGCCGCAACCGGGGAAGCCGGTCCTGGGTCCCACAAACGCTATCTGCTGAACAACACGTACCACGGTGCCTGGCAGGACGACGGCGTTAAGGGACAGGTGAAGAACTTCACCAACAAGCGCATTGTCGTGCGGGACACGACGATGGATAAGAGCGTCGACATCTGGCCAGGACAAACGGTCATCTTCTACTCCGACCACGACCTGCGCACGTTCGGCAAACTCAGCAGTGGCGACGGAACGTGGCTCGAAATCACGGACTACAACAACCCGCACGCCCGCTCGGAGTTCCGACTCTGTGACGCCGAGATGGGACGGCCGGACACGCTGTTCTGGGGACCTGGGCGCAGCGTCGAGAACATCCGGGAAAGCTGGAAGGTCAATGAAAGTCATCACGAGGTGACGTCGACCCACAAGCACTGGATCAAGCGCGAACCCGACTCCTGGAAGGACAAACACGACACGTGGAATACCAGCGATTGGGCTGCATTCACGATCCACGTTGACCAGATCTAGCCCGTGCTTCGTGGCCTTAGGGCACCGACAAGAATCGTCACGGGCGGGCCAAAGCTAGTCGTCCGCTGATTCCTTCCAAGCGGTGTCGAGTACCTGGAGAAACGCCTCGACAGGTTGCGCGCCGGAAACCGCGAACTTTCCGTTGAATACAAAGAACGGAACGCCGCTGATTCCAAGCTCGCGTGACAGCGCGATGTCGGACGCGACTTCATCGGAAAACTCGCCGCTAGCAAGCGCGGCGAGAGCGCTGGCACGGTCCAGTCCGACGTCGGCGGCAAGGTCCGCGAGCACGTCGTAGTCGCCGATGTTGAGTCCGTCCGTGAAGTACGCGCGGAACAATCGCTGAACCATCGCGTGCTGGCGGCCATGCGCGGCGGCAAAGTGGCTAAGGCGGTGTGCGGCCGTGGTGTTCGTAGTCAGTGCCTGATCGAAGCGATAGTCCAGTCCGAGTTCGGCGGCCCGAGCCGTCACCTGATCGTGCATCAGCTCGACCTGTTCGCGGGGGATCCCTCTCTTGGTTGCCAACAACTCGTGGGGGCTTGTGGTGCTGTCTGCCGGAAGCTCGGGCATCAGTTCAAAGCTGTGATAACGCACGTCCACCGCATCACGGTGGGGGAACTTCTCAAGTGCTTGCTCAAGAATCGCGTCGCCCATGTAACAGAAAGGGCAGACGACGTCGCTCCACACATCGACGGACAGCCGACCTTGCTCACGAGCGAATGGATCTGGTCCTGCGGTCGACATCTGGTTGTCCTTCCCTCGTGGCGTGCTGGGCGTGCCGAAGTGCTCAACAGTTGGCCCGTCCTGCGCATTCCGCGTCGGCCCCTGATAGCCACGCACCGACCTTTATCAATTCCTTACCTTCACACCCGGCAGAGGTGCTCGCCGCACTGCTGGCCTTCCGCGGTGCCAAGTGACGATGCAGGTTCGCGGAGAGTCCCCCGCCGATCAGATCCGACCACAGCGGTTGTTGCTGCCATCGTGATCTCGGCGACGGCGATCCTGACGATCAGCATTGGCGTACAGGACGTTCGAGCCGAAGACGCCCGCACCGCCCCAGTCACTCCGACTGCAACCCCCAGCCCCTCAGCAACAACTGGGACCGCGCCAACCCCGACACCTACGGTGACCGCGTCAGCCACCGCGAAACCTCACACCACTTCCAAGGCATCCTGACGTGCAACCGCTCTGGCTCGCCGAACGCGTCGGCGGATTGATGTCGCTGGTGCTGTTGACAGTCGTGGTGCTGCTCGGTATCGCAGTGTCAGCGCAGTGGCGGACCAAGTACCTCACTGAAGCGAGGATCTCCGGGCTGCACCGCTGGTTGTCGTTGGTGATCATCATCTTTCTGGCGATCCACGTGGTCTCGACAGTCACTGACTCGTACGTCTCCGTGGAATGGCTAGCAATCCTGGTCCCATTCACATCGACCTACAAGACGAATTGGGTGGCCATCGGAACACTCGCGTTCGACCTGCTGATCGCGCTGCTCATCACGAGCTATCTGCGAACCAAGATCGGTCGCAAGGCGTGGGTGGTCATCCACCGGCTCACCTACTTGTGTTGGGGTTTCGCCACGATCCACGCGCTCGGCGGATCCTCGGAGATCAGCCTCACGTACGCCCTCGCCCTCACCGGGGTTGTGCTCGTTGCGGTTGCTGCAGTCATGCGCTTCGTTCGGCCCCCCGCGGTCATCGTCGAAGGCCACCCGAAGGGTCTTCCCGGCATCACATCGGCGGGTGAATGATGCCGAAGCGACCTAGCGGGAATGCCCGGCTCACCAGCCATTCGGCCGGAACATCCTTAGCGACCCATCTGGATCTGTTTGGCCCGCTTGATGTCAACTGGCAACCAGGAACGCCGGACGCTGCTCTTCGGGATCTGACGACTCGCTCCGGGCTTCGCGGCCGTGGTGGCGGATGGTTCCCGACGGGCCGAAAGATGGATGCGCTGGCAAACGGTGGATCGGACAAGCCGCCCTGCCTCGTGGCGAATGCGATGGAAAGTGAGCCTGCTAGCCATAGCGATGCCTGGCTGCTTTCAGCGAATCCTCACCTCGTGTTCGATGGCATGCAGATCGCTGCCCAAAGCATCGGCGCTCGCCGAGCCACCCTCGCGATCCACGAGGGCCACAGCGCCGAATCGGTCGTCCGCGAAGCGCTGGCAGATCGCAACGCCGATGCCGTGCCGATTGACCTCGCGATCCTTAAGAGCCACTACGTGTCGAGCGAAGAGTCAGCGCTCGCCCAGGGGGTAGGCGGCGACCTTGCGATTCCGGTGTATGGATTGCGCCCTCACGAGTACGGCGTCGACGGAAATCCGACGATGGTCAACAACGCCGAGACCTTGGCCCACCTCGCACTCATCGCCCGTTGGGGAGCGGACTGGTTCCGAGAAGTGGGTACACCAGACGCCCCCGGAACAGCGCTGCTATCCGCCGGAGGTGCATTCGTTCAGCCAGGTGTCTACGAAGCTCCGCTCGGCGAGGCCTCGACCAATGTCGTTGAGATCGCGGGCGGACTCGTCGATGTGCCGATCGCCTTCCTCATCGGTGGCTACGGCGGCCACTGGGTGTCTGCCGAAGAGTTCCTGTCGACGTCTTGGGATCCGGAAGACCTTCGTGTGCGCGGACTGAACCTTGGCGCCGGCGTTCTATGGGCACTGCCTGCCGAGAACTGCGGGCTGATTGGCACAGCTCGGATCGCGACCTACATGGCTGGCGAAAGTGCTGGCCAGTGCGGACCCTGCAGGTTTGGCCTTTCCGAGCTTGCTGACCGGTTGACGCAGCTTGCCCTGAGACGCGACGTCGCTGACAACCTCCAAGCCGTCGAGGCGCTGCTGCCACTGGTCACGCGACGAGGAGGATGTGCGCATCCTGATGGCGTTGCCCGCCTGATCGGTTCGGCAATCGACGTGTTCGCGGAGGAGATTGCAGAGCACGCGGCCGGTCGGTGTATGAGCGCGGACGATCCCGAAGTGACCTTCCCGATACCCGAGGTGCGCGAACGCCCGGCACCACTTCCGGACCGAAGCTGGCGACCGATCACGACGGGCTCACGATGACTGAACTGCGAGTAAATCCCACAACGTGCCGCGGCAACGGCGTCTGCGCGCAGATCGCTCCAGAGCTGATTTCCCTCGACAAGTGGGGCTACCCGATTCTCGGATCTCTCGATTCGTCGAACCCTCGCAATGTCACGCTTGCCGACGATGCTGATGTGAATGCTGCCCGGAAAGCAGCCACGCGATGCCCTCAGCTGGCGCTCACAGTCACTGACGACTAGCTGCTGCCCACTTCACGGCAAAGGTAACGCGAATTCTGCTGTTTATTTGGGACACAGTCCGTCAATAACTACGACATCAACCCCTCACAGAAAGCTGGTAACTACATGGCCCCTACTACCCTCTCCCGGATCGGAATCGCACTCGCAGGAGCAGGACTTCTCGCCGCAACCGCCATTGGCGGAGCGAGCGCCGCATCTGCCACCCAGACCGCCCCAGCCACCACCACGACGGCATCGGTTGCGACAGCGACATCGACGAACTCCGCCGCCCCCGCCGCACCCAACTCGAGCAGCAAGACCACTGAGGCGACAACCACCGCTAAGGCGAAGAAGTCGGACACGACGAAGTCATCGAGCGCCTCGAACGCAATGATCTACGGCGTCAACCTGACCGTGAAGAACACGACCAAGGACCAGGTTGCCGTGACGTTCGACTACGCAGGTGAACCTGGCGGACAGGCGACGTGGACCTGGTTGAGCCCAGGCCAGAGCACCTCTATCTACAACGCGACCGATTCGGGTCCCGATGTCTACAACAGCTACGTCTACTTCCCCTCCACCGGCAAGACGCTGAAGTTCGAGTCGAAACTGGCTGGATGGTCCGGCGACACAACCATCACCTTCGATGGCACGGAGTACAAGTTGGACCGCGGCCAGTCGCAGTCCGACCGCAAACAGGGACACGCCATCACCGTGTCGCGAGGTAGCAACGACATCACGTTGCCGCTCACCTACTGGGTCGACGGCATGAAGACCGTCGCTCCCGACATGGTCCTGGACTTCACCCTTTAGGAGTCCAGGCCAGTCGCTCGCCGGACACGAATGGCAGATGGTCGGAATGCGAACCCACCCTCTTCACCACTAGTGTCCGGCGGGCGACAAGGCAATCCACCTCTAATACTGGGCCGCGAATAGGGACTCGAATGACTCGTTTGACTATCAGATCTGCCAAGGGTTCCGCACCGATTGGCTCCGCCCTCTCGGTCGGGCTCATCCTCGCCGGATGCAGCTCGACCACCAGCAATTCCATCGCTAGCGCCGCGCCGACTTCGTACGTCGGACCGGCAGGCAACTGTGCAGGCAAATCTCCGTGCTTCGCTGACCTGCAGTCCGCAATCGATGCAGCTCAAGCGAATTCCACGATCACCGTGCTCGCCGGCAGCTACGCCGTTGCGACTCCGTCGGCCCCCGGCACGCCAGCCATCAACGTCACTAAGTCGCTCACTATTGCGGGCGAAGGATCCCCGAGCGGACCCGGATGCGTGAGTGGGTGCCCAACGTTCGAGCTCGGCGATGGGACCAGCCTCGGACTGCAGATTGCCGCCAACGGAGTCAAGCTCAGTAATCTAGCGATCAACCAGAAGAGCGTTCCTGGTTCGGACTATGCCGCCGGCTTGGTCTACGTCCCAGCGAACGGCACAGGCCTCTACTCCACGCCAACGTTGACCCACGTCTCGCTCACCGGCGGACGCCGAGCGGTTTGGCTCAACGCTGCCGATCCTTCGATCACCTCATCGTCATTCAACGCCCAGGCGGCCGATTCGATTTTCGTAACCGCCAGCAGCGGGACCACAAACATCAAGGACAACGCATTCGGAGGGGGCGGCAAGGGTAAGGACGTCCTCTTCGAGGCTCAACAGTCGAGTCCCGTGACATCAGGCACCATTGCAATCACTGGTAACACTGCCTTCACGAAGGCCAACTTCTTCCTATGGAATAGCTGGTCACCGGCGACCCCGAAGCAGTCAGTCGACCTGACCATCGATCACAACTCGATCGTGAATACGACGAGCGCTGCGATTGTCTTCCTCCCCACAACCAACTCGGGCCCAGGATTCGGAGTCTTCAAGGGCATCAACATCTCGAACACGATTGTTCAGGGAGCTGGCGGCGATGCAGTGTTCGTCGACTACCGGTACTCACCGCCTGACTCCTCAGTTCCATCAAACGGCCAGATCGGAATCTCGGACGTCTTGACGTTCAAGAACACGGCGTCTGGCGGTACGAATGACCCGACCGGCAACTTCGGCTTCTCCACCGGTGCGCCTGCCGCCGCGACGCTCGGCATGTTCAACGTGGCCACGAAAACCAACATCAACGGGAAGGACCCGCTTCTCGTCGCACCGAGCAGCGGTGACTTCAGCTTGGCGACGGGTTCGCCGGCGATTAAGGCTGGTACAAACAATTCGAACATCGGCGCGTGGCAGGGCAATTCGCCGACACCGACGCCAACCCCGGACAAGCGCCCGCAGATCGCCCAGGTGAATCCAGCGTGCGGGAAGGTAGCGAGCCCGGTGGAGATCCTCGGACACAACCTCACCGCTGACACTGTCGTGGCATTCGGGACAACTCCCGCGAGCATCGTCGAATTCAGCGATGCGAAGAAGGATCGACTTGTCGTGACGGCTCCGAAGCTCCCCGTGGGTTGGACTGACATCACCGTCACCAACGCTGGCGGAACCTTCACGAAGAACCATGCGTTCGAGATTGTGACCAATGGGGTGTGCACTCAGCCCTCACCCTGATGGCATTCGGCGGGCCGTCCGTCGCGCGTTCCTCCCAGCAAGGTGACAGGGTTCAGGTATCCCAGATTCACTGCCCCGGAGGAACGCGTGAGTACCCAAGATCGCAGTCATGCAATGGACCACGTCGTACTCGTGATCTTCGAAAACAGGTCGTTCGACAACCTGCTTGGCCACCTCTATGGCCCCGAAGACGGTAAGACCTTCGAAGGGGTAATCGGCAAGGATCTGTCGAACCCTGTGCCTGACTGGGCTGAGCATCAGCCGCCGGACGGAAGCAAAGCAGTTCCACTGCACGTGGGAACAGACATGGACGCCCCGAACCCCGATTCGGGTGAAGAGTGGTACCACACGAACACCCAAGTGTTCGGGACGATGGATGAGCACAATCGCTTTGCTGGTGGCGACAACATGGCAGCGCCGTGGAATGCCCCGGCACCCGGCGCGAAGCCCACGATGGATGGTTTCGTCGCAGACTACATCTCGTTCTTCACCTGGGAGAAGGGCCGTCAACCCACGTACGACGAGTACGCCCAGATCATGCAGGCCTACACGCCGGAACAAGTCCCCGTCCTCAGCGGATTGGCACGTGAGTTCGGAGTGTTCGATCACTGGTTCTGCGAGGTCCCATCACAGACGTTCATGAACCGGTCGTTCTGGACCGCCGCCACCTGCACACCGCTGCCGACCGGCGGAACTATCAACGCTCCGATGTCCCACTGGATCAAGGACAACACTGCCGAGACGATCTTCAACCGCCTCGAGGCTCACGGAAAGACGTGGAAGGTCTATACCAAGGAACCGTGCCCGGCAGCATTCACCGGATTGATTCACACCCCGCAGCTTCACGACAAGTTCGCAACCAACTTCGTGCCGTTCGAGCAGTTCAAAATCGATGCCGCGAACGGGACGCTGCCGGACTTCTCTCTGATCGAACCGAACCTCATGCTGGGTCACGGCGACTATCACCCTGCTTGTGGTCAGGCATTGATCAAGGGTGTCGACCTGCCAGCGGCCGATCCGCCATCATCGATCCTTGCTGGCGAAGCATTCCTCGACGAGCTCTTCACGGCGTACCGCGGGATGGATTCGGAAACGGGATCGAATGTCTACAACACGACGTTGTTCGTCGGTTGGGACGAGCCAGGAGGAACGTACGACCACGTAGCGCCCGGCCCGGTTCCACCACCGGACGTTTCGGCGCCCGCTGGTCAGTTCGGATTCACCTTCGATCGCTCCGGCTACCGGGTCCCAGCGATTGTGGTGTCACCGTGGGTCGAGAGCGGATCGGTTTACAACGACGAGCATCGTCACACGTCGCTGATCGCGACCCTGACAAAGCTGTGGGATATCGGTGGACCTTTCACCGAACGCGATAAGGCGGCGAAACCGATCGACTACGTCTTCACCCGCGAGACTCCACGCGGGCCCGACGAGTGGGCGGTGCCGAAGGCCAACCCTGTTCCGCAAACCCAACTTGACTGGGAGGTTGCCGACAAGACGATGAGCAACCTGGGCAAGGCTGCGCTTCCTGGCATTCTTGCGATGGCGAAGAAGATGGGCCTCGAACTTCCGCCGGAAGTCAACGATCCGAACTTCCACCTGACGCCATGGCTGGCATACGACGTCCAGACCTACATCTGCGCCCATTTCTGGCCGGAGCTCGCACCACAGGGCAAAGACATGGATCAACTGAAGACTTGGCTCAAGGAGGACTTGGCCGACGCGGTCAAGCCGGAACAGCCCTAGTCGTTCAACGAGCACGGCGTCCCAGATGGGTCTCAGCCTTGGGACTCCTCAGCGGTTATGGTCGTCGCGCTGACGGTTCCTGCGACGCCGACGGTCGCCATCCCCATGAATCCAAGGATGGCGAAGACGCTGGTGTTTCGTTCTTTCCGCATGATGGCTCGATTCGTGGTCAGGGGTGCGTTCCGGGGTAGATAGATCACATTTACCCGGACAGTGTCCTACATAAACCTCTTTAGGCCATTCAGCGAGATAGACGGGCAATCCAGGTGGCGCGCAGGGTGGTCGTGTCGACGGGGTCATCTGTGTACTCGTCCACTTTGTGAACATCGACGAAACCGGCCGTTGCCAATGCCCCTTCTACTTCGGCATCGGAATGGAAGTACTGCATGTGGGTCTCGGTGAAGGGTTCACCCTCACGGGAATGCACGACCTTGATCGTCGTCTGGCATGTTCGCTCGAGCGGATCGACGTCACTGAGGATGACGAACTCGTTGCCATCTGATTCGCCCTGAACGACAGCGTTGTCGATCGTGAAGGTCATCATCGCGTCAGTGTGAAGATCGAAGACGAACCAACCGCCCGGCCGAATCCTTCCCGCAACGGATTGAATGCTCAACCGAAAATCATCCGGCGTCAGGTAGTTGAGCCCATCGAAGTTCGAGGTCGCTGCGTCGAACATTGCAGTGGTCCCAAGTTCAGGGAGGATCGCCTCGATCAGCTGCACGTCGTCCCCGAGCAGCGACCTTGCTCGAGCGAGCATCGCCGCTGAGGCATCCGCGCCAACCACGCTGTATCCACGTTTGATGAGTTCCGCAGCCATCAGCCCTGTCCCACAACACACATCCAGGACGGTGCGCACTCCCTGAGCGTCGAGCCTCCACATCGCGTCGAGAAAATCGGCCCATAACGAGTAGCAGGGGTCCACGACGATTTCGTCGTAGACCCCTGCCAGCCGGGTGTACGCCCCGACTTCGTTCATGCGTCAATCACTTCGACTAGATGCCGAGAATCTTCGCCTTCGATGCGGCGAACTCCTCGTCCGTCAGGATGCCCTGGCTGTGCAGCTGCGCGAGCTTCTGCAGCTGTGCCATCTGGTCATCCTCTGCAGGAGCTGCTGGCGCCGGGGCGGCCGGCGGTGGTGCCGCTGCCTGCTGCTGCGCCTCTTGCTCAGCGGCCTGGTTGGCGTACTTCTGTTGTTGCTTGTTGGCAACGCGACCCGAAACTGCGGTTGCGGTTCCGGCGACGACTGCCGTACGGGCTGCCATGCGAAGAAGTCCCATGTCAATTCCTCTCGGTTGTGTGAAGCGGTTAGGCGTTGATGACGGATTCGGCGACGGCCGCTGGGATCCGAACGTGATCGATCACGAATGCATCAGCCGCGGCGAGCGCGTCGGTGAGCTTCGCGGCCCACAGGTTCTCAAATGCAATCAGCAGTGCCGAGCTGTTGTTCTCCAAGTCTTCGCTGATCTCCTCAGCGTCATCTTGGCCAAGGGCTCCTGGCTGCGCGATCTCGATGCTCATGAAGCTTGGTCCGGCCGCTTCGGTGAGATCGGCCATCTCTACTGAGGTGACGTTTCCAGTCTCATCTTTGATGACGAGCAGGACGTCGATGATGCGGATCGTTCCGTTGTCCACCAAGTCAAGAACCGCAGGAGCGATACGTCCGGTGAACTGGTTACCTGGGAATCCAATGATGTAGACGTCGACTGGACCGAGAGTCATGCGTTCCTCCTTGTTGATGTCGCCTCGCGACGTGGCTAGTAGCCCACCGACGCAGGCATTGGTTTGTAGCTTAGTCTCTGGCCTAACCACAACTAATGAGGTGGCCGAATCCGGCCACGCTCACCCCGATGGCCCTCACTGAATGGCTATTTCTCACTGGCGCTCGAAGGCCTGCAGGTGGCGCTGGCTTGCAGCGATCAGGCGCTGGAGGACCGTCGTCACTTGCTCGCGAGGGCTAGCGTTGACAACTTTCTGAAGGTCAGCGATATCGGTCTTCTCGATCAGGACGCCGACCTCCACTGCCTGCTCCTGAGATGAGTTGACTCGCAAAGCCAATTCGTCGTAGAGCTTCTGAACCGATGGGTCAAGGAAGGCTCCCGGTGCAAGTCCGACAGTTGGATCAGCGAGTGAGTAGCCCGCCAGCAATGACCCGATTGCAGTCTGGTGCGTCGTTTCGGACTTCGAGATGTTCTCGAACACGTTAACCCCATACTTAGAAGCGGCCAGCACATAGATGTCGTGCGCGAGCTTCTCCTCTTGGATCAGATATGCCAACTGCGCCGCGAGGTCAGCCGACGCGACACCCAGGGAACCCGGCGCCACCGCTGCTATACCTTCTTGACCCATACCTTGCATCTGTCCGCGCTGACCACCCATACCTTGACCGGAGCGCTGTCCAGCGCGTTGCCCTGCACCGCCACCGGAACCGGAACCGGAACCGGAACCGGCGAAATTGTTCTCCACCACGGTCGGTTGCCTCATTGCGCCAAGAGCCACTGCCGAAACGGCAACTGGTGCCCCCGCGATCAACACCGCGCCGAGTGCCGTGGCTGCCACTACACTTGTCGTTTTCATTGCACTGTGAGCGTTCATCGCCCATCGCCTTCTCTCTCTTTGGCTATGTGCCAAGTCTCTCGCATATACCCCCGGGGGTATATGCGAGAGAGTAAGAGTTCCGTAAGGATTGGTGGACGTGCGACACCTGCGAACGGTTCCCCCGAGCGCAGTTAAGAATCCGCCAAATGATCGTTCAGATTGGTGCGAAACTCACATGTAGTACCCCGTTCTTGAGATCTAGGCGTACCGTTACAGAGTGACCTCCCGTGCGCCGAAACGCGCTCTCCTCGCTGCCCTCATTGGCGGCGCCTTGGTGTTTGCCTCCGTGGTTCCGGCGACGGCCGCAGCGAATTCAGACGGTCCCAGCATTCGCGTAGTTGGCGGGTCTAACGCAAATCTCGCGGACACCGGATGGTTCCTTCGATTCGTGTCGGTAACTGGCATGGGTCCTGCCAACTGCGGCGCAACCCAAATCAGCAGCCGCTGGGCGGTGACTGCTGCTCACTGCGTCGACACGCCAGACGGCATGGCCAAGACCGGGAACGGCAAGAGCTACCTGCAGGTAAACCCAGCGACCCGTGGAGCCGGAACTCGGTACTACCTGGACAAGGTCATCGTTCATTCCGGCTACAAGAAGAACGCCCGCCTCCAAATCAACGACGTCGCGCTACTCAAGACGAAGGTGTCGATGGGTGGCGCGAAGCTCGCACTGAATTCAGACAAGTCGGCCCCCGGCATCGGACACGCTGAACAGGTTTACGGTTTCGGCGAGCGAGTAGACGGCGATCGCGACTCACAGGCGACGGAACTGCAAGAGGGCCGCGTCGAGGACCTCGCTGGTCCGTACGGAAGCACCTGCGGTAACTACGGCTCCGATTACCGCGGCGCGTACGAACTCTGCGCGGGGCTTCCCGCCGGTGGCGTTGATGCGTGCCAAGGAGACTCCGGCGGCCCGCTCGTTGCCACAGTCGCTGGCAGGCGAGTACTTGTCGGAATCGTCAGTACTGGACTGGGATGTGCGCGCGCGAAGTACCCAGGCATTTACACGCGAATCTCCACCTACTCCAACTGGATCAAGGCGAGGGCGTTCGGCAAGTTCGCAGTGACACCATCCTGTGCGAGCCCATGCGTCCGCGCCAAGAACAAGTCCATGACCATCAAGCTGAGTAACCGAACCAGCACGAGTGGCAAGTACTCAGTCAGCGGCAGCAAGTACGTCAAGATCAGCAGCAGTTGGGGCACCATCAAGGGCAAGAAGTCACGCACCATTCGGGTCCGAGTGATTTCCTCGAAGAAGAAGTGCGTAGTGGTCAAGGTGAAGTCCACAAAGACGCCCACCAAATCCTTCACCATCGCTACCAACGGCAAGTCCTGCTAACGATCTTTCCCGGGCACTGACCCATACGGGTGGCTGCTCATGATTCAGCAATTCCGTCGCGCTGCCAACGCGCCTAGCGTTGAAATGTGCGGTGGCAAAGGATTGCCTCAGGCGCGATGGTGGTGTGTCTGCTCACCGTCGTGGGAGCCGTCACGTCACCAGCCGCCAACGCGCTGACGGCTCAGCAACCCACCAAGGCGGCAGCACCAAGCAACCGGATCGTCAACGGCACTGCGGCAAACCGCGATGCGACCCCATGGTTCGTCATGTTGCGAGTCTCATCCGGCAGTCAGCAGTATCTGTGCGGAGGAACCGCGATCTCCACCAGGTGGATCGTGACTGCAGCACACTGCGTCGTAGGCATGTCCACCCGCGACCGGCTCTCAAGCCGCGCAATCGTCAACCCGGTGAACCTCTACACCTACCCAGCATCTGCGGAAGTCAGCTTGAAGCAAGTGGTTGTTCATCCTGCTTACCGAGATGAGCTCTCCTCGGATGACATCGCTGTGGTCCAGACCACCAAGGCAATGAATACAACCCCCCTGCCGTACAGCTCGGCTGACGTCACCACACCCTTGGGCGCCTCACTGAAAGTTTTCGGCTTGGGGATCACCAGGTATGGCGGCTCCTTCCCCTCATCGCTGCAGATTGGCCACATTCAAGATCTTGCCGGGACAACCGGTGAGTGCGGGGGTTACGCAGATCGATACGACCCGACGTCGATGCTGTGTGCAGGACTCCCCGACGGCTCGGTGGATGCTTGCCAGGGCGATTCCGGGGGCCCATTGACCGGATGGGCCGGACGTCGCACACTCGTCGGCGTTGTCAGTTGGGGATACGGCTGCGCGATGGCGGGTTACCCAGGCGTCTACACCCGAGTCTCCTCGTTCGCGAACTGGATTCAGGGTCAGACCGGTGTTGCCGCCAACTCCACACCGCTCGGCCTCAACGGGCCTGCCGAAGTGCGCGCGAATCGCCCGTGCGGCACGAAGTCATGCTCAGTGAAGAAGAAGCAGACGCTGTCATTGTACGTGAAGAATCTCGGCGACCAGCCCGGTAGTTGGTCGGTACGAACCACAAAACTCACGAGTTCGAAATCGTCAGGTGTGCTGGCCCCAAATTCATCGACCAAGGTCAAGCTGCGGGCAGCGAACGGTAAGCAGGCCTGCGGCAAGGTGAAGCTTCAGGTATCGGGCGCCGTGGTCAACGCCTTCAAGGTCAAGGTCAACGGCGGCAAGTGTTAGGTCGGTCGGCGGGTGCCTGGTCTGGCCTGGCTGGCCTGGTCTGCTGGCCTGCTTGCCTGCTTACTACATGTCGCGCGATGAGCGTTGACCGACGAAGAACTTAGTCAGCAGCGTGGCAGATTCGGATGCCATCAGGCCGCTGACGACCTCCGGTTGGTGATAGAGGCGGCGGTCGCGAACAACGTCCCACAAACTTCCGACGGCGCCAGCCTTGTCATCGAATGCGCCAAAGACGATCCTGGCAACACGGGACTGCATCGCGGCTCCGGCGCACATGGCACACGGTTCCAGCGTGACGACGAGGGTGCAGCCGTCGAGACGCCAGTTGCTCAGCTGATTGGCGGCTTCGCGCAGGGCCACAACTTCGGCGTGTGCGGTGGGATCGGAGTCAGCCTCACGGCGGTTTGCTCCCCGGCCGATGACGGCACCGGATGGATCAAGGACCACGGCACCTACCGGGACGTCCGCCGTTGATAGCGCGGACTCTGCGATCGCTAGTGCCGCACGCATTGCGTCGACATCAGAGGCGCTGTACTCCACGGGTTCAGGATCGCATTGTTTCAGGGCAGCAGCGGGAGTGGCCGGGCCTTGGAGGTCAGGCAGGTGCGTCGAGGAGTGCCTCGAACTGATCGCCAAATCCGAGGCGACCGGCCACAGCCGACAGCACATCGTCCGGGT
>JAOAUD010000103.1 GCA_030157755.1 Candidatus Nanopelagicales bacterium
CGGGCTACTCGCTGAGAGAATCATCGTGGGTCGGCAGGTGCGCTACGACGCCGATTCAGAAGAAGACCTTGGAGCGTTACACGGACGAACCGTAACGGTCATGGCTGATGACGGCGTTGGCCTGCACGTTGAGATCGACGACCATCGTGCGCCGTCGGTGTCAGATGACCTCACCGTGATCTTCTGCCACGGGTATTCGCTGAACCAGGATTCCTGGCACTTCCAACGCCGCGATCTTCGGCCGTTCGCACGCCTGGTGTTCGCGGATCAGCGAGCTCACGGTAAGTCGACCAAAGGCGAGCGGTCACGCAGTACCGTTGATCAACTTGGCCTTGACCTTGGACGTATCGTCGACGAGGTTGGTGGTGACGGTCCGATCATCCTGGTTGGTCACTCGATGGGCGGCATGTCTGTCATGGCCCTCGCTGCGCACCGCCCAGAACTATTCACCGATGGACCAGTGGCCGGGGTTGCGCTGTTGGCGACTACCGCAGGCGGATTGTCGGAGTCCCCATTCGGAATGCCTGCACCCATCGGTCGAGCACTGCACAAGATCGCGCCGAGTGTTGTGGAAGCTGCGCTTGCCCAAGGTGACCTGATTGAGTTCGGCCGCCGTTACGGAAATGATCTGGGGCTGTGGTTGACGAAGAAGTACAGCTTCGGGTCGAACGTCTCGCCTGCATTGACCAACTTCACGTCGGAAATGATCAACGCAACCCCAATCGAGGTAATTGCCGAATTCCTGCCCGGACTCGAGGCGCACGAGAAGGCCGAGGCACTGGCCGCCATGACGGGCGTCGAAGCTCTCGTCATGGTTGGTGACAAGGACTTGCTGACACCGCCGTCGCACAGCGCGGAGATCATCCGCCGAATGCCGCAGGCGGAATTTGAGTTGCTTGCGGACACAGGGCACATGCTGATGCTTGAGCGGTTCCCCGAAGTGAACTACGCCCTGCGCGAGTTGATCTCGCGGGTCCGCCGTAACGCATCCGAGACTGACGCGGGCAGCTAGTGCTCACGCTGCAATCCGCTGAGCAGATGGTTGCCTGCGGTCGCGATGTCGCGTCCCTTGCCCAAGCGGGTGATGTCCTGATCCTTGATGGTCCGCTCGGTGCGGGTAAAACCACCTTCACCCGCGGACTGGGAGAGGGCCTCAACGTGCGCGGCCCGATTTCGAGTCCAACCTTCGTGATAGCCCGCGTCCACCCTTCATTGGGTACAGGTCCGCCGCTGGTTCATGTCGACGCGTACCGCGTTGCGTCGCTGCAGGACATTGATTCGCTCGACCTTGACGAGTCGCTGGAGAGCTCGGTGACAGTCGTTGAATGGGGCGTGGGACGAGTCGAGCAGCTGGCTGATTCGTACCTGGTTCTATCGCTGGGTCGATGCGCGACTTCGGGTAGCGAGATTGATGGTTCAACTCCCGAAGACGACGTGCGGACTGTGGAATGGAACGCGGTAGGACAGGCCTGGGAATCCCGAATTCCTAGGTTGAACCAGATCCTTGGTCCAGCACGCAACTAGGCTGCGGCCTATGCGCCTGGCATTGGACACCTCCACAACGTGGTCGTCGATCGCCCTGGTTTCCGGCGAAGAGGTAGTGGCTGCCGATGACATCGACGCGGCCAACCCTGGCGAAGTAGTCGTGGCACGGATCGACGAACTACTCCGCGAAGCCGACGTCGAGCGCACATCGTTAACTGGAGTAGTTGTCGGCGTGGGGCCTGGTCCGTATACCTCGACCCGCGTGGGCGTTGCGATCGCACGGGCGCTCGGTTTCGCGCTGGGCATCGAGGTCGTCGGGGTGTGTTCACACGATGCCATCGCTGCCGAGTTCGTAGCCGCATTGCCTGCGGACTCCGACACCCGCGACTTCATCGTTGCCACGGATGCTCGCCGTCGCGAGGTCTACTGGGCTCGCTACGACGCGTACGGAAATCGTCGGTCCGGACCAGCCGTGGCAAAACCGGCGGAGTTGCTCGAATCGTTTGCGAACCTGGTGTGGGTGGGAAACGGCCTTGATCGGTACCCCGACCTGGTGGCGGCGAATACCGTCACAGTGATGCCGCCGACCCATCCGTCAGCTCGATGGATTGAGTGGATTGCAGCCCAAGAGATGGCGACTGGCCACACCGTTCCCACAAGTCAACCGGAACTCGCGGACCATGAGTCAGGATCACAAGTCGCCTTCGATTCTGACCAGCGGTTGTTTGCGCCATTCCCGCTCTACCTGCGACGCCCCGACGCAGTGCCGTCCGCGCAGGTCGTGATGCCGTAATGACGCCCGAGGCTTCCGGCGACGGCGCCATCGCCGATGTGCTGCTGCGCCCGCTGCAGTGGCAGGACATTCCGGAATTGGTATCGATGGACTTGGAGGCATTCCCTTACGACGCGTGGAGTGCCGAAACCTTCTGGAGCGAGTTGGCTCGCGTTCCGCAGGCAGCGTTCTACGTCGTGGCCGCGCGCGGCAGACGACTCGATGGCTACGCCGGGATTGCCTACATCGATTCAGATGCGCACTTGCAGACGTTGGCCGTCTCGCCGAACTCGCAACGCTCGGGGTTGGGGCGTCAGTTGTTGTCGGTTGTGCTGGCTGAAGCGATCCGGCACGGTGCGAGCCGATGCCTGCTGGAGGTCAAGATCGATAACTTGCCCGCGATCGCGCTCTACACCTCTGTTGGTTTCACAGAGTTGGGAACACGTCCCGGTT
Source organism: Candidatus Nanopelagicales bacterium (assembly GCA_030157755.1). GTDB lineage: Bacteria > Actinomycetota > Actinomycetes > S36-B12 > UBA10799 > UBA10799. The sequence goes on from JAOAUD010000103.1 coordinate 2,711, forward strand.
ACTACCCGGGAGGCGAGACGGCGTTGGTACTAGTGCGTGATTTCGAGGAGGCGTCGTGACCGGAGGAGGATCCGTGAGCGAGCCGCTTGTCCTCGGGATTGAGACGTCTTGCGACGAGACAGGCGTGGGCATCGTGCGTGGCCGGACGTTGCTGGCAGACGTCGTTGCCTCAAGTGTCGATGAGCACGCTCGATTCGGTGGTGTTGTTCCGGAGATCGCGAGTCGTGCGCACTTGGAGGCGATGACGCCGACGCTGGCCCGCGCGTGTATCGAAGCTGGCGTGGAACTGCGCGACATCGACGCGGTCGCTGTGACGGGCGGTCCGGGCCTAGTCGGTGCCCTGCTGGTGGGAACCTCAAGTGCCCAAGCGCTCTCATGGGCCTTGGACAAGCCGCTTTACGCCGTCAACCACTTGGCGGCCCACGTAGCGGTTGATCAACTGGAACATGGGCCGCTCCCCGAGCCGAGTGTGGCGCTGTTGGTGTCGGGTGGTCATACCAGCCTCCTGCTTGTGGCCGATGTGGCAACGGATATTCGACCGCTTGGGATGACGTTGGACGATGCCGCGGGCGAAGCCTTCGACAAGGTCGCCCGAGTGTTGGGGCTGCCTTTTCCAGGGGGCCCGCAGATTGATCGGGTTGCCGCCGACGGGAAGATCACCATTGAGTTTCCGCGTGGCCTCACCGGTGCACGCGATATGGCAGAGCATCGATTCGACTTCTCATTCAGCGGTCTGAAAACCGCTGTCGCCCGTTGGATTGAGGCCAGGCAGGCGTCGGGGGAGCCAGTGCCTGTCGCGGACGTGGCGGCGGCTTTTCAGGAAGCCGTTGTCGACGTGCTGGTGACCAAGGCGCTCGATGCCTGCTCCGAATACGGAGTTGATCACTTGATGATTGGTGGCGGTGTGGCTGCCAACTCCCGGCTCCGACAGATGGCCGCGACTCGTGGTGAAGCCGTCGGCGTTGCACTGCGGGTGCCTCGACCTGGGCTGTGCACGGATAACGGCGCGATGGTGGCCGCGCTTGGTGCAGCAATGGTGACTGCTGACGTTGCACCAACGGGTTTGGCATTTCGAGCGGAGTCGTCACTGCCCGTCGAACAGATATCGCTCGACGCTCATCATGGCCACTGATCGCTGGTAACCGATTTGGTGATCCGCGGTGCGCTGACCGACGATCTGGAACTCCCGGCGTACGCTTTGTCTCGTGATATCTGTTTCGACGCGCGTGATCGCCCTCATGGGCGCGGGGACCTTTCTGTTGGCTGGTTGCGGCGCAAGTGTTGCTTCAAGCGATCAACCCGTTGATTCGGCGAGCCCGACGAAGGCATCCAAGAAGGTCGACGTTGCCTCACTCGGCACCGAAATGCGCGCGGAAGCTCCTGGTGAAGTAAACGCGCCCAGCGAAACCGGTGGGTTGCCGCCGGTTGTTCGGTCGATCAAGACAGATGACAAGGTCGTGTTCCTTACCATTGACGATGGAGTCAGTGCCGATCCCAAGGTCATGGACATCATTCGCAAGACCGGGATCCCAGTCACCCCATTTCTGACGAAGAGCGAGATCTCCGGTAGCAAGGACTACTACAAGCAGATCAGCGAGATGACTGGGCAGACGGTCCAGGACCACACGATTACTCATCCGCAGATGACTGGGCTCAGCGCAGACGGGCAGCAGAAGCAGATCTGCGAGCCAGCGGCTAGCTACACCGATTGGTTCGGCGCGAAGCCCTGGATGTTCCGGCCGCCATATGGGGAGTTCAACAAGGTCACGCAGCAGGCAGCGAAGGCATGCGGCATGGACTACATCGTGTTGTGGAACGCGTCGCTGCCCAAGGCGTACATCCGTTACGCGCAGGGCGACAAGCTCAAGCCAGGCGACATCATCTTGACGCACTGGCGCCCCGATCTATACAAGCATCTGCCGCGCGCACTCAAAGACATCCAGCAGCAGGGGTTCAAGGTCGCAGCTCTGCAGGACTACCTTCCTCGTCGCACGCAGTAGCGGCACGGGTGCCGCAGTGTGCCCACCCGATTCGGCGCGAATGCGCGAAATTGACCGGAAACATCCCTAGCACTCTCCTTGACTGAGTGCTAACCGGTAGCGCATACTGTCCGTTAGCACTCGCCTCGTGTGAGTGCTGATCCTCAAAGTACGGCGGCACCGCGACGACGCCTCGCTGCGAGGGAAAACAAATCAAACAGTCCGTTAACCACCAGATCCCGCAAGGGGAGGTTTACGCAACGTGTCCGTCTCAATCAAACCGCTCGAGGACCGCATTCTCGTGCAGCCGTTGGACGCTGAGCAGACGACTGCGTCTGGCCTAGTCATTCCCGACACCGCCAAGGAGAAGCCCCAAGAGGGCAAGGTCCTGGCCGTCGGACCAGGTCGTTTCGACGACGAGGGTGAAAAGCGCATTCCGCTCGACATCAGCGTTGACGACGTAGTTGTTTACTCCAAATACGGAGGCACCGAAATCAAGTACAACGGCGAGGAGTACTTGATCCTCTCGGCCCGCGACGTTCTCGCGATCGTCGAGAAGTAGCTCATTGCTTGGTCGGTTGTTGACTGGACCAAGAACGATTTACTGCGAGCAAGCTCGCTCTGACGTAAATCTAACCTCGGTCCAGTCAACAACCTCCATGCCGCGAACCATCGGCCTCCGTGGGAATGTCGCTTGGCGACAGGTCTGCGTAGAGGCCTGAAATGACTTTCGAATTAACGCTGCTCTAGCCAACTGAAGGATGTACAAACAAAATGGCAAAGATTCTGGAATTTGACGAAGATGCTCGCCACTCGCTTGAGCGCGGAGTGGATGCACTCGCCGACGCGGTGAAGGTCACGCTGGGCCCGAAGGGTCGCAACGTCGTGATCGACAAGAAGTGGGGATCACCCACGATCACGAATGACGGCGTGACGATCGCTCGCGAGATCGAACTCGAAGACCCATACGAAAACCTTGGCGCCCAACTGGCCAAGGAAGTTGCCACCAAGACCAACGACGTTGCTGGCGACGGAACTACCACCGCGACCGTGTTGGCGCAGGCGATGGTTCACGAGGGTCTCAAGGTCGTCACTGCAGGTGGCGCACCGATGGACATCAAGCGTGGGATCAACGCCGCCGTGGCGGCTGTCAACGCGCAACTGCTCGAAGACGCACGTGAGGTTGCGGGCAAGGACGAGATCGCCCAGGTCGCCACAGTCTCCTCGCAGGATGCCGTGATCGGCGGACTCATCGCTGATGCGTTCGACAAGGTCGGCAAGGACGGAGTTATCTCCGTCGAAGAGTCCAGCACCACGGCGATGGAACTTGAGTTCACCGAGGGTATGCAGTTCGACAAGGGCTTCATCTCGCCTTACTTCGTGACTGATGCCGAGCGGATGGAAGCTGTGCTTGAAGACGCACAGGTCCTCCTGGTTCAGGGCAAGATCAGCGCAGTCAGCGAACTGCTCCCGCTGCTCGAGAAGATCGCGCAGTCCGGCAAGCCGTTGTTCATCGTCGCTGAAGACGTTGACGGCGAGGCGTTGTCGACGCTGGTCGTGAACCGTATTCGTGGGACCTTCTCGTCATGTGCGGTCAAGGCTCCGGCCTTCGGCGATCGCCGTAAGGCAATCCTTGAGGATCTGGCGATCCTGACAGGCGCCCAGGTGGTCGCAGCTGAGATCGGGCTGAAGCTTGATCAGGTCGGCCCCGAGGTCCTCGGTTCTGCCCGTCGCGTTGTCGTCACCAAGGACAACACAACGGTCGTTGATGGCGGTGGCGATCACCAAGCAGTTTCCGACCGCGTCGCCCTGATTCGCTCAGAGATCGAAAACAGCGACAGCGATTGGGATCGCGAGAAGTTGCAGGAGCGCCTCGCCAAGCTTTCCGGTGGCGTGTGTGTCATCAAGGTGGGCGCTCACACCGAGGTTGAGCTCAAGGAGAAGAAGCACCGTATTGAGGACGCTGTTTCTGCGACTCGTGCAGCTATCGAAGAAGGCATCGTTGCTGGTGGCGGATCCGCCCTCGTTCACGCGATTTCAGTCCTCGACGACAACCTCGGACTCGAAGGCGACACCGCGACTGGCGTCGGGATTGTTCGCCGCTCGGCAGTCGAACCGCTTCGCTGGATCGCCGAGAACGCCGGTGAGCCAGGCCAGGTCATCGTGGCGAAGGTGCGCGAACTTGGGGTTGGCAACGGCTACAACGCTGCCACCGGTGAGTATGGCGACCTCGTTGCACAGGGTGTTATCGACCCCGTCAAGGTGACTCGGTCAGCACTGGAGCACGCGGCCTCGATCGCGGGCATGCTGCTCACGACCGAAGCTCTCGTTGTCGAGAAGCCTGAAGAGGACGAAGACGACGATCATGGCCACGGTCATTCCCACGGTGGGCATTCACACAGCCACTAGGTAGCCGCACAGCTGAACGCAAACCCCCTTCGTGTTGGGGTTACTAGGCCGGTAATACGGCCAGTTACCCCAACACGAAGGGGGTTTGCGCATGTCACGGTGGAGGTGCGCGGGTCAGACGTGTGAATCCCGCTAGTGTTCGCTTCGTGGATGAAGCCCGGAGTCAGACTGACTACCGCGGACTGCCCGTCCCGTCGCTGATCAACATTGGGAACGAGTTCGCATTCCATGGAGCACCGGCTCCTGGAATCGCACCGCTGACGTTGGCAGTTGATCGGTCGACGGACCTCGGAGACCACTCGCAAGCTCGCTGGATTCTCGGCGTGTGTTACTCGTCGATCGGTAAGTTCGTAGAGGCGTGGGATGTGTTGGCTCCCCTACTGCAAGGGCCACCCACTCCGACTCGTTGGGCCGCTTTGGCGCATACCACCATCGCCAGCACGCTGCGCCAACAGAACGAGCATTCAGCGGCGCAGCGTCACGATGCTCAAGCGCTCCTGATTTCCGACGAAGTCACCGCCTTCGACGCATATGTTGGATTGGCCGCTGATTCAGTTGGCCACTTCGACGTCGACGAGGCGCGCCGCAATTGGGAGTTGGCCCGTTCTGTCGCGCGGATCGAATGGCGCCAGCAAGTCCGGCTCGCTTGGGTCGAGGCGGAAATCTCGTTGATGGAGGATCGTGCCGAGCGGGCGCTTGAAGTGTCACTCAATGCCGCCCGGGTCGCGGATCGGTCACAAGCGCCGAGGCATCGCGCCAAGTCGTTGTTATTCGCTGGAGTCTCAGCGTTAACCGTCGGTGATCGGGGGCAGGCAATTCAACTGCTCGACGAGTCGCTGCAAATCAGCGAAGAGCTTGAACTGAATCCGATTGCAGAGCCTGCGAGACAGATGCTGACTGAGGCCCAGTCTGGCTAGTGCAGGAATCCCCAGCGGAAGCCGAGCGCAACAGCCTGAGCGCGATCAGCCGCGCCGAGCTTGCGGAACAGCCGACGGGCATGGGTCTTGACGGTGTCTTCGGACAAGAAGAGCTCTTTGCCGATGCCCGCGTTTGACAGTCCGCGGCTCATTCCATCGAGTACCTGTTGCTCGCGTTCAGTCAACGTGGGGGGTGCACCGCCTGGACGAGTCCGGGAGCCGCGCTGCCCAGGCATGTCCGATCCGGCTGCGAGCACCAGTGTCATCGCGCTCGCCAGTTCTTCGCGCGAAGCGTCCTTGGCGATGTAGCCGCGAGCGCCTCCCGATACTGCGCGGGCGACTCCCTCTGCGTCCTCGCCCATCGTGAGCATCACAATTGCTGCGTCGGGGTGAGCGGAGACCAGGCGTCGCGTCGCTTCAACACCGCCAATACCTGGCATCCGAACATCCATGAGAATCAGATCTGGTCGTTCGAGCGGATACCGGGCCAGAACCTCTTCGCCACTACCGGCCGCGGTGACACGCTCAACGCCTGGAAGGCCGGCCAATGCGCGGCGAACAGCCTCGCGGGCCATGGGTGCGTCATCGCAAACAAGGACTGTGGTCACGCTTCCTCCAGAGCTCAACGACGTGCTTGGGGGATTCATCGGCCGGAAACGAGCAATCCTTTAGCCCATCTGAGGCAATTTTTCACCCGATCTTTACCGCCAGTCGAGAAGGCGGAGCTTCGGGCGATTGTGGTGCACGACGCGGCTAGATGCCCGTTCGAGCCTCAATCCGGCCTGACTTGATCGCATTCAGCAACTCTGCGTAGTCCTTTTCGTTCTGATCGGCGTATGCCTCGGCGAAAACTGCCATCGCTGCTTCAAATGAGCTGCCGGAACCCAGGTAGCTCGCGATCGCGATCCGATCGCCAGAACGGGCATGTGCGCGCGCCAGAGTCCAACCACATAGGCGTGCGTAAATTTCCATCCCGCTCGCTGGCATTCGGTCAAGGTCGGCCGAACCCTTGCCGTCGCGCAATTGCCGCACGTAGAAGTCCCGGACTTGCCCGTCGAGGCCAGTGACGCGGGTCCACCCCAGGAAGATGTCTGTGAAGGCCTGTTGCAGACGCTGGCCATTGACAACACGTTGGCCGTGGTTCCGGTACTTGCTCCGGGTCGTGAACGGCTCGAGCACTGACTGTTGCGATTGCTTGACCTGAAGAACCAGTGGGTCATCGGAATCGCGACCCAGCAACAGCAGCACCCAAGCCCGCAGCCCGACACTTCCGACACCGACGATTTTGTGTGCGCCGTCGACAACCTCAAATTCGCTGAGCAGGTGTTTGCGGTCATCCTGCAAGCTCCGCCGGTAGGCGCCCAACGCGCCGCGGAGCATGCCCCACACCTGTTCGGTCTGATCCTCGGCCATGATCTCGCGGAAAGGGACCAACAACGGAGGCTGGCTGAGGAATTCCGGCGAACCATCAGTGTTGACCGTCATCTTGTTGAATGCCTGCAGCGACGTCCGAGTCTTCGCCTTTGCCGTCAACTTCTGTGCGCGGGTGAGGTCCTTGCGCTTCGCCTTGCCGAGTTTGGACGCTTCATCTGGTGAGGCGAACGCCTGCAGTGCCTGATCGATATCAGCGTGTGCGTACCAAACCTCGAGGTTCGACATAGTGCTAAACACGGCCATCGCGTTTCGGTAGGACGCTCCGACTGCCTCGTTGATCGTCCGCCGTTCCTCGGCGGAGAAGCCGCGGTGGCGCCCAGCAACCGCGAAGCTCGCAACGAGTCGCTTCACATCCCATTCCCATGGACCGGGATGTGACTCGTCGAAGTCGTTGACGTCGAAGACAAGCCGGCGTTCCGGGGAGGAGTACACGCCGAAATTCGCGAGGTGCGCATCACCGCAAAGTTGAGTTGTGAGACCGGTGTTAGGTCCAACACCCAAGTCAGCCGCCATGATTGCCGCAGCGCCGCGATAGAAGGTGAATGGCGATGCTGACATCCGGCCGTACCTGATCGGGACAAGTTCCTGAACCCGCGATTCCGATTGCGCCATGAGGATGTCGACCGGATCGCGCCGATCCGCGGGGAACTCGATATTCGCCAGGGCGGATCGTGGATAGGCCTTACGCGCGGCTTTCCCTTGCGCGACATGTTCTTGTGGATCTGGCAGTGAAATTTGGGCGTGGGCCATCGTTTCTCCTGAGCAAGCGGTCGGATCGGCTACCGCCTCGACTCTAACGGCGCGCGGGCCCAAAACGGGAGTTGGCGAGCAATCGTCCGCCACTGATTGGCGCAGTCTGGTCAGGCGCCTTCCGGAACTTCCTTGCCCGCCCACGTTTAGAGTGCCCCGTTCGGTGGGATTAACGAGCATGGAAAGAACACTGGAACGCGACTCTGCCGTGCAGAAGTTGCCAGACGAAGTCGACGCGACGTTTCCCAAGCAACGTTCCGTCCACACGGCGCGATCTCGTCGCCGTGCGGTACTTGCCGGTGCAGTTGGGAACATCGTCGAGTGGTACGACTGGACGATCTACGCGCTATTCGCCGTCTACTTCAGTGAACAGATCTTTCCGAACTCGAACCCAACTGCTTCACTTTTGGCGGCCCTAGCGGTATTCGCGGTCGGATTCGTTGCGCGACCGGTGGGCAGTGTTCTACTCGGGCGGATCTGCGACCGCGTCGGACGGCGGGCGGCCCTGTCAACAACGGTGACGATCATGGCGATCACGAGCCTGGGGATCGCCCTGGTTCCTACGGCCGCCAGCATCGGCATCTGGGCGGCAGTGATATTGCTTGCGTTGCGGATCATCCAGGGGCTGTCACTTGGCGGCGAAACATCCGCCGTCGGCGCATTTCTCGCTGAGAGTGCGCCCGCCAATCGCCGCGGAATCTTCACCTCTGTGTACGCCACAACGATCATGATTGGGACCCTGCTCGGGGCTGCCGTTGGCCTACTGCTGACGACGGTTATGACTGATGCCGAGTTGTCGGCATTTGGGTGGCGGATCCCCTTCCTGATCGGAGGCGTTCTGGGCATCGTCGGCTTCTTCATTCGTCGCGGAACGCGGGAGACTCTTGACCGTTCGGTCGGTCATGATCCAAAGCCTGTTCGTACGGTGCTGGCCAAACATCGCGCCAGTGCTGCGGTGACCTTCGTGATAGTCGGCGCCGCATCGCTGAGCTTCTTCGGCCTGATTTCGGGATTCCCCGCGCTGGCGAAGGCATCCGGACATTCGGCGCAGGTTGCGTTCGAGGCCAATACGCTGGCTCTCATTGGACTCGTCGTCCTGATCCCGATTTTCGGGTGGTGCTCCGACCGGATTGGTCGGCGGCGACTGCTCATTCTCGGCTTTGCGGGATTGGCTCTGACTTGTGTGCCAGCGCTGATGCTGCTCGCATCGGGCCAGGTGTTGGCTGGGCAGTTGATCATTGTCATTCCGGAGGCAGCAGTGCAGGCAGTTCTCATCGGCTCCTTGCTCGAGCGGTTCCCGAGTCGACTTCGTGGGTCAGGCTTCGGCCTGTGCTTCGCCTTCGCCGTCGCCGTGTTCGGGGGCACTGGCCCGATGATCAGTACCTGGCTCGTCGGCAACGGTTCGCTGGTTTGGTTCGGCGTCTACGTCGCAGTGACGTGCGCGGTGGCCGCCGTTGTTGCGGTGAAGATGCGTGAGACAGCGTTCGAGTCGCTACCGGAATAAGGTCCCAGACTCATCGCCTATCGCTCATCCCGAAGCATTCGGTGAGATTGGCGCCTCAGGTGGCATATCTCACCGAATACCGCGCTGGGCACGTGATTCGAGCCGGATTCGGTGCGGATTGCTCGCAAGAGGACGGTTTGCATGCGCCTGCCGCTAGGGGGATTTGCGACTTCGGTCTACTCTTGAGCGCTAAGGGTGACTGGCGAAGGGGCGCGCAATGACGGTTGGCTCGGAAGACGTAGGGGCACAGGGAACGTTCGAGCGATCTGCTGCGGCGGAACGCGAAGCCAAGTTCGGCTACCTCGGGTTGACGTACGACGATGTTCTGTTGTTGCCCAACGAATCAAACCTGATTCCCAGCGCCGTCGAGACGTCCACACGACTGACTCGAAACATCACACTTGCCGTCCCGCTGATTTCTAGCGCGATGGACACCGTCACGGAAGCCCGGATGGCAATCGCGATGGCCAGGTTCGGTGGGATGGGTGTTCTGCACCGGAACTTGTCGATTGATGACCAAGCTGGCCAAGTTGATCTGGTCAAGCGCAGCGAAGCAGGAATGGTCACGAATCCAGTGACGTGCGGTCCGGACAACACCCTCGAGGAAGTTGACCGGCTGTGCGCCCGATTCAGGATTTCCGGCCTGCCAGTTGTTGATGATTCGGGAGTGCTCGTCGGAATCGTGACGAATCGCGACATGCGATTCGAAGACGACATGTCACGGCCAGTCCGTGAAGTGATGACGAGCATGCCGCTGGTGACTGCACCTGTCGGAATCGCTGGCGAAGAAGCGCTATCGCTCCTGCGAGCGAACAAGATCGAGAAACTCCCGTTGGTCGATGGCGGAGGACGACTCCGCGGCATGATCACTGTCAAGGACTACGTCAAGAGCGACCAGTACCCCGATGCGACCAAGGATGCTGACGGCCGCCTCGTGGTTGGTGCTGCCGTTGGTGTTGGCGACGATGCCTACAAGCGTGCTCGCGCACTGGTGGAAGCCGACGTCGACGTGGTTGTTGTTGATACTGCGCACGGGCATTCTCGCGCCGTGCTCGACATGGTCGCGCGGCTCAAGCGCGACACAGATGTTGAAGTTATCGGTGGGAACATCGCAACCTATGAAGCTGCGCAGTCTCTGATTGAGGCAGGTGCCGACGGCATCAAGGTTGGGGTAGGCCCCGGGTCAATCTGCACGACCCGGGTTGTCGCCGGTGTTGGTGTGCCGCAGGTTAGCGCAATTCACGAAGCCTCGATGGCGGCTCGCCGGGCAGGAGTTCCGGTCATTGGTGACGGCGGGTTGCAGTATTCCGGTGACATCGCCAAAGCCATCGTCGCCGGAGCCGACACAGTCATGCTCGGCTCGTTGCTGGCTGGCTGCGAGGAGGCACCGGGCGACGTCGTATTCGTCAACGGCAAGCAGTTCAAGCAGTACCGCGGAATGGGTTCGTTGGCCGCGATGCAGAGTCGCGGAGACGCACGTTCCTACTCGAAGGACCGGTATTTCCAGGACGACGTGTTGTCCGACGACAAGCTGGTTCCCGAGGGCATCGAAGGTCAGGTTCCGTATCGCGGACGACTGGCTGTCGTTGCGCACCAACTCATCGGTGGGCTGCGAGCAGCGATGGGATACGCAGGGGCGGAATCCATCGACGAACTCCAGCGCAACGGTCGGTTCGTGCGGATCACCGCTGCCGGTTTGAAGGAAAGCCACCCCCACGACATTCAGATGACTGTCGAAGCACCCAACTATCACGGGCGGTAAGTGCCACCATATGAGCATGATCGAAATCGGTGAAGGTAAGCGTGGCCGTCGTGGCTACTCGTTTGATGAAGTAGCGATCGCGCCATCGCGTCGCACGCGGGATCCACGTGATGTTTCCGTGGCCTGGCAAATCGATGCGTATCCGTTTGAGCACCCCATTGTGGCGGCTCCGATGGACTCCGTGGTCTCGCCACAGTCGGCGAAGCAATTTGCCGCAGCGGGTGGACTCGCAGTTCTCAACCTCGAGGGCCTGTGGACGCGCTACGCCGACCCGAGCGACATCTACGAGGAAATCGCATCACTCGATGTGGCATCTGCAAACGCGCGCCTCCAAGAGGTCTACGCCGTACAGATCGACCCAGAGTTGGTTCGCCTGCGCGTCCAGGAGATGCGTGAATCCGGTGCGACTGTTGCTGGAGCATTGTCGCCTCAGAACACCCAGGAACTCCATGAGGTTGTCGTCAACGCTGGTGTTGACATCTTCGTGATTCGTGGCACCACCGTGAGTGCCGAACACGTTTCGACTCAAGGTGAGCCGCTCAACCTCAAGGAGTTCATCCTCGAGCTTGATGTGCCGGTCATCGTCGGCGGTTGTGCCACGTATCGCGCTGCGCTGCACCTCATGCGCGCCGGGGCGGCCGGCGTCCTCGTCGGCTTTGGTGGAGGCGCCGCACACACCACCCACGACGTGCTGGGGATCCGCGTGCCGATGGCATCGGCAGTCGCGGACGTCGCTTCGGCCCGACGGGACTACCTGGATGAGTCGGGCGGGCGCTACGTGCACGTGATTGCAGACGGAGCCATGGGGTCTAGCGGTGCAATCGTTAAGGCGATCGCCTGCGGCGCCGATGCAGTCATGGTTGGTTCACCATTGGCGCGCGCAGAAGACGCGCCCGGCAGGGGACGCCACTGGGGGATGGAAGCCGCTCACCCGGAACTTCCCCGTGGAGAGGTCGTTGAGCTCGGGTCAGTGGGCAGTCTCGAAGAGGTGCTACTGGGTCCATCCCGCATGAGCGACGGCACGATGAACCTCGTCGGCGGGCTGCGTCGGGCAATGGCGATCAGCGGCTACAGCGACTTGAAGGAGTTCCAACGCGTAGAGGTTGTACTCGACGCGTAGGCTTTAGTCATGGTTGCGCCTGGTTCAGACGTGCTCGATCGTGCTTCTCGCGCAGGGGCTTTGGCCCGAATGGCTGCGGCAGATTCGACAAGTCCACTCGATGTTCTTGTCATCGGCGGTGGCGTTGTTGGTTGCGGAAGTGCCCTTGATGCGGCTCAACGTGGACTCTCCGTCGCGCTCGTGGAGCAACACGACCTCGCGAGTGGGACCTCAAGCCGGTCAAGTCGTCTCGCTCACGGTGGCCTTCGCTACCTGGAACAGCGCGAGTTCTCGCTGGTTCACGAGGCGCTGACCGAACGCGGACTGCTGCTCGACCGACTGGCACCCCACCTGGTTCGGCCCGTCCCGTTCTTGTACCCGGTGACGCGACGCGGGTGGGAGCGTCCGTACGTCGGATTCGGGATCACGGTCTACGACATGCTGAGTCGGTTGGGTGCGTATGGCGGCGCGATGCCCCGACCCAAGACGCTGTCGGCCAAGATCGTGAAAGGCATTGCACCGGGGATCAAGAGTGATGCCCTAGTCGGCGCCGTTCGATTCCACGATGCCCAAATCGACGATGCCCGTCATACCGTGGCCGTTGCCAGAACCGCCGCCGCTCACGGTGCAGCGATCGCCACTCGGACCGCTGTCGTTCGGCTTATTTCCGAAGACGGGCGAGTGGTTGGCGCGGTCATTCGCGATGAACTTTCCGGCCGTGAGTTCGACGTTCGGGCACGGGTTGTCCTCGGAGCCGCTGGCGTATGGACCGATGACCTGCTCGAGATGGCAGGGGCGGCCTCACAACATGCTGTTCGTCAGAGCAAGGGCATCCATCTCGTTGTTCCGCGTGAGGCATTTCCGTCCACCAGCGCACTCATCGCCCGAACGCCAACGAGTGTCTTGTTCCTGTTGCCATGGGGTCGGCATTGGCTCATCGGCACAACCGACACCGACTACTCAGGTCCGCGATCAGAACCGCAGGTTGATGAAGCCGATGTTGAGTACCTCCTTGCCGAGGCAAACAAGTGGCTTGCCAAACCGCTGACCCGTGACGATGTCGTTGGGGTCTACTCGGGCCTGCGTCCCCTGCTAAGTGCCGGAACTCAGGAAGATGGCACCGCCACGCTGTCGCGCGAACATGCGGTACTTCGGCCAGCACCTGGATTGGTTCTCATCGCCGGTGGCAAGTACACGACCTACCGCGTGATGGCGGCCGACGCAGTTGATGCTGCCGTCACCTCGCGGGCAGAGGTCGTCACGGACAGCGTGCCGCCCAGCAAGACCGACGAACTACCGCTGGTCGGAGCCGCTGGTTACGCCGCTGCCTGGGCGACTCGAGAACGGACCGCTCGCGAAGCTGGACTTTCGTTGGCAGCTGTTGAACACCTGCTTCGCCGCCACGGCGACCGTGCCCGGACTGTCCTCGACCTGATCGCCAGCGACCCGAAGTTGGCGGAGCCGATGCACCCGGATTCGCCGTATCTGTTTGCTGAAGGAGTTGTCGCCGTCACCCGGGAGGGTGCACTTGGCCTCGACGATGTGCTCGTGCGTCGAACGCGCCTCGCGCTGGAAACCAGGGGCGGAGGTGTCGACGTCGCCGAATCAGTGGCACGGGTTCTTGCACCCTACGCAAACTGGGATGAAGCCGACATTGCCGAACAAGTCGCGGTCGTCGCACTGCGCCGAGACGCCCTGCAGCCGGTTCCGGGCGGGCAAGTCGACCAGCAAGTTGTGGCCGTGGACGACTCTGAACTTCCCACCGACAGCGTCGAAGCGGCACTGCTCGAAGAGGTGGAATTTGCCACTGGGCTGCCGGTCGAGGGCCCAAGCGCCTAGGCTGTTGTCATGACGGCACTTGTCGACCAACTTCCTTCCACGCCAGCCACCAGCGACCCGCATGAATCGGTCAGCGATCAGCGAATAGCCGCCCTCGTTCGGCACCTTTGTGTCGGGAGTCAACCAGTCACGACTCCGGCAATCGCGCCGTTCACAGGTCGGCCGATCACCCAAATACCGCATTCAAGTGAAGACGCAGTCGACACCGCATTTGCGATCGCGCGCGAGGCGGCCAAGGCATGGGCCACGACCCCTGTCCGTCACCGTAGCGATGTGATTCGTCGGTTCCACGACCTCGTGTTGGCCAGGCGCGAAGAAGGCCTCGACATCGCCCAATTGGAATCCGGCAAGGCCCGAATCCATGCAGTCGAGGAACTCGTTGACGTCGCGATCACGGCGCGGCACTACTCGAAGGTCGCGGCCGGGCTCCTGCGACCGACCAAACACGCAGGCGCGGTCCCCGTTGTCGCGACGGCTGTGGAATTGCACCACCCGAAGGGTGTCGTTGGTGTCATCTCGCCATGGAACTACCCGCTCACGCTGGCTGTTGGCGATGCTATCCCGGCGCTCTTGGCAGGTAACGGCATCGTGCTCAAGCCTGACCTTCAGACAACGCTGTCGGCACTGTGGCTCATCGACCTTTTGTACGAGGCTGGCCTTCCCGATGGGTTGTTCGGCGTTGTGGCTGGCGAGGGTCCGGTCGTCGGACCGATGATCACCGAGCGCGGTGACTACATCATGTTCACCGGCTCCACTGGCGTCGGCCGTCAGGTCGCCGCGCGCTGCGGCGAGCGCCTCGTCGGTTGTTCGATGGAACTTGGCGGTAAGAACGCGATGATCGTGTGCGACGACGCGAACATCGCCAAGGCGGCCGAGATCGCACAACGTGCGAGCTTCGCAAATGCAGGACAGTTGTGTATTTCGATGGAGCGCATCTACGTACATCGCAGTGTTGCCGAGGAGTTCACCGAGGCGATGGTGGCGCGGGTCGAGAAGATGCGCCTTTCCGCCGAGGTCGGATGGAACGCCGACGTCGGGTCCCTCATCAGCCGCAAACAACTCGACACGGTCATCAGTCACGTCGACGACGCTCGCGCCAAGGGTGCGACGGTTCTTGTCGGAGGTCGGCCTCGTCCGGACGTGGGGCCGTTCTTCTTCGAACCAACGGTTCTCGCGAACGTCAGCGAGGACATGGCGTGTTTCAGCAACGAGACGTTTGGCCCCGTCGTCAGCATCTACCCGTATGACACGGAGGCCGAGGCAATTGAACTGGCGAACCGGACCGATTACGGGTTGAACGCATCGGTGATCACGCGGGATCTGCGGCGTGGACGCGAGATCGCCTCCAAACTGCACGCGGGGACCGTCAACGTCAACGAGGGTTATGCCACCGCATGGGCCGCCACCGGAGCTCCAATGGGCGGATTCGGGGACTCCGGACTCGGGCGTCGGCACGGGCGCGAAGGCCTGATGAAGTACACGGAGTCGCAGACCATCGGAACACAAAGGTTCGCGGGCTGGGGAACGCCGCCTTTCATGACGCACAAGCAGTGGGGCGCAGTGCTCGTGGGCTACTCGAAGATGATGAAGAAGTTGGGTCGACCATGAGTGATTACGACGTACTAATTATTGGATCAGGTTTTGGTGGTTCCGTCTCGGCACTGCGATTGGTCGAAAAGGGCTACAAGGTTGGTGTCATCGAGGCCGGTCGTCGGTACGAAGACGCGGACTTCGCAAAGACGTCATGGCGACTTCGCCGCTTCCTCTTTGCACCCAAATTGGGCTTGCAGGGGATCCAGCGGATCCACTTCCTACGGGACGTCATCGTGCTGGCAGGTGCCGGAGTTGGCGGCGGGTCTCTCGTCTACGCCAACACGCTTTACGTCCCACCCGCAGAGTTCTTCAACGACAAGCAGTGGGCGCACATCACCGATTGGCATGCTGAGCTTTCGCCGTACTACGACCAGGCGACCCGGATGCTGGGCGTGACCCAGAATCCGACGATGACTCCAGCCGACGTGGCGATGAAGGAGACCGCTGACGAGATGGGCGTTGGCGATACGTTCAAGCTCACGCCAGTGGGAGTGTTCTTTGGACCCAAGGCCGGGGAATCCGTGCCGGATCCGTTTTTCGGCGGAGTTGGGC
>JAOAUD010000104.1 GCA_030157755.1 Candidatus Nanopelagicales bacterium
GGTCTGTTCCGTGAGTGTCTTGATTCTGGTGAGCGAGGCCAAGGACGAGATTGGCTCGTTGAACCCGATGTGTCCGTCGGTCCCAACACCAAGGATCTGCAGGTCGATTCCGCCTGCCGCCACAATGGCTTCTTCGTAAGCGGCGCAGGCGGCTGGAATGTCGCTCGCCCAGCCGTCTGGTCCGTGTACGGAGTCCGGGGCGAAGTCCACGCGTTCGGCAATCTCACGTTTGATGACGGCTCGGTACGACTCGGGGTGATTCGGTGGAAGCCCGACGTATTCATCGAGGGCGAATCCCTTCGCCTGCGCGAATGACACTTCGCCAGCTTCATAACGACGGACAAGGTCGTCGTAGACCCCAAGCGGCGTGCTGCCTGTGGCCAAGCCGAGAACAGCCGTCGGCTTGCGATTCAGGAGGTCGGCGATCGCACCGCCGGCCAGCTCGCTGCCGTCATTCTTGGATGGGACGACAACAACTTCCACAACAACCTCCACACGACGACAATGAGTGCCCGTCAGGCTAACGATTTCCGGCGCCAAGGTCATCTTGTGAGGTCCAACAGTGTGAGTGGTGGACACGCCTCACGGCTGCCGTAACCCGTACCTTTGTGCCATGGCCGTTCCGGGTGTTGCCGCGCTCAAACGCAGCGCCTATCTCACTGCGGATGACAACGAACCGCGCGCACGCAGGTCGGCAGACGTCACCACTGTCTGTATCGGGTTGATCTTCGTCCTGTGGGGTTGCTACGCGTTCGGAAAGTCGGACCCGCTGCAGGAGACGTTGTCGCAATTTGCGCAGGCGTTGCCTGAGTGGGCGGTTGCGCTACTGGCGCTGAGCTACACCCTCGGACTGATCCTCGCCCTGGTACTGGTTGTTGCCTTCATCTACCGCAGGCGTTGGTCGGCGGTCCGCGATGTCGCGATCGCTGGCATCGGAGCCTCCATCACCACCATCGTGATTGTGGCCATCTCGGATGAACTGTGGCCACCATTTTTCAACGAGTTCTTGCAAGGTGCTGCCAGGCCTCAATTCCCGATTGTGCGAGTCGCGTTGGTCGCTGCGGTTCTGGTCGCGGCCACGCCCTACGTCGCGCGCCCGATTCGGCGGATTGGCTGGACGGTCGTCGTCCTGATCAGCATCGCTGCCGTTGCTCTTGCACTCAGCGTTCCCTCTGGCGCGGTCACTGCACTTGGCATCGGGATGATCTTCGGCAGTGGTGTCCTCCTACTGTTTGGGTCACCTGCCGGATATCCAGACGCGGAAGCCGTGAAAGAGGCGATTGCGGGAATCGGAATCGATGTCCCTGACTTGCGTATCGCCCACGACCAGTCTTGGGGAGTGCGACGTTTGGTCGGAACCACCACTGACGGCGTTCCGGTCGAGGTGAAGGCGTATGGACGTGACGCCACAGACTCGCAACTCATGGCCAAGCTGTGGCGAACGGCCATGTACCGGGGAAGCTCGGAACGGCTGACGGCTTCGCGCATCCAGTCAGTTGAGCATGAAGCAGTTGTGACGATGATGGCCGAGAAGGCCGGGGTGGCTGTGCCCAGCGTGCTGGCCGCGGCGAGTGCGAACGACGAAGTCGCCGTGTTGGTCACAACGCGTGGCGGCAACGTGCTCAGTGAGCTCGAGTCGCCCGAGGCCATAGATCAAGCTCAGTTGATCGACTTGTGGCGGCAGATCAAGACGATGCACAGCGCCGGAATCACGCATGGCGCCCCGACGCTTGGAACGATCCGGCTGACCGACGAAGGCTTCACGATCGGCGAGTTTGGCAATGGCTCAGTGGTCTACAAACAGTCTGAAGCCTGCCTTGACGTTGTCCACCTGTTGTTCGCAACCGCGGCACTGCTGGGGCCGGAGCGCGCAGTCGAAGCGGCTGTCGAGGGGCTTGGGAAAGAGAAGCTGTCGGAGTGCCTCGGGTATCTGCAGCCTCCTGCACTCACTCAGCGCGAGCGTCGTTCCGTCAAGGGTTCGTCAAAGCTGCTGAAGACGCTGCGCGAGCAGGTCTCGGCCGCCACGGATGTTGAGCCTCCGGACCCAGTGAAACTTCGACGAATCAGTCGCAAGGGCATCCTGACGTTGGTCCTCGTCTTCATGTTCGCGAGTGCCTTGATTCCACTGTTAACCGGCGTGGACTACGCCGCGATGTGGGCATCGTTGGAAAGCGCCATCTGGTGGCTTGCTGTGCTTTCCGTGCTGATGGGTCAGCTGGCATTCATTCCGCAGGGGACATCGATGATGTGCGCTGTCGGGCGACCAATCCCGCTGCGCCCGATGACGATCCTTCAGCCCGCAGTTGCGTTCATCTCGTTCGCAGTGCCAGGCATGGCGGGACGCGTGGCGATGGAAAGTGCGTTCCTTTACAAGTACGGGATCGCTCCCGCAGTGTCGGTCACCAAAGGCGCACTGGACTCGTTCTCCGGGTTCATCGTTCAAGCGGTGATTCTGGTGGTGGCCTTCCTGACCGGTGCACTCACGCTGCCGCAGTCCACGTCGACGTCAAGCTCGAGTAGCAGCTCCGGTTCGTGGCTGTTGATCATCCTGGTCGTGTTGCTGGCAGTGGCCACAGTCGTGGTTGTTCTGCGCGTGAAGAAGATTCACGATCGAGTGGTTCCCGAGATCAAGAATGCGTGGGAGGCACTTCTTGAAGTCTTCCGCTCGCCGAAGCTGGCATTCGGGCTGCTGGGTAGTCAGCTGGTGGTGCAGCTGATCTGGGGTTTGGCGCTGTGGATCGCATTGTTGTCGATGGGCGTTCACCTGAGCCTGATCTCGTGCACCGCAGTCGTGGTCGCGACGTCACTGCTGCAGGGAATCATTCCGGTGCCGGGTGGAATCGGCGTCTCGGAGGCCGTCATGTCGGCATTCCTCGTGCCACTCGGAGTGCCATCCGAAATTGCGCTTGGGGCAACGATCATTTGGCGCGTCGCCACCTTCTACCTGCCCGCGATCGAAGGATTCTTCGCATCCCGTTACCTCAGCAAACGCGGGTACCTCTAAGCGTTCGAGCGCTTGCGAGACGTCTGATTGTCTTCTAGCGCCTTGTCTTAGGTGATAGTGGTATTGACCGGCTTAATAAGAGTGCCGCCGGTGACAGCATCGAGCGCTTCGTCGTCGATCGCTTCAATTCCTTGATCAACGGGCTTCTTGGTTGACTCGTCAGCACTCAAAGCTTCTCCTTCAATGGATAGTACGACCGACAGTACTCCTAGCTACGAAACACTGACCAGTAGTTGGTCCCCAGGCTTCAGGCCAAGCTTTGCTGAAAGTCCCGCCTGAATCTCGATCACCTGATCGACCGCACCTTTTGGTGAGAACACCGGACATGGGTCTGAGATACAAGGCGGCGCTTGGGCGGCGATTGACTCAACGATGCCGTCGCGAACGAACACTATGTCGAGCGGAACGAACGTGTCCTTCATCCAGAACCCGAGTCGGCGTGGTGGTTCGACCATGAACACCATGCCTCTGTCGGCAGGCATGCTCGTTCGGAACATCAGGCCGGTTTCGAGTTGGACGGGCGTGCGTGCGACCTCAAGCTGGATGACCTTGTCGCCGATCTTCACACTCGCCGACGCGGGCAGCTGCTGTGCCGCCGTCGGTCCGACTGACGCCGAGGTGCCCCGTTGTGGTGTCGCGTCAGCTGACGGACTCGCAGCACCACATGCCGACAATGGAGCGATCGCAGCAGCGACCAGCAGCACTTGCCACACCGGCATTCCGGCCTCCGTAGTGCTTGGCTGCCCACCCACTGGTCGGTTGGTTCTGGCGTGAAGCGTAGTGGAGGAATCCTCCGAACACCCCGCTGCAAGACGCGCTGGAAGTCACTCGCGTTTGTTAGCCGCCGAGTGTTCGTCGGAAGAACGCGACGGTCTGCGCCATCGCTTCGTCAGTTGCCTGGGGATTCCAGCGCGGACCGATATCGCGACCGAAGGCGTGCTCAGCGTCGTAGATGTGCCAATCGAAATCGACACCAGATTCCTGCAACTGCTTGTGAATGATCTGAAGTCCATCGGCAGGTGTGTGTGGGTCACGTGATCCGAAGATCATCAACAGTTCGCCGCCGATCTCGCCACTGCGGGCGAGGCTTCCGGCATCGGCGTCGGCACCCAACTTTCCGTCGTGAAGTCCCGTCGCGTACCAACAAGCGGTTGCGGCCACTTCGGGCTGCAGCGCCGCTCGAAATGCGATGTGGCCGCCCGTGCAGTGCCCGGCGATCCCCAACGGCGCAACCGAAACGCGCGGGTAGTCCCGCAACCAGGTGAGCCCGCCGGCGATGTCTTCGTCGAACTGCTCGGCAAAGAGGGCGTCAACGTCAGCCTGTCCGCGCTCCTTGCCGGCGTCGTCGAATTCCAGCACGGTTCCCGCGGGTTCGATGCGGTAGTAGATCTCTGGAGCAGCGACGACGAAGCCGTAACTGGCAAGTCGCTTGACCCAGCGCAGCGTCGATTCCGACAGCTGAAAGATGTCTGAGTAGAACAGGATTCCGGGGTACCGCTTGTCGTCAGCCGGTGCCGCAACGAATGTGCGCATCAGCTTGCCCGCAACGGCGACATCCACATATGAGGTCTCAATCTGCATGGCCGAGAGCCTACTGCGATCGGGGTCGAGGAGAAGTAATCCGTGAAAGTTGCGCGGCCCCGGTTTAAGTAGGACAGCGTCCGGGTAAATCTAGGTCATCGAAGAAGCACCAGCAACCGAAAGGAGCAAGTCATGGACTTCCTGTTTCGCCGCCTGTGACAACCAAGTGTTTGGATCACCCGCTCGCCCTCTAGAAGAGAGGAGTCAGACCATGGAAATGCTCGTCTTCGTTATGTAACGACAGCCAACCAATCGGCCACCCATTCGAACTCGCGAAAGGAACGAGACATGATTTGGTTCATTCGTATCCTCCCGTAGTAGCAGCCACGACCTCATCAATGCAGTCTCCAAGAACCGAAGGTGCTCGTTCCTGATTGTTACTACCCCTCAGTCAGGAACGAGCATCTTTGTGTTCGGATTGGTCGGTGTCGGCCAGCGATGGCCAGCTGACCTCGAAACATGCGCCGACGGGCGAGTCGACGATCTGAACGTCCCCGCCCGAGGCAATTGCTGCCTGCCGGACCAGCGCCAAGCCCAGGCCCGTACCGCCCGGGACGGACTGGCTACCCCGCTTAAATCGCGTAAACACACTCTCGCGCTCATCGATCGGAATACCCGGTCCGTCGTCTCGCACAACGAGTCGAACATGTTGCCCATCGTCTGTCACGTGGATCTGCACTTCGGCGTGGGCGTAGTCCAATGCGTTGCCCACTAACTCGTCCAAGATTCGCTCGACCTCACCGATTGGCGTACGAACGGGCGCGGAAACGTAGTCGCAGAACAGCTCGACCCCGCGCGCCGCAGCAAGACCTTCCCAATCGATGGTTCGGGTATGTGCGCTTTCACCGACGTCAACGATGACGGTCTGCGCCGCAGTTTCTGCCGTGGCCAATGCGAGGACCTGATCAACCCTTCGCGTGAGGCGATCGACCTCGAGCGTGGCCGCTTCGGCCTGGGCGGCGGTATCTGCGTCGTGTGTGGTGTCGGCGATGGTTTCCAGTCTCAGGCGCATCGCTGCAAGCGGGGTTCGAAGATGGTGCGAGGCGTCGGCAGCAACAGCTCGCGACCGATCGAGCATCGAGTCCAGTTTCTCAGCGGTTTCATCGAGTGCGTCGGCCACATCCTGAACCTCGCGTGGTCCCTTCACGTTTCCGACCCGCGCCGATGGATCTTCACCAACTCGCGAAGCGCCATCAGTGAGCCGGGCGAGTGGTCGAGACAAGGCTCGTGCGAGCCCCCACGACGCGAGCAAGGCAGCCACCAACACCAGCGCCAAAATGGTGATCAAGGCGAACACGAGTGCACGAACGTCCTGCTGGACCTCCGTTTCGGGAACCGATAGACGAACCGCGCCAATTACTTGCGATCCGTTCTTGATCGGGACGGCCACGTACCGCAACTCGGTATTCAAAGTCGTGGAGTAGCGAACTCCCGCTGCGATTCCGCCCTTGAGGGCAGAGGTCATTTCGGTACGTTGGAAGTCCGAGCCGACTACCGCTCCTTCGCTGTCGGTGAGGACCTTGCTTTGGGCATCGACCACCGTCACGCGCACGCCGGTACGTCCCTCGTATGAGTTGACGAGAGCGGGCCACTGAGTCGGCGGGATGCTGGCTAGGTCACCGCTGATGACGAGAGCATCGCGTTCCAACCCAAGAGAAAGTCGGTCATATTGATAGGAGCGGAACACCACTATCAACGGGATCGACATCGCGACGACCAACAACCCTGTGAGGAGGGTCATGGCCAGGCTGATGCGTCTAGTCACTGGGCGCGCTTTGCTCGGCTAGTCGGTAGCCAACTCCTCGCACCGCTTCGATGGCGATAGTCGGGGGCAGCTTTTTGCGCAGCGTTGTCACGTGAACGTCGAGTGATTTGCCGCTGCCGACCCACACCGGGTCCCAGATTCGGGCGTAGAGCTCAGTTCGGGGGACAACCCGACCTGGCTCTTCTGCCAAGACCGCCAGAAGTTCGAACTCCTTGGGTGTCAGCCCGAGTTCGGTGCCCTCGTGGGTTGCCGAATGCTGGTCACGATCGATGGTGATCCCGCCGAACTCCATAGCTTCGTTGGCGGCGGGCCTGCGGCGGACGTTCGCGCGAATGCGAGCGGCGAGTTCCCGCATCGAGAATGGCTTCACGATGTAGTCGTCGGCTCCGAGTTCGAGGCCCTGCACCCGATCCGATTCCTGCCCGCGCGCGGACACGATGAGGATCGGAACCTCAGAGCGCTGCCGGATCGCCGTGCAGACCTCGAGGCCGTCGATGTCGGGGAGGCCGAGATCAAGCAGAACCACGTCTGCGGCGCGCGCATCCTCAATCCCCTGAGTGCCCGTGTTGGCCCACTGAACCTCAAAGCCATGGCGGGCGAGCCCCTCGATCAAGGGCTGTGCCATGGACGGATCGTCTTCGATCAGCACTACTCGCATGGGTAGATGGTGACACGTCACCCGCACGGAGTACCCGTTTCCAAAGGCTCCAATGGGTGGGCAAAGAGTCCTTAACGTCGCTTAACCGTCTTTCCCTTCATATCTGCCGATACACCCAATACGTTGCAACTCAACGCAAAGTAGTCAGCTTCATGTGAGGGGAATTCAATGGAACGCAGCACGATAATCGCCGGATTGGCATCAGGAATGCTGGTGCTGGTCGCTGGGGCGGGCGCGGTTGCCGCGGTTGGCTCCCTGCAAGACGCAAGCCAGGAGTCGCTGGCCATCGGCCAGGCGCAGCCGCAGGCATCCATCGCAACGACCCCCGTCGATGCAGCCACCGTGCTGCCCACGCCGGTTCCGCCTCCGGCCGTCAAGGTGGCCAAAACGAAGGCCGCAGAGGCAGCGGGTGGATCAGCCACGCGGAGTTCGTCGGGCTCAGGGTCAAGTTCGGGCTCGTCGTCGGGTAGCTCTTCATCCTCGAAGCACAAGAGCACCTCCAGCAGGCCAACCTCCAGCAGCAACTCGAGCGGACGTCACCGCGAAAACGAAAATGAATCCGCGTCCGAGAACCACAGTTCGGAAAACCACTCCAGTGGTGAGAATGAAGGAGCAGATGACGATGACTAAGCCGACCACACCTGATACGGCGCCAAAAAAGCGACGGTCAGGCGGCCCATCTGCTGCTACCCGAATCACCACGGCTGGCCTAGCGGTTGCCATCACGCTGGGACTCGGCGGCGCGGTGGCTGCGCGCGCAGCAGAACAGAAGCGGGCAGATGCCAAACTCGACAACCCCGACGCGGCAACAACCGACGACGCGACCCAGAGTGCGATCGCTGCCGAGGTTGCTGCAGCAACGGCAAAGGTGAAGGCTGAGGATCAAGCCCGCTTCGACAAACAAATCAAGGCTTTGACGAAGAAGTACCAGAAGGCCGTTGATTCTGCTGCCGCTGGCTACGCAGCAAAGTTGAGCGCGAGCAGTTCGAGCAGTTCGAGCAGTTCGTCTGGCTCGTCTGGTTCTTCGGGTGGTTCTTCCTCATCTTCGGGCGGCGGCAGCTACTCAAGTTCCAAAGGAAGCAGTTCATCCGGATCTTCGAGTAGTAAGGGCAGTTCGAGCTCGTCGTCTTCTGGATCATCAGGCAGTTCAGCCTCAGCGCCCAAGGCGCCATCGAAGTCAAAGGGCAGTTGACCGGCGGTGGTGATCACCACTGCAAGGTCTGACACCGCAGGCCAGCCACCCAAAAGGACATGCGATCTCGGTTCTGTGGGCGCCACCGCGTACGCAACTGGTCGCGCGATGGGGACTGATTGTCAGGTTCGGGCAACCTGCGACTCGGCTTCGGAAGCCCTCGCCGCAGTCGGAGCCGGGTGGCAAGGGATTGTTGAGTACGACCGCAGTTGGACTCGATTCACATCCGACAGCGAGCTCACCACGCTGAATAACTCCGCATCCCACCAGCAAACGACGACAGTCCTGTCGGACTCAATGGCGGCACTAGTTGCTGGCATGGTGTGGGCGTTTGAATACAGCGGCGGGTGGGTGGATGCGTCATTGCTCCATGCGGTGGTCGCTGCCGGGTATGACCGCGACTTTGCCGAAATCGCTGCAGCACAACTCGAGAGTCAACCTGCGCGAAACAACGGAGTTCCCGGGCCGAGGGATCGGTCCGCACAAGGAATGGAATGGGTTTCTATTCACGGAAACCGGCTAACTCGCACCCAGTACGTCACTTTGGATTCCGGCGGCATCGGGAAAGGCTTGGCGGCGGACTTGGTTGCGGAGTCGATCGTTGCAGCCGGTGCGAAGGGTGCGCTGGTGGATCTTGGCGGCGACATCCGTGCCATCGGTGTGGATCAACACGGACGGCCCTGGTCTGTGCAAGCGGCTGATGAACGCAATCCCAGTGCTCCGGAAATTGCGGAGTGGGACGTCTCCGATGCAGGCATTGCCACGAGCAGTGTCGCGCGGCGCCGCTGGAATGGTGGACACCATCTGATCGATCCCCGAACTGGACTCCCAAGCGAAAGTGATCTGCTCGCTGTCACCGTGCTTCACCGCAATGCGTTAACGGCCGAGGTCGCAGCGAAGTCGGCGTTGCTCATGGGGCGCCGAGGTGCGGTTGATTGGCTGCGCGACCGCGCGGCGACGGCGGTGCTCACTGGTGTCGACGGCCTCATCACCCGTATCGATCGCACCGAAGACTGACGCGGGGGATCCCGCCCGAATTCGCCGCTAGCGACGCCCGCTAGTCGCCGGGCTTGCGGATCAGCCCGTGGTCGATTCCGCGACGGCGGGGAACAAGGTGGAATCCCTCCGTGGCGCCGTAGTCGACAACCTGACCGTCTTGCTCTAACCGATCGCGGAAGTTCTCGAACCTTCGACGAGCCAGTTCCGGCACGGTCGGATCGCCACGGTTGATGCGAGCCCAAGTCCGCAGCATGGTCAGCAGATGGTCTTTCTGATGTTCTCGAGCAATCGGCGACCACGGAATCTCTTGCGGGTAGCTGGGTCGCTTGTCGGCCTTGTGAGCACGTGACAGTGCGACAGAAATTGCCGACCGAGTGACCGGCGTGAAGTCGTCGCCAAGTAGTGCTCGGTTGTTGTCATTGATGAGGTCCGCCATCTGCTGCTGGGTCATTCCGGCATTGCGCCACCGCAGCAATTGATCAACTGGAGGCAATACTCGCGCACGGCTCACACTGCGAACCCTAATCCCGAACCGCCGCCGGAGACGTTGGCGGAGATCATTTGGTTCCCGACGCCTTGCGTGACGTGTTCGTTCGAGCAATCCACGCCACGCCGCAGCAGGTGCGGATCATCGCCACGTGCGATTCCTACTCTGGGTGCTTGGTGTGGATCAACGCTTCCCCACGCCCCAATCGAAGGGACACAACATGAATCCGAACCGGCTCATCCTCGCGGGGACTGCGGCAGCTCTTGTCGTCCCGTCGCTTCTGGTGGCTGCCGTTCCCGGATCCGCCGCAACGATCGATCTAGGCACGCGTGCTGGCGACGTCGTCAATATCTCGGCACCCGCCACCGCCAAGCGCATGAAGCTGTTCACGATCAAGTGCCAAGCGCCAACTGACCTTTCTGGTGGCCGGGTGCACCTCTATCAGAACGGCAATATCTTCAAGCTCAGCAAGGTCAAGGTATCCACCGCGGGTGCGTGCAACTTCAAGGTGAAGTCGGGCGTCAATGGCTTGAACGTGTTTGACGTGGCGATTGTGAAGTCCGGAGTCACGTATCAGTCCAACAGCGTCACCGTCCAGGTCGGCGCGAAGACGACATTGGCGAAACAACCCAAGGGCGCAATCACTCTCAAGGGTGCCAAGACCACAACCTTGTGGGCGAAATACAAGATCAAGTGCCAGGCCCCGAGTTCGCTTGCTGGTGGCAAGGTGACGCTTTACCAAAACGGTGCAGTCCTGCCGCAGAAGTCAGGCTTCAAGGTCGGCGACGGCGGTAGCTGCAACTTCTGGATCAAGTCAGGCCTACTCGGCCTCAACACGTTCGACATGTCCGTGGCCAAAGACGGCCGCACCTATCAGTCGAATGCTTTGAAAGTTACCGTCAACAGCTAGATGCTGATCGACTGCGCGGGCCCCATGATGATCTGGGGCAGCGCAGTCGGTTGCATCCAGCGCAAGGTTGTGACGAGCTGCGACTTGGTGAGGGACACACATCCGCGGGTTGACCCCAGTCCGCGCTGATGGATCCAGTAGCCGCTGCCGGTCGTGCGATCGGGCTGGTTTGTGTTACGCGGGGGCTTCCCGATTCGCCTGTTGTAGTTGATCGCGATTACGTAGTTGTAGAGCTGGACTGGGTAGCTGATCTTGTATCCACCGCGCTCGTACTTCTTAGGGCCATAGTGGTAGCGCATGGCGGTTCCAGGGTTGCGCAGCCTGCCACCGGCGTCGGTCAGGCTGAATACCCCGATAGGTGACCGAAGGCTTCCCGTCCACGGCCGCTCGTGCCAACCCTTGAAGCCGTTGAGGGACCACCAAGAACTCAATTGAACCCAACACCCGCCGGACTTCTCCCACCGCGAGAAAGTGTTCTCGTCGGTGTTACGACGTGTTGATTCGGCCACAATCAGTTGGGTGGTTGCCGCGGGTACTCGAGACCAAGTCACTGGGCCGACACCAGGGACAGACTCCAGGCAGACCGGTGTCGGCGGGTCAGCCACGGGATCTCCCGAGTCAGCGTGGGCGCTTGCCATCGGAACTGAGGTCAAGAGGAAAGCGGCGGCAAACACTGTGCCGCGCGACATGCTGCCGCGCGAAATGGTTCTCTTCACGCGGGTAACTATGCGTGCGGACCCCTGGGATTGCACGTCCATTTGACCAGGATTCGGACTATTTACCAGCGATTCTTTGCTTGTTCCGCCCATCCGACCAAACCGTCGAGCGAATATTCCTGCCCGGATCCATCGACAGCGGTTCCTGACCACGTGCCGAAGGCTTGGTGGATATCTGAAGCCAGCACTCCGAGGTTGGTCGTTGAGTTCCTGACGTGGAAGGGGGTCATCACGGCATCGACGAACTCACCCGTGATGCGCCACGGTTGATACCAGTCGGTGGTGTTGTAGGCCCATGTCACGGGTTCGGGCCAGTAAGTGAGGTGGCCATTCACGAAAAGCCCGTTCTCGGTTGAGCCGGTCCCATCAGTCCACTTGCCACCAAGCTGAACGCCAAGTTGGTCCTCGCCGACGATGCCCGCGGCGGCCGCCCAGTTCCACGTCAGGGAGTACGGCCAACGGCCCCGACCTCTGTCGAGAGCCGCGAACGCGGTACCCGGCGCAATGTCGAAGGACTGCCCATCGACTGTGATGGATCCCGTCACCGGCCGGGCGAGATCCTTGACCGTGTACTGAAATCTCCTGTCATCCCAGGGGACGACGACCGCCAGGCAATCGCCGCTTAAAGCGGCCTCAAATTCGAGTTCAACCCGATCCGACCGCGCTGTGAGGGTTGTTCCACCTGCGTGGTCGCTGAACTCCATGGTCAGTTTGCGTCCGTCAATCCGAGCGACAAGTGGCCCCGGAGCGTCCTGGAGCGTCGCACCTGTGAATCCCACACCGTTGACGTCGGTCACGATTTCTTCGCCGGTAGCTCGGTCGAGCACGTACAACTGGTTGACCGCGAGATAGTCCAGGTTTGAGATCGTCATTCCGATTGCGTGAGACTCGGTAACGACCCCCCAGTACTCCCAGCGCTTGTTACGTCCCCAGCGACGCAGATTTGTGCGGTGGAGGGGGCGGCGTGAATACCCGACCGCCGATTTGTTGAGACGCCCATTCGCCTGGCAGAGGTCAGTGGGTTCGGTGATTTCGGGGAGCACGGGACTTACGCGTTGCGGAAGTCCGGAGCCGTCCAGCCCAGGTATGCCAGGTTCCACCGGGCTTGGATCGTCTGGAAGGACACGATCCACACACGACCGGTGCCAAGTACGTCATTGCTGGCGATCATGTTGTTACCCAGCGAGATAGCCACGTGGTTGGGTGCCCAGAACATCAGTGCACCGGGAGGGGCGACGGTGTTCGGCGAATGACGAAGGTCCTCCGGCATGCTGTTCCACTGGTCGATCGCATTCGGGATCGTCTGTGGTGCGCCGTAGGCGATTGTCACGAGGTTCAAGCAAAGGTTGAACCAGCTCTTTTCCGGCGAGGTGACCTGGCTGAGCACGTACCGCATTGCATCTGAGCAAGAGCGGGTCGTCTTGTTGCTGTCTTCAGGCTTGAACTGGCAATCCGGGACCGGGTAGGTCTTGAAGAACTCTGTGACGTCCGCGGCGACAGGTCCATCGTTGGAAAGTCCGAGTGAGAACCGAGCGGCACGCACGTTCAAGGTGACTAGGTCGTACTCCGCCTTGGCACCGGCATATTCGGTATCTGCGTCCTTCTTTTCCTTCTCCGCGGACTCGATCAACGCGATCGCCTGGGCCATCCGAACACTTTCGGTGTCGCCGACCATCTTCAGCATCCGTTGGGCGTTCGACCACGAGGTTGCGTCGGCCGCTTCGAGGGTCACAACCTGTGCGAGCGCAGCCGGGTCGACTCCGGTGATGTATGCCTGGCGCGCAACCCGAGCGACTGTCATGCGGGCTTCCTGGATCTTGCCATTCAGACCATCAAGGCGAGCATTTGCTTCTTTGCTGCGCTTGGTCGCGGCCTTGAATCTTTTCGTTACTCGAGGAAGGTCGGCCTCCGCCAGGTGCAGTGCCTCCGTTGCGGCGGCAGCGGCGGCAGCCTTCTCAGCGGCGTCCTTCTTCTCTTTCTCGATCTCTTCCTTGGTCTTCTTCTTTTTGCCCTTGCCCTTGGCCTTGTCTTTCGCCTTTGCCTTGGCGGCATCGGCCTTGGCCTTGTCCTTCGCCTTTTGGGCGTCAGTCACTGCCGGATCGGCCGTTGGCGTTGTTTCGTCCTTCGGGCAGTCGTCCTTGGTGGTCTTTGTCTCTTTCGTCGCGTCGCACTTCTTGGCGGCGGCAACGGTGGGAGCTGCGGCGCTCGGGGAAACAGGCGCGAACATCAGCAGGGCGCAGGCGGCAGCAACTGCTGGCGTCACTACGAGCCGAGTCAAGCGCACTGCGAACATTCCTCCAAGTCGGCCTGGGGCATCAGACTACTGGTGACACCAGTAAGTACGTCGGCCCCCAGGACACCAGTTCTTTAACCTCAACGAGCTACAACGAGCTGTTAAGACCAGACGTTGCCACAGGATCCGATCTGATGCATCACGGTTAGCCGATTACACCTGTTTGTATGAGGATCGGTGCCGATCCGTCACGCTGTGCAACGTCATTGGTGCCGATGCTACCCCCAGCGTCTAGCTGGGACCTGGCCGTTTCCACACGGTTCACCCAGGCTTCGCCCGGGGGATTCCTTAGCTGTAGGTGAAGCGGTTTGCCTTGCCCGTTCTGCCCTCGCGTGGCATCGGGCCCTCAAGCAGATTGAGGTAGGTCACCGCCTCTTCGATGTCTTTGAGAAGTAACTCCGCCGTACCAGGAAGCATTCCGAAACGAACCACAATCCGCATGACCCAGATATCGGCAATGCTGTCGGGCATCGGATACGCGGGGATTTGCCAGCCTTGGTACCGAAGCCGGTCGGAAAGGTCCTGCAGATCCCACTTGGTGGTGTACCCGTCCTTCATGCGCCACGCGAACACCGGGATGTCATCGCCCTTTGTCACCAGCTCAAATGGTTCCATGGCGCCGATCTCCGACGACAGCATCAGCGCGATGTTCTGACTCATTTGGTGGACAGTTCGGTAACCGTCCATGCCAAGGCGGACGAACAGGTAGTACTGCAGCAGGACCTGCGCACCCGGGCGGGAGAAGTTCAGAGCCAGAGTTGGCATGTCGCCGCCTAGATACGACACGTGGAAGATCAAGTCCTCGGGGAGGTACTCGGCGGAGCGCCAGACCACCCACCCAAGTCCGGGGTACACCAGCCCGTATTTGTGGCCGGAAGTGTTGATGGAATGCACCCGTGTCAGCCTGAAGTCCCATTCGAGATCAGGCTGCAGGAAGGGGGCGACCATCCCGCCGCTGGCAGCATCGACGTGAAGTGGGACGTCTCTGCCAGTCCGCTCCTGTAAGTCGTCGAGGGCGGCAGCAAGCTCTTTGATCGGCTCATACGACCCCGTGTACGTGACACCGAGGATTCCGACGACGCCGATCGTGTTCTCATCGATTGCCGCGAGCATTCCCTCGGGGGTGAGGTTTGGCTCGTCAAGCGTGATCGGCACGTACCGCGGTTCCACTTCCCAGTAGTTGCAGAACTTCTCCCAGACAACCTGGACCGCAGAACTCATGATGAGATTCGGCTTGTCTGTCGGCAGACCCTTTGCCTTGCGGTCGTGTTGCCAACGGCGCTTGAACGCCAACCCGGCGAGCATGCACGCTTCGCTCGAACCGATCGTCGACGTGCCGATGGTTTCGCCGGGAGCGTTCCAGAGCTTGGCGATCATCTTGGTGCAGTGCTTCTCGATGGCCGCGGTCTCGGGGTATTCGTCCTTGTCGATCATGTTCTTGTCGTACGACTCGGCGTAAAGGCGCTTCGCGTAGTCGTCCATCCAGGTGCTGACGAACGTCGCGAGGTTCAGGCTCGCGTTTCCATCCAGTTCCGCCTGGTCGTGAACGATCAGGTAGGCAACCTCACTGGCAAGGGGCGACTCCGGAATCTCATCACTGTCGATTGCCTGCTGGTTTGCGGCGGGCAATAGGTCCCACAACGCTCCGGGCTGTCCGGGCGGAACCTTGTTGCGGATCTTCTTGCTGTTGAGGTCGGTTCCGATGCGGTGCAAGGCCACGAAGCACTCCTGAGTAGTAGCAGGTTTGTTGGAGCGAACTTACTGCGATTGAGAGTCCGAAGCACAAATGGCTACGCCGGACGCTGCTCACGGTCGAATTGGCAATCGGTTGGCGGTGGCGCTTCTGGGATACCTGGGTGACAATGCCATGTGACCCAAGATTCGCCGCCGCCTGTTGCAGGCCCCGAACCAGAGCGGGGCGTCGGACGCCGGTTTGGTTGGCCCGCTGCAGCGGCGATCGGGCTGCTCTGTGCAGTCGTCGGGGTGTTGGCCGTTGTTGTCGTCGCTTCAATGAACAAGGGCGAAGGTGTGCAAGCCCAGGTCATCGAATCGCACGGGCACAACACGGCGGCCGTGGCGCCGGCATCGGCACCGCTGCGCAGTGGCGAGCGGTTCGCGACGCTGGGACTGCCCGACGGTGGGACGTATGAACCTAAGGCACCCAACGGTGGAACGGATGACTACCGCTGCTTCTTACTCGACCCGCAACTGGCCAACGATGCGACCCTCAGCGGGGTCCAGGTGCTCCCCGGGAATCGGGAACTGGTCCATCACGCGATCTTGTATCGGGTCAGTCCAGCGGAACTCTCGGCAGCGAAGACGCTCGATGCGGGCAGCGCCGGGAGCGGGTGGACCTGTTTCGGTGGCACGCTGATTCCTTCACCTGCCGGGGTTGGTGCGATTGACGCGCTTGACGATGCGCCGTGGCTGGCGGCTTGGGCGCCCGGAGGCAAAGAGAGCGTCTACGACGTCAATTCCGGAGTGAAGTTGGAAAAGGGCACGCAGATCGTCCTGCAGATGCACTACAACCTGCGCGAGTCTCAAGGCGTCGACAACAGTCAGGTGCAACTACGGCTCACGGACCAGACCAAGGGCATCGAAGGTGTGCACACGATGCTCCTGCCTGCCCCCGTTGAGTTGCCATGTGCCGCGGGCGAGACAGGTCGGCTCTGCGATCGCAACGCAGCGATTTACGACGTGACTCAACGATTCGGAGAAGATAGCCGCAGCACCATCGCGGGGCTGCAAATTCTTTGTGATGGCAGTCCGTTGCGGCCGAAGTCCGGAGACACGCAGTCATGCACCAGGACCATGAAGCAGAACACGCGGATCGCCGCAGCGGCGGGTCACATGCATCTGCTGGGGAAGTCGATATCGATCGATGTGAACCCGGGGACGGCACGAGCACGAACCGTGTTGAACATCGACCAGTGGGACTTCGACAATCAGGGTGCCCGCAGGTTGCCGAAGGCTGTCGATCTGAAGGCCGGTGACACAGTGCGGGTCCGCTGCACTCACAACGCTGGGCTGCGTTCGCAGCTTCCTGCCCTGAAGGGCACCGACCCGCGCTACGTCGTATGGGGCGAAGGAACAACGGACGAAATGTGCCTAGGCGTTCTGGTAGTCACGCATCCCAGATGATTCTTGATCAACGGCCAACTTCGCTTGGCGCAGTGATGGGCGCGCAAGGTACTTGGCGGCGATCGCTCCGAACCCGAGGCCAATCATGTAGCCGGTCACGTGGCCGAGTGCGGTGAAGTTCTCAGGGACTTGGAACAAGCCCATCGTGGAGAGCCAGGCGATTCCAAGAGCGAGGTACACAGCCCGCCACGCGAGGTTTGGAATTCGCCAGAAGACCATTCCGAGCAACGTAGCGACGACGTAGCTGACGCCGTAATCGTCTGTGGTCCTGATGGATTGGTCGTACCAACCGACAGCCAGCCCGTAGTTGATTGAGGCCATCGTGATCAAAGTCGGAATCGTGTTGCCCAGGAACGCGAAGAGCAGGGCCCACTTCGCGCCGATCCATCGCTGAAGGACGATGAGCAGAACAACCGTCATGGTCGTCCACAGCACGATCGAGCCGTCAGCGACGAGCGCGCTGGCGATCAGCACCATCACCGGATGGTGCTCCATGTTTGACATGTTGGTGGAGATGGTCTGGCTGAGGCTGTCCCACTGGGCTTCGCTGAGGCTAGTTGTGACGAAGTAGGTGGAAATCAGGATTGCCCCATATGCCAACCCGAGCCAACTTCGGCTCAAGAACTGCCCGATCGGGCGCAGGGTGGCATCGAGGTACATAACGTTGTGATGCCCGCCGAAACCTGCGGCAAACCGGAACGTGAGCTATCCAACGCCGATCAGTCTGCGGTGGTAATTCCTAGCGTCTTGGCAGTGGGCGATACCGGCACATCGTCCTTGTTCGGGAAGGTACCGAGGACGTGGTCGCCGAGGTGGTTAGTCACGCCCATCCAGTAGTTCTCATTGCGGTAGTGGTGAAGCCGGTGCGCGCGCTCGATATATGCGGCGTAGCGGTTCTTCGGCTTGCATCCTGAATGGACGTAGAAGTGAGTCCACTCGTAGACATTCCCAATCGCAGCTTGGGTGACCA
Organism: Candidatus Nanopelagicales bacterium; assembly: GCA_030157755.1. Lineage (GTDB taxonomy): Bacteria > Actinomycetota > Actinomycetes > S36-B12 > UBA10799 > UBA10799. Next base: position 17,717 of record JAOAUD010000104.1, read on the forward strand.
GGATCGTCAACGCAATGGGCAGCGGGAAGATCAGCAACACTAGAACGACGAGGATCGGCAGGCCGATAATCAAGGAACGCATCGGAATGAAGACAGCATCGATTCGCTTGGGATCAAGGTGGTGAACGCGGTGCTTCTTCGCGAGGTGGAGGTCCACCTGGCGCCCGGCAACCTCCCTGGGGCGAAAGTGGAGGATGAAGGTGTGGATGAGCCATTCGACGAATGGCTCGGCGGCAACCAGGACGGCCACAACAACGAGGTCCCACCAGCTCCACTGACCGACGACGATGCGGGCGATGAGAGTCGCGGCGAGCAAACCGAGCAGTAGGCGTGGGCTCGGATACCGAATGTAGGTGGCGAATGCGTCGCCCATGCGGGTGTTCCCGCTGAAGCGAATTGGGGTCGCTGTTGTGCTCATCCTTACTCCAACGCCGCTAGTAGTTGTGCCCATTCTTCGGAGCTTGTTTCCAGCAATGACTTGGCCGCCCGTTCGGCGGCGGGTGCATCACCGGCGCGAATTGCGCTGACCATCTGCCGGTGCCCACTGACGTTGCGGAGTTCGGGCTCAACAACGGCGGCGATGACCTCGCGCATGGGCCG
>JAOAUD010000105.1 GCA_030157755.1 Candidatus Nanopelagicales bacterium
AGTAGATCGAACTCCGTCGGTGTCAGTTCAATCTCGTTTCCGCCGACTGTCGCTCTGCGCGCGTTGGTGTCGACTTCAACTCCACCCATGGACAGCACGTCACCTGTCACGGATTCGCGGGCCTCTGATCGGCGCAGAACCGCCTTAACGCGGGCGACAACCTCTCGGGGACTAAACGGCTTGGTGATGTAGTCGTCTGCGCCCAACTCAAGGCCAAGGACGCGGTCGATCTCGTCGTCTCGTGCCGTGCAAAAGAGGATGGGCGTCCAATTCTGAGCGGATCGCAGCGCCGCACAGACCTCGGTTCCAGCCATGCTCGGCAGGCCGACATCGAGGATCGCTGCCACGGGCGACCGCGTGCTAATTGCCTCGAGGGCCTCGCGCCCGTCCGTCACGATGTCAACGGCGTACCCGTCTCGCGTCAGGTAAAGCGAGAGCAGATCGGCGATCGCCGGTTCATCTTCGGCGACGACCACGAGCCCGCGGTTCGACTCATTCACTGGCGGCTAGGACGAACCCTTTGGGTACTGCCCAAGGCCCATCATCGCCATTACCTTGCCGACGATGGCACCGACGATGATCAGTGCGATCCCGAGCCAGAACATCCAGGGCTTCGCGATACACACGCCTAGCGTGCCGACACAGAACGCGATCAGCATGATTGTGACGGCAGTCCACGCTGCGGGGGTACGACCTTCTTCAGGATCGCGCATCTGCGATTCATCGCGCGTCTGGACCTCGGTCATTTGTTGCCTCCTGTGCAGCGTGTGAACATGGCAGTGAACGTACCAATGCCGAACATGTTGGGCATATTCTGGCACCAACACGGCCCTTAAAGCCACGGCGGCGCGCAAACAAGACCCTAGAACGTCCCGGACTGGGCCTTCCTGCCAGGTATGCGTATCGGATATTCGCTACTTCGTGGGGTCTTCCCCACGGTCCAGCGATTCCCAGGCAGACGGGGCGACAACCTTCTGACCGGCCTGATTTCCCGAGAGACTGGGCCAGCTCCCGCCGCGTGCCCACACCACGAGACCGGCTCCAAAGATCACGATCCCGCATACCAACGTCAGGATCCAATAGGTCGTTTTCGAGGCAGAAACTGCCGCCACTTTCGCGGACTCGGTAGCAAGCTCAACCTCACTCGACAAGAGGAACGAGAAGGGGCCCACCACCACAGCCACACCCGCGATGGAGATGATCAGGCCCACACTGCGCCGAACGACACCCGAGGTAGCAACAACGGCGACAACAGCGGCCAATGCAACCCACGCCGCAGTTGACGAAAGCGGATACAGGGAATTGCCAATAACGGAGATCGACTGCTCGCCGAAACCTGCATCGAAGCTACCCGAAACCCACGTTTGACCCAGGCTCCAGATGGCCACGAAACCTGCGGCAGCGATCACCAGAAGTGTGGCGAGGTAGACGCGCCCGCTCGACGATGCTTGCGGTGGTGGTGCCTGCGTCGTCGACGCCTGACCCTGCGACGGCTGATCGTTCACGTGGTGACTTCCCCCAGCGTCTGAGCAACGGCGATGGCGCGAAGCACGGCCGCCGCCTTGTGTTCGCATTCAGCCTGTTCGGCTTCGGCATCCGAGTCAGCGACGAGACCCGCCCCTGCTTGAACGTAGGCAACTCCATCGTGCAAGACAGCAGTTCGGATTGCGATCGCCGTGTCCATGTCTCCAGCGAAGTCCAGATAACCCACGATCCCGCCATACAGACCGCGTCTCGATGCTTCGAGATTGTCGATGATCTCCATCGCACGGGGCTTCGGTGCGCCAGACAGCGTCCCGGCGGGAAATGTCGCCGCGAGCAAGTCATAGGCAGTGCGGCCCTCGGCCAACTCGCTCGTGACAGTCGAGACGATATGCATGACGTGGGAATAGCGTTCGATTTGCATAAATTCGACAACCTCGACGGTGCCCGCTTCGCTCACCCTCCCGAGATCGTTCCGACCAAGGTCAACCAACATCAGGTGCTCTGCACGTTCCTTGTCGTCGGCGAGTAGGTCATCTGCGAGTTGCTGATCTGCCTCAGGTGTTGTGCCTCGTGGCCGGGTCCCGGCAATCGGATGCAGCATCGCGTTGCCGGCCTCTAACTTCACGAGGGCCTCAGGGCTCGAGCCCACAACGTCGAACGCAGATTCCGTTCCGAGCCCAGGACTTCGTCGATCTCGATCCGCCGCAGCCGATTCAGGCGTTGGGAACCGGATCAGATACATGTAGGGGCTCGGGTTGCTCACCCGCAATACCCGATAGATGTCGAGGGCGCTAGCAGTGGTCTGCGTTCGGAATCGCTGCGACACGACGATCTGAAACGCATCGCCTGCGTAAATGTGCTCGCGAGCAATTTCAACCTTCTCGTGGTACTCGCTCGGCGTCGTATCTGATTCGTACTGCGGCACTGCCCCGGACTCAAACACCGCCAAGGAATCGACAACTGGCTGCGCCAGGCGCTCGGCCATGGCATCAAGGCGGTCAACGGCGTCGGCGTGCGCCGCCCGCAGGGCGTCATTGTCGGATGTTCGATGTGGGTCCACGATGGCATTCGCGATCAGTAGTACCGACCCGTCAAAGTGGTCGAGCACTGCGAGGTCAGTGGCTAGTAACAGGCCAACCTCAGGCACCTCGACGACCGTGGGATTTGCGTCAGGCAGACGTTCCCAACGGCGGACTGCGTCGTAACTGATCATTCCAACTAACCCGCTGTTCAGCGGTGGCAATCCGGCAATTCGCGCGGTGTGGAGCAGCGAAAGTGCGTCGCGCATCGCGGCCAGCGGATCGCCGCTGTCGTCTGCTGCCGCGGCAACATCAGGCGGAACATCACCGACCCAAACTGCGCGTCCACCCTGCTCCGTGAGCATCGCTGCACAGCGAACTCCAATAAATGAATACCTCGACCACGACCGCCCGTTTTCGGCAGACTCAAGCAAGAAGGTGCCCGGCGCATTTTGCGCAAGCTTGCGGTACAGCCCCACCGGGGTGTGCATGTCTGCCAGCAGGCGACGGACGACCGGCACCACTCGCCGTTTCACAGCCAGCGCGGCAAACTCCTCAACAGTTGGGACTGTTTCGCCGCTCACCGACCCACCCACGCGGGCATAGACGTCAGCCCCGCTTTGCCCGGTCATGCAAGATCCCCCTGCGCTTCGAGTTCGACTGACTCGGTGTCGAAACAAGAGCGCAATCCGGTGTGGCAGGCCGGACCGATCTGGTCAACCTGCAACAAAAGCACATCGGAGTCGCAATCTCGCGCCACACTCTTGACCGTCTGGATATGCCCGGACGTATCACCTTTTCGCCACAGCTCCCCTCGGCTGCGCGACCAGTAGGTTGCCCGACCGCTGTCGAGCGTAATCCGCACGGACTCACTGTTCATCCAGGCCATCATGAGCACTTGGCCGCTGTCCCACTGCTGCGCGATTGCTGGAATCAGGCCCGATGCATCAAAGGTGAGTTCCGCGATGAAGTCGTCGACGGTCTGCGCAGTCATGGTGGCCATTGTGCCGTGTGACCGTCTGCGGTGTCGTGCGACTTGCGATGCGCCAATGCCCACGTCGGGTGACGGCATCAACACGTCGTGGCACCCGCGCGCGTACGCTGGCCGAATGAGTCAGCCAACCTGGGCACAACGTGAGCGCCAAGAGTTATGTCGTCTACTCGAAGAAGTTGGCCCGGACGCGCCGACTCTGTGCGGGGACTGGACGACCAGAGACCTAGCGGCGCACCTGATCGTTCGCGAAGCTCGCCCGGATGCGGCAGCTGGCATCGTCTTTAAGCCCATGGCGGCTTGGACAAATCGGATTCAGGAAAAGGCGGCGAAAGAGCCGTGGTCTGAGATGATCCACACGATTCGCACGGGCCCTCCGAAGCTCTCGGTGTTTTCCCTTCCCAAAGCCGATGCCCTCGCGAATACGACTGAGTACTACGTCCACCTTGAAGATGTTCGCCGCGCAGAGCCGGAATGGGAACCGAGGAAGCTGCCGCCGAAGTTCAGTGATTCATTGTGGAAGGTCACGTCGAGCAGGGCTAGGGGCTTCTACCGACACGTTCCCGTTGGTGTGGTGCTTGAACGAACCGATGGATCCGGGGACCAGTCGAGCGA
>JAOAUD010000106.1 GCA_030157755.1 Candidatus Nanopelagicales bacterium
GCACAGCTTCGCCGCCTGACCGGCCCCTGCGGTGCCGCAATGCACCGTCTTGCTGCCCATCGCCTGCAACAGCGGCTCGACCACGGCAAAGTCCTTGGGCGGTCCGCCGACCATGAAGGTCAGGGTTCCCGCCGCAGCCCCGCCGACGCCTACCCCGACGCCGACTCCCACCCCGACTCCTACCCCGACGCCGACCCCAACGCCGACCCCAACTCCAACACCGACCCCGACGCCCACCCCCGGCGGCGTGACAGCGCGGATCGTGACTGACTCGTCGTGGAACGCCGGATGGTGCGGAAAGGTCGCGGTCACAAACGGTCGCTCCACCAAGATCTCCGTGACGAAGATGGAGTTCGATCTTCCGACGAGCGCGTCAGTGTCGAGTAGCTGGAATGGAACGGTGTCGCGAAGTGGCACTCGTGTTTCGATCGCAGCACCAACGTGGGCCGCTGCGGATCCAGGTGCGACGTACGCAGATTCCGGATTCTGCGTAGCGGGTACAGCAACGGCAACGAACGTTGCGGCCGGATGGAAGGACGCCTCAACCTCCGGCGTCACCAACCCGACTCCAACGCCCACGCCCACCCCAACCCCCACGCCGACACCAACCCCCACGCCTACGCCAACCCCCACCCCAACCCCGACCCCGACCCCAACACCAAACTCCAAGATCACCGTTGCGTTCTTGGCGGACTCAACCTGGCAAGGTGGCTAGTGAAGCTCGACGGCGGTAATGAACACCGGCTCAACCGCCATCAACACGTGGAAGCTGCAGTTCCAACTTCCGGCAACCGCCGTCATTAGCCAGTCATGGTCAGGCGCACTCACCCGCGTCGGAACAACCGTGACCGTGACCCCCGAAGCGTGGGCGGCGAAGATCGCACCTGGTCAGACCGTGACGTCCTTCGGCTTCTGCGTCAACGGGTCGGGTGAACCCACAGCCGCGACGGTCTCCTGACCGGCAACCTGAGGAGGTACACACAAGTTGTATCCAGGGGCGTAGTAGGCGCATGCTGCTCTCACTCACTTGAGTGTCGGAGGTGCGACATGACTGGTTCGATCAAAGCCTCACCATTCCATCGGCGTGATCATTCGCTGGCGGGCTTCGTACTTAGCGGACGATGGCCGGAATCGACCAAGGAGTGGGCACAGTTCCTTGCGGTCGCAGTCCGCCTGACTGCGCTGCCCGGGATGGTCCAGACAACCGCCATCTTCCGCGCCATCGAAGATGTGCCGGAGGACCCGCAGCCCGACACCGTCGGCATCGTCACCGACGAGGGACCCGTGCTAGCTGATACCGGACCCAAACCCGGGCAGTTTGTTCACCCGCAACCACCGGCGTTGTTCGTGCTGCACCCGCCGACTGAGAATCTGAGCGCGTCAGCGGATGGAAACCCGGCGGCATCAGGTTGCGTGCTCCTGCCCGGCATCCCTCACCTCGGACTTGAACATCGCGCTGCCTGGGTCGAGGCGGAATCCGACGGCACCATCACCAGACTCGTGAGCGCAAGCGGCGTCAACCCCATGAGCGACCCGGACCTCGCCGTGCTCGCGACCCTTTGCGCCGCCTGAAACCCAAGCACAACGTCCCGCAGTCTGACGTTTACTGGCTGCGCAGCCAACTGAGCGCGACGGCGGACAGAGTGCGAATGCCCACGGCAATTGCGCGTTCATCGATATCGAACGTACTCGCGTGCAGATCAAGAAGTTCGGTCGATGCCGGATCGTGAACCCCGAGCCTTGCGTACGAACCGGGCACACGCTCCAAGTACCAGGCGAACGTGTCTCCACCCCACGACTGGTCGGAGAACAACACGGAGTCTGCGCCGAATTGGTCAGTGACCACCTGGCTCAGGAACTCGGTGGCCATCGGATCGTTCACAACGGGGGGAACGCCGCGGGTATGTGTGAGTCGCCATTGCGCGCCAGTCGGACCAACAACTTCCGCGAGCGCCTGCTCGATCAACTCCGGAGCGGACTCCCACACTTCATGATTTTGCGTGCGCAGGGTTCCGAACAACCTCCCGTACGACGGCACGACGTTCGCAGCATCGCCGGACCTCAACGATCCGAAGACCAACTTGACCGGCTCGCCTGCTGCGAGTTCTTCAACTCGCTTCGGGACCTCCTGCGCCGCCTTCGCAATCACCTGAACGAGGTCAACTGTCAGTTCTGGACGGGCGGTGTGACCGCCGGGCCCACCTACTTCGATCTCGACAAGATCGGCCGCAGATGTGATCGGTCCCGGATTCAAGCCGAGCGTTCCGACGTTGATCTTCGGGTCGCAGTGCAAGCCGTAAATCGCGCCAACATCCTTCAGATTGCCTTCTTCGATTACCTCAATTGCGCCACCGGGAAGGGCTTCCTCGGCTGGTTCGAAGATGAGGCGAACGCGACCGGCGGGAGCTCCCTCGGCAGCGAGCAGTCTGGTAAGCAGCAGCCCGGCACCGAGCACGATCGTGGTGTGAGCGTCGTGCCCACATGCGTGGGCAACTCCGGGCACGGTTGAGCGGTATGGCGTCGTGGACTCGTCATCCATCGCGAGCGCATCAAGATCCGCGCGCAGTGCGATGGTTGGCACGCTGGCCGTGGCATCGCCATCCGCCGACGTTGCCGACACGATGTCGCAGATCACCCCAGTGCCACTGGAAAGCACCTGCGGATTCAAACCGGCAACCTGCAACCTCGATGCGACAGCCTCGGTCGTCGCGAACTCCTGCCCCGATGGCTCAGGATGTGCATGGACTCGGCGACGGAACGCGATGAGCTCGTCGAGGTGACCCTCCAGGAACGCATCCACGCGCTCGCGATCAGCGTCGGTGAAGTGAGGTGCCGAAACATCCGGTTGGTTCACGGTGCACTGCCATCAAGCTCGACCGCTTGCACGGCACCGAGCACGTCGTAGCTCACGAAGCTGGCGTCCGTCTCTTTTACCAGCTCCTTGACGACGTCGACGAGCGATCCGCCCGCCGCGACCACCGCCCGTTGGCGCAGGTAGCTGGATCCCTCCTCGGCCATCGTCAAAGCATGCCGGAGTTCTTCGACACATCCGAGCTTTTCAGCGGTCGGCGTGAGGAAGTCGATCACCTCGCGCAGTTGCTCCCGCAGGGGCTGCGTTGCTCCGAGGCGATCGCGGATCAGCTCCGCGTCCAAACCCCATCGACTCGCGCGCCACTTGTTCTCTCGTAGCACCCAGTCAGGCAGCAATTCGAACGTTTCGCCTGCGTCGACCATCTCGTCGATCTTCGTGACCATCGCCTGCGCAATGGCGGCAACGGTTGCGGTCTCGCGCAACGTGGTGATGCCGTCGCACATCCGCAGCTCCACCGTTCCGAAATCCGGGTGGGGTCGAATGTCCCACCAGATCTCCTTCACGGATTCGATCGTCCCGGCCCTCATCAGCGCGGTCAGCAGTTGGTTGTAGTCATCCCAGTCTGCAAGTTGCGGCGGGACGCCTGTGGTCGGCATCGCCTCGAATACCTTCGTTCGAGAACTCGCCATGCCGGTGTCTCGGCCAAGCCAATACGGGCTCGATGCGCTCAGCGCGAGGATCACCGGCAGATACATGGCGAGGACGTTCGTGGTGATGACTGCCTTGTCACCCGAGCGCACCCCGACGTGGACGTGGATCCCGTGGATCAACAGGCGCTGAGCCGGCCACTGCAGGCGCTCAAGCATCCGGTCGTATCGAGGATTCGGCGTGGTGGGCAGCTCATCCCATTCGGCGAACGGATGGGTGCCCGTCGATTCGAGCGCCAGGCCTCGCTCGTTGAGCAGCGGGACGATCTCACCCAGCGTTCCGGCGAGGTCATACGCGGCTTCCTTCGGCGTCTCGCAAATGCCGGTGATGACTTCGATACTCGGTTGGAACAGCTCATTCTTGGCCTTGGGGTGTTCTCCGCCCGGGTATTTCGCGCCAGCCTCAGCCAGAATCTCCGACGAGACGGGCACAAGTTCGCCCGTCTCACGGTCGACGATGCCGTATTCGACCTCAATGCCCACGGTCGATTTGGCCGAGCTGTTGAATTCCACGTCCGAACGCTATCGCCGCTGCGCCTCGGCGGCATCCCGAATGCTCTCCATCGGGGGATGTGATCGATCGTGACCCCGCTAGTAGACCCTGACACCCAGTATTGGGTGGGATTGTGGTCGTTGTAGGGCAGAAACCCCACCCATTACTAGGGGGAACCGTCGAATACCGCGGCGTACATGCGGCCGGCGGCAGAGGAATTGTGGTGCGTAACCCATTCGCTCGTACCCGGCGATGCCACAAACACCCCGCGTCGCATATGCTTACCCGGCCTTCAGCGGGTGACCGCAGATGGCTCACTGGCCCCATCGTCTAGCGGCCCAGGACTCCGCCCTTTCACGGCGGCAGCGCGGGTTCGAATCCCGCTGGGGTCACGAACGTCCGCAGTTGAACGGTGGTCAGACCCGCCAAGTACACTGCACTCGGTGCAAGCTTGCTTGTGCCACTTGGCCCCGTAGCTCAGTTGGTTAGAGCGCCGCCCTGTCACGGCGGAGGCCGCCGGTTCGAGTCCGGTCGGGGTCGCTCGAGTAATTGGACTACCCGTCGCACGCGGCGGGTTTTTCAATCTCGGCGGCTGATCTCTCGCCAGATCGGTCGCGGCCAGGTAGCTCAGTTGGTACGAGCGCTCGCCTGAAAAGTGAGAGGTCGGCGGTTCGACCCCGCCCCTGGCCACCAACCGTTCGTCCCGCGCACCGTCACGCCTCGCGGGACCACGACTCTCAGCCGAGTCAGCGACCAACGCCGGATGGCGGTTTGAACCGCCGCAGGCGCAGGCTATTGCTGACAACGAAGACCGAGCTGAACGCCATGGCGGCCCCGGCGATGATCGGATTCAAGAACCCCAATGCCGCCAGGGGAATCGCTGCCACGTTGTACGCAAACGCCCAGAACAGGTTGCCCTTGATCGTGCGCAATGTGGCCCGTGACAGCGAGATCGCGTCGGCGGCGGAACGAAGGTCACCGCGCACCAACGTGATGTCGGCAGCTTCGATCGCGACGTCCGTTCCGGTTCCCATCGCCAGTCCCAAGTCCGCCTGCGCCAACGCCGGCGCATCGTTGACCCCGTCGCCAACCATTGCGACGATGCGGCCTTCGCTCTGGAGTCGCTTGACGACATCCACCTTGTCCGCCGGAAGGACCTCGGCGAACACCTCGTCGATGCCAACCTCAGCTGCCACCGAGGCAGCGGCCGCCTCGTTGTCACCGGTCAACAGCACCGGGGTGAGCCCCAATCCGCGCAGCAGCGAGATCGCTTGGGCAGACGTCGGCTTGACCGTGTCGGCCACAACCACCACACCTCGCGCTTGCCCGTCCCAGCCGACGAAGACTGGAGTCCGGCCTGCCTGCGCTGCGGAGTCGGCGGCGGCGGCCGTGGCATCGTCGAGGTGCATAGACCACTCATCGGCCAACCACTTGCGTCGGCCAACCACCACCGCGTGCCCGTCGACGACCCCACTGACGCCGAGCCCCTCGTAGTTCACGAATCCCTCAACGTCAGGCAACGCGACCGTGTCCGAATCCGCGTCCGCACCGGCGGCTCGAGCGATCGCCGCGGCAATCGGATGTTCGGACGCAAACTCCAATGCCCCTGCCAGCCGAAGCAGTTCGGCCGCATCAACACCAGGTGCGGGCACCGAATCAACGACACTCATCTCGCCCTTGGTGACGGTCCCCGTCTTGTCCAAGACGATCGTGTCGACCTCGCGAGTGGACTCAAGGATCTGCGGCCCGCGGATCAAGATTCCCAACTGAGCGCCACGACCTGTTCCCACAAGCAGAGCGGTAGGAGTCGCCAAGCCCAACGCACACGGGCAGGCGATGATCAACACGGCAACGGCGGCCGTGAAGGCGGCTTCAGCAGAGTGACCTGTCGCGAGCCAACCGATCAGCACAACAACGGAGAGCACCAGGACGATCGGTACGAAGATCCCCGACACACGATCCGCCAGGCGTTGGACGTCCGCCTTGCCGTTCTGCGCGTCCTCGACCAGTCGGGCCATCTGCGCAAGTTGAGTGTCAGCCCCAACTCGGGTTGCCTCGATGATCAGCCGTCCGGAGGTGTTGACCGTGGCGCCGACGACTTCGGATGCTGGACCAACATCAACCGGCACTGGTTCGCCAGTAAGCATCGATGCATCCACAGCCGAATATCCGTCAACCACAACACCATCGGTCGCGATCTTCTCGCCAGGCCGAGCCACGAACTTCTCGCCGACGAGCAACGTCGAGATCGGCACGCGCTGTTCGAATGGCCCATCAGGCCCGTCGCGAAGAACTGCGACGTCCTTCGCACCCATTGACAGCAGGGCCTCAAGCGCGGCGCTCGAACGAACCTTCGCCTTCGCCTCGAAGTAGCGCCCGGCGAGGATGAACACGGTGACGGCAGATGCCACCTCCAAGTAGATCTCGCTCGACCCGCTCTGTTGCGATGGCAGCAGCGTGAACGACATCGTCATCCCTGGCATCCCGGCATCGCCGAAGAACAACGCCCACAGCGACCACAGGTAGGCCGCTCCAACGCCCACCGAAATCAGGGTGTCCATCGTCGCGGCACCGTGGCGCAGGTTGATCCAGGTCGCGCGGTGGAATGGCCACGCACCCCACACCACGACAGGCGATGCCAGGGTCAGCGACAGCCATTGCCAGTTGTCGAACTGCAACGGCGGAACCATCGCCATCAACACGACGGGAATCGTCAACGCCAGTGAGATCAAGAGCCGCTGGCGCAGCGAGTCCACATCTTCGTCGCCGTGATCGTGAGCGCCGCCGTGCCCACCTGATGCGTCGTGGCTCTCGCCATCTTCGGGGTTTTCGGTAGGTGGGAGTTCAGCGGCATAACCAGTCGCCTTGATGACGTCAACGAGTGCTTGGGGCTCCACGGAGTCCGGGTAGGACACCTTCGCCTTGGACGTCGCGTAGTTGACGGTCGCGGTGACTCCCTCAACCTTGTTGAGCTTGCGCTCGATTCGATTCGCGCAGGATGCGCACGTCATCCCACTGATCGCGAGTTCCACGTCACTCATTGATTCCCTCCCTTCGCTTTTGCGACTAAGTCGAGCACACGCACGGACTAGTCGGCGAGCTCGTACCCTGCCTCATCGATTGCTGCCGACACGGCGTCGTCGGATAGTTCGGAGTCGCTCGTGATCGTCACTACCGACACCCCACCGGGTACCAGTTCGACAGCCACCGCAGACACCCCCGCGACCGCTGAGAGTTCCTGGTTGACCGCTGATACGCAGTGGCCGCACGTCATTCCGCTGACCTTGATGTTCGTAGTTGTCATTCGATTCCCCTAACTCTTCACGAGCCGTGCGACTGCTGCTGAGGCCTCGGCGATCTTGGCTTCGGCATCTTCACCGCCATCGGCGATTGCCTGCGCCACGCAGTGATGCAGGTGTACATCTAACAAACCGAGTGCGAACGAATCCAATGCCCGCGATGCGGCGGAAACCTGCGTCAGAACGTCGATGCAGTAGGTGTCGGACTCGACCATCCGAGCAAGTCCACGGATCTGGCCTTCGATTCGGCGCAAGCGCTTCAGGTGCTCATCCTTCGACCCCTGATATCCGGGCAATGACGCGGAGCTGACGGATTGCAATGACGCACGGTCAGCTGAATTTTGCACCACGACATTGGCCCTTCTCTGTGCTTCTTGCCTATCTCAACAGGATACCCCCCTGGGGTATTCCCGGATAGGCCGCACAGGAGCCCTACATGTACTTCTTCGGCACCCGGATCGAAGATCTTTAACTTGCTGGACCAACTGGGTGACCCCCATCAAGGTGCCGTCCAACTGCGCCGATTCCTTCATGTGGAGGCGTCGAAATGGCAACAATTCGCGAGCGTTATGTGGCGGTAGCCGCATCGGTCGCGCTTGCCGGAAGCATCGGTATCGCAGCCTCCGCGAATGTGGCCGCAGCAGCGCCGTCCATCGCCCCTTCTGTCGCCGCCGCGAGCGCACCAAGCGCCAAGCGGCTCACCACAAAGAAGGTCAACTACTGCTCGACTCTGACCAAGAAGCAGCGGACTACGCTGAAGAAGCAACTGCGGGTCAAGAGGCTCACCAACAAGCAGTGCTCAGCAAAGGCGCGGTCGTTGAAGATCACAGATCAGAAGGCAGCTGCCAAGAAGCCGGCTCCGACCCCAACCCCTGCTCCAGCTCCGGCTCCCATTCCGGCAGTGTTCGGGATATCGGCCAACGGCGAGACTGCCCTCAAGGCGGCCGAAACAGCCATCGGACTCAAGGCGGGAGTTGTTGGTGTGTTCGCCGACTTCAAACATGAATTCCCCGCCCAAGATGCTGCGTACGCGGCTGCTCGGGGTGCGTCTTTGATGATCTCGTGGGAACCCTGGGACTGGGAAGTCAAGAGCCAGACCCAGCCTGCGTACACCCTTGATCAAGTGGCCGCTGGCACGTACGACACCTACATCCGAACCTTCGCACAGGCAGCGGCAGCGACCGCGCGGCCCGTTTTCATTCGATTCGCCGCAGAGATGAATGGCGACTGGCAGGTGTGGTCGACCGGAGCAAACGGCAATGGTCCTGGCGACTACATCACGGCGTACCGGCACGTGGTGGATGTGTCACGGGCCGCTGGCGGAACAAACATCAAGTGGGTGTTCAACCCGATCGTTTCCTACGAAGGTTCGACTCCCCTGACGCAGCTGTACCCAGGCGACAGCTACGTCGACTGGGTCGCCCTCGACGGCTACAACTGGGGTGCACTGAAGTGGGGCTGGCAGTCATTCACCGATGTCTTCACCATGGGCCTCAAAGAAATCAAAGCGATCGCACCCGGAAAGCCGTTGGCCATCGCAGAGATCGGCTGTACCCCCGGAACCGGCAAAGCCGCCTGGGTGACGGACTCCTTCGCCAAGGCCCAGGCTGCTGGCGCGCGCATGCTGGTGTGGTTCGAACACAACAAAGAGACCGACTGGCGCCTGTCATCCGACGCGCAGGTCGCGGCAGCGGCCAAGACCGCAGCCACCCAGCCGGGGTGGGTCAGCGGCGGCGACTACAACAAAGTGAAGGCCGCACTAGGCCTGTAACGAGCGCCCAATGCGGCCTTCAACCAGCGGTTAACTACCCGCGGTAGACCTTGTTGTAGTAGACCGAGATACCCAGTGGCGTCAGCGGACTTGAGGTCCGAGACACGTTCACTGTGTAGTGGCCATCCTTGTCAAGCAGAGTGGCAGCAGATGCGCTGTCGAACAGGTAGGACCCGTCCGCCTGAACCGTCGCCGTGCCTGCGACCTGCGGGAGCAGGTGCCCCGGGCGCGTCACCAATACGTAGACCTTCTTGCCAGCGGCTAAATCAGTGGTGCCGGAAACGTGCAGGTAGCGCTTGCCGCCATGACCGTCTTCGGTCAGTACGGGCTTGGTGTTGTACGCCGCCTTCGTAACCGTGATCGGCACGATTTGGCTGTACTGCTCTTCTGGGTAGGCACCCAGCGACAGCTGAACGTTGTACTTGCCCGCGCTCGGGAAGCTCACGGGAAGCGCGAACTTGCCTGCACGCACCCAGTTACCGCCAGCGCTCTTCTGAACGCCATCCGGGCCGGTGATCCAAGCGTTGACCCAGTTTCCGTCAGAGAACCCCTTGGAGGTTCCGCGGACCATGACCTGGCTCGCCGCACGTGCCTGCGAAGGAACGTTCGTGATTGTGACCGAGTACTGAACTGCCGCATCCGCGGAGCCCAGCTGCTTCGGAGCCACAACATCAACGTTGTTGGCTTCCGGACTCTCGTTAGTTAGTTCTTGGGTTCCGTCCGTCGATACGACTGCCTGAGTGGGCAGGGCTTCGGTCGCGTTGGCCGGGCCCGCGATCATGATCACCGGTGCGGCAACCACGGCAGCAATCGTCGAAGCGGAAAGTACACGTGTGATTGTCTTCAAAGTTGTCCCCTTTCGTGAATCCAATTCACTAATAGGGTTGTTCCCGACAAACGGGACTAGAAACCGTGATCGACCCGCAAATCAGTCGATCTTCACCCGCTTGGTCTAAGCCTTTTGGTGGCTTGCTGCGCCGAACGGCAGAACCCACCGAGTCCTACGTCACTTTCCGTTACTTTTCAGGGGTTTTCGGGTAGAAGTTAGATGTACCCATTAGCCCATCGCGGGGCCACCAATGACTCGCGGTGACCACATCCTCCGGAGGAGATCCCTTGATCATCGGACTGATTCCAGCACACAACGAGAGCGACGGCATTGCCGCATCGGTCGCGTCGATTGCTGGGCAGGTCGATCAAGTTGTGGTCATTTCCGACAACTCAACGGACGACACCGTGGCCCGCGCGAATGCTGCCGGAGCAACCGTCATTGAGAGCATCGACAACACCGACAAGAAGGCCGGCGCACTCAACCAGGCCCTGACCGCGATGCTTGACCTGGGGCCAACCCCATTTGATCTTCCGTCACTCACCGACGATGACTACGTACTTGTTATGGACGCTGACTCACGCATCGACGACGGCTTCGTCGTCCGAGCGATCGAGGAATTCGAGATCACTCCTGACGCTGGCGCTGTCGGTGGGGTCTTTCTCGGCGATCCCGGCGGCGGTCTGGTTGCCCAACTTCAGCGAAACGAATACATCCGCTACGCCCGCGAGGTTGCCCGCCGCGGTGCTCGCGCCTGGGTGTTGACGGGAACCGCATCGGTTCTTCGCGTCGACGTCCTTCGCATGGTTGCCAACGCACGGCGCGACGGAGACCTCCCCGGTAGCTATGGCGTCTACGACACCCTCGCGCTTACCGAGGACAACGAACTCACGCTCGCGATCAAGACGCTCGGCTACCGCACGATGTCGCCCAAGGAATGCATCGTGCGCACCGAGGTCATGCTGAACTGGCGCGACCTCTGGCACCAACGCATGCGCTGGCAACGTGGTGCGCTTGAGAACCTCCGCCACTACAAACTCAGCAAGGTCACACGGCCCTACTTCATCCAACAGGGGATCATGATCCTCGGGATGTTCGCCATGTGGTTGTTCATCGGACTGACCATCCTCAGTGCGGTCACCGGGAACTTCCACATCCAGCTGCTGTGGCTTGCGATCGGGCTGATCTTCGTGGTCGAGCGGATCGTGACGGTCTGGAAGGGCGGGTACAAGTCACTCGCCGTTGCAGTGCCGATGGTCATCGAGTTTGTGTACGACTTGTTCCTGCAAGCAGTGATCGTGCGATCCATCTTCGACATCGTGTCGGGTCGCCAGGCCGACTGGTACCACCCAACAGACAGCGGTAGTGCCGACGCCCACAGCGTTCCGCAGCCGAGTTCGTCACCGGAATCTGAGGACCGGGCGCTCGCGGCGCACTAACCACCAAACCCACACCGACCACACCAACTACAAGACCCAGTAAGAAGGGGGAAATCAGATGTATCAAGGAGGAGGAGCCGCCGCCGCAGGCGGAACCCTGGCCGCAACGGGAGCCGCAGTCGCGCACATCGCGTGGCTAGCAGTTGCACTGTTCACAGTCGGATTCGCCTTAATGGCGCTTTCGAAACTAACTCCACGCAAGCAGCGCTAACCAAGACGCTCGCTCGAACGGTCAATGGCCGCTCAGTTCATCAAGCCGATTTCGGCTAACAGGATGAGCAGGGCGGCCATTGCCGGGTATCGGGCGAATTTGTGGTCAACGTTCAGCGATCCCATCCGGGTGAACCACGGGAATGGGTCGTACGCAAGATCCCAATGGTGTCCGCGGAAGCTTGCGAGCCGCGTTGAGTGCGCCACCGGTAGTCGCGCTTGCCCCACGGTGATCAACATGTCGTTGTTCTTGTCGTAGCTATTGAGCTGCAGGACGCCCATCGCCTGGTAGTAGGGCACTTCACGCAGCGACGTCACGCCCTCGACCGTGAAGGTCGGGATGCCCATCTCGTTGATCTCATCGACGTGATCTGCAAGGTACTGGGTTCGCACGCCCGTCGTGATGTCACCGATGGCCGCATTGACGTCGTACTGCTCGAGGCGGGTCGTGACGCGATCCGCCTGGACCACGGGAACGATCTGGCGCAGCATCTTGCCGATCGGCCCACTCAACGGCGAGCTCGTTGACGGGTTCGCATCAAGCCTGGAGTAGATGTCGTCGGCAATGTACGAGCCGCCGAAGATCCCCGCCCAACCGACAAAGGCCTTCACGCGGCTGCGCAGGTTCGGGTTGTCAACAAGGAAGGTCAGCGCATCTGCCGCTCCCTTGTCATAACCAAGCATCACGACATCTTTTGGCTTCTTCGCTTCTTTGGCGGGGATGTGTTGAGAGTCGGCATCGAAGCCGCGACCCTTTTCAATTGCCAATTTGATGTCGGCTGTGTTGTCGGCGCACGAGCGGACCGGGTGTACCTCGGCTCCCAAAATGCGCACGCCAAATCGTTTCTCGATTCGACCCCACACGGACTGGAACGCCATCACGGGCAGCAGTCCCGTCATCAGACCTGGCACGAACAGCAACGTCGAGCCGTTGAGTTTGGGTTCCTTGGCATCTGGCAGCAGCGCCTGCGACTCTTGGCGGTTGACGCCCTTGAGGAATCGCGCGGCAACAAGTTCGCGGCTCGATCGACGATCGATCAACTGGATTGGCATCGGCACTTTGGCGGCGCGCAGCGCACTGGCGTCGTCACCACATTCGGTGAGGAAGATGTTTCGATACCTACGCCCGAGCCATTCTTGGATGACTGCATCGGACAGCGCCGCGACTCCGTCGGCGGTGACGGCTTCGCGAACTCCTCGGATTACCTCGTCATAGTCGTTTCGCACCAAAGCGGAAGCGATGTCGGGGTATCCGGGTGCTGCTGCCACAACAGCAGAGCCTAGGTATCGCGAGCGCCGCACGCACATCCGGGTCCACGGCTCGGGCTACCGGCCCGATGAGAACCCGGTTTGGTGTGGTGGCGTTCAGCCCTTGTCGTCGTCGTACTTGGCGAACGGATCATCGTCATCGTCCGACTGTGGACGTGCATGACCGCTCTGCGGCTTCGCACCGCTCAGTTCAGCGCGCAGGGCATCAAAGTCGGTCTGCGGAGCGTTGTACTTCAACTCGCGAGCGACCTTGGTCTGCTTGGCCTTAGCTCGGCCGCGCCCCATGGCTCGACCCCCTCGCCCGGGCTATCCCCGGAATCGACGTTGTCTGGCAGTTTCAGTTTCGGGCACTTCAGAAAATCTAGCGTTTCAAAAAACTAACACTTCTAACTGACGCAAACCGGAATCTTACGCACTCGCCTGACTCTGGCAAAACCCGCGTCAGCAATCAGAGGCAAGAGTACCCCGCCCGTGTTGCATTTGGCAGCAGGGGCACGAATCTTCCGATTAGCGCAAATGGGGCAAATGGGTTGCTTCCACCCCATTACGTGGTGACACTCAAGGTAATGACTGCTGAGGTGAACGACTCCGAGCCGCTGCTGACCCCTGCTGAGGTCGCAGCGATGTTCCGCGTGGACCCCAAAACCGTGACCAGGTGGGCAAAAGCCGGAAAGTTGAGCTCGGTGCGCACTCTTGGGGGCCACCGACGTTACCTAGCCAGCGAAGTTCGTGCTCTGCTCGACGGGTCACCGGCCAAAGCCGAGTCAGTGCCTGCCCCGCCACCACCGGCCCCGGTTCTTACGTCACCAGAAGCCCGTGGACTTGAACCCCTGCCTCCGCCACCGCCAACCTCCGGTTCGTCGGCAGGGCTGCCTTCTCGCTAGTCCCTGGGCGCCGCTAGTTGCAGTAGCTGCCCAGGAGTTGCACTGACCCACCCGCGCCGCCCTTGGCGGGAGCATCCGAGCGGTCCGAATCGGTTGCAGACCGAACCTCACCGCACCTCCAGCTCTCCACTCCGCGCGCCTGGAGGAGCGCAAGCGTCGCGTCAACGGATTGCGGGCTCACAATTGCCAACATCCCGATTCCCATGTTGAACGTGCGCTCAAGTTCTCCGGTTTCGACGTCGCCAAGTTCGCCGATCAACGTGAAGACTGGCTGCGGCGTCCAGCTGTCGCGGGAAACATCGAGGTGCAATCCCGGTGGCAACACACGCGCGATGTTCGCGGCCAATCCACCACCGGTGATGTGTGAGAACGCTTTGATCTCGATCGAATCGTCGCGAGCAATTGCCAGGCAGTCCTGCGCGTAGATCCGGGTAGGTTCGAGGAGTTCCTCACCGAGCGTGCGACCGAGTTGGGGCACGTCCCGACCGAGCTCCCACCCTGCGTGCGTGAGCAATACGTGGCGGGCCAACGAATAGCCGTTGCTGTGCAGACCGGACGCGCGCATTGCGATCGCGACGTCACCAGGGCGCACTCGATCTGGGCCGAGGACCGAGTCGGCCTCCACAACCGCAGTCCCCGCACCCGCAACGTCGTACTCATCCACGCCAAGAAGCCCAGGGTGCTCGGCGGTTTCGCCTCCGAGGAGGGCACAACCGGCCTGGATGCAGCCGTTGGCAATTCCGGTGACGATCGCCGCAATCCGTTCCGGGACGACCTTGCCGCACGCGATGTAGTCGGTCATGAAGAGCGGCTCCGCGCCGGTGACCACGAGGTCGTCAACCACCATTGCCACCAGGTCGATGCCGATCGTGTCGTGCTTGTCCATCGCCTGAGCAACCGCGACCTTTGTACCGACACCATCGGTTGAGGTTGCCAGCAATGGCTTGCGGTAGCTGGCAATTGCCGAGGCGTCGAAGAGGCCCGCGAATCCACCGAACGCCCCGACCGCTTCCGGACGGGTGGCCTTGGCGACCGAGGCCTTCATCAGCTCGACTGCCCGTTCACCAGCAACTGTGTCGACACCGGCAGCGGCGTACGTAACACCTGATGGATTGGTCACGGTTGCCCCAACGCTCCGATCGTTTCACTGCTTGGAGTTGCGTTCGTGACAAGCCCGTCGGCAACGACGGCTTCGAGTTCGTCTTCCAGCAAGTACTTGCCAAGGTGCTCCGGCTCTGGCAATTCGACAGGGTAGATCCCGTCGAAGCAGGCTCGGCAGAGGTTGTCCTTCGGCACGTTGGTTGCCTCAATCAGGTTGTCCAACGCAATGTAGTTCAGGGAATCGGCACCGATCGATTCGCGGATCTCGTCGACGGTTTGATTGTTCGCTATGAGTTCGGCGCGGGTGGCGAAGTCGATCCCGTAGAAACATGGCCATTTGACCGGCGGCGACGAGATTCGAACGTGGACCTCCTTGGCACCCGCCTCGCGGAGCATCTTCACGATGGCCCGCTGAGTGTTACCTCGCACGATCGAGTCATCAACAACAACGAGGCGCTTGCCCGCAATGACTTCGCGCAGCGGGTTGAGCTTGAGCCGGATTCCGAGTTGCCGCAGCGTCTGGGACGGCGAAATAAAGGTACGGCCAACGTAGGCGTTCTTCACGAGGCCTTGGGCGAACGGGATTCCCGAGGCTTGCGCGTAACCAACTGCCCCGGGAGTTCCAGACTCGGGGACGGGAATCACCAAGTCGGCTTCGACCGGGTGTTCCTTCGCGAGACGGCGGCCAACCTCAACGCGGGTGGTATGCACGCTTTGACCATCGAGCGCGGTGTCTGGGCGGGCAAGGTAGACGTATTCGAACAGGCAAGCCTTCGGCTCGGCTTCCGCGAACCGCTGGCTGCGGACTCCGTCGCCGTCGATCGCCACGAGTTCACCCGGGAGGATGTCGCGCACAAATTTCGCGCCAACGATGTCTAGGGCTGCGGTTTCGCTGGCCACAACCCAGCCCGTCTCGAGCTCACCGAGGACCAGTGGCCGGATTCCCTGCGGATCGCGCGCTGCGTACAGGGTCGTGTCGTCCATGAACACCAGGGAGAACGCACCGCGCATTCTCGGCAGTTCGACCATCGCGGCTTGTTCGATCGAAATATCGGGGTGACCAGCGAGCAGCGCGGTCATCAGTTCTGTATCACTGGTTGACGTTGGAACCTGGCCGAGCTGCAGTTCGCCCGACTCCTTGATCGTCTCGGCGAGCCGTTGCGCAAGCTCTGCCGTGTTCGTCAGGTTTCCGTTGTGGCCGAGGGCAAGGTTTCCGGTCGCTGTGCGTCGGAAGGTCGGCTGGGCGTTTTCCCAGACGCTGGCGCCCGTGGTGGAGTACCGAGCGTGACCGATCGCTAGATAGCCGTCGAGGCTTTCGAGTGTCGCTTCATTGAAGACCTGAGATACCAGGCCCATCTCTTTGTAGACGAGGATTTCGTTGCCATCACTGACGGCGATACCGGCGGACTCCTGGCCGCGGTGCTGAAGGGCGTACAAACCGAAGTACGTCAGCTTTGCGACTTCCTCGCCCGGCGCCCAGACCCCGAACACACCACAGGCGTCTTGGGGTCCCTTTTCACCGGGTAGCAGGTCGTGATTGAGCAGACCATCGCCGCGCGTCACTGTTCGAGTGTAAGGGCGGCGGGCCGAATCTCAAACAGGCGGCATCGGCACTAGCGGCAGCAGGTCCGACAAATCGCTACGTTGACCGCTGGCAACGACCTGTCCAGCCTCTTTTGCCGCTGCCCACGTCAGCGCTCCAGTGGCGAGTTCGATGAAGACTTGCGCGGTGCATTCAACCGTGGCCGGAGGGGTACCCCGGCGATGCCGGACGCCTTCAAGGATCTGCACCGCCGAGTACGGCGGCACCCTTACCTCGACGCTGTTGCCGGGGGCTTTGGCGACGAGCAGCTGCGTCAAGAGCTTCACCGCCGTCTTTTCGCTCACCCGATCCGGCTTCTCCCCACGGTTGTAGGCAGCCACACACGTCGCAACGGGGTCCACACCCAGCATTGTGGCGGTTGGCTGCCCTGGAACGACGGAAACCCCACCCATTGGTAGGCGCGGGGCCGTGCGCGGCGGACAGCCGAGCAGGCGGCGGTTTCCACAGGGGGCAGGCAGGAGACGGCGGCGTCGGCCGAAGTCGGGCCAGGATTGTCCGATGCCCCCATCCTCACTTGCGCGACACCAGACGGCGAGGCACTGGTCCAGTCACCAGGCAGGCGTCATTGCACGTCGACAGCTCGAGTCGGCTGGGTGGACAGACTCCATGATCCGCGCCCAGCTTCGCGCCAACCGCTGGCAAACGCTTTTCCGTGGCACTTACCTCACCGAGACCGGCGAACCGTCAATGGCGGCTTGGTGGTGGGGAGCTCACCTGCTCATGGGCGACCGTTCGTATCTCCTGGGGAGCACTGCGCTGCAAGCGTGGGGCCTCGGACAAGCTCAGCTTCCGGTGAAGGTCGGTGTGCCGTGGAATGAGTACCGCACTCAACCGACGGATTCGATCGAGGTCTCACGGCATCGGCTCGTGCCGCCAGTCAGGCATCCCATGGGGATGCCACCCACCGAACGCGCCGAGTACGCGGTCATCGACGCCACACAGAACTCCAGATCGCATCGCTACGTCGAGCAGCTGGTCACAGAGGCGTGCCAGCGACGCGTGGTCAAACCTGACGACATCCTCAAGGCCCTGAATGCCCACCGGCGAGTGAGGTTTCGCGGGTTGATCAAAGACCTATTGGCCGAATATCAAGATGGATCGACCACGGTCCTTGAGGTCGATGCCGTGCGACTCGTGCTGCGACCACACGGTCTGCCGACCGGACGCGGGCAGGTTCGCGAGTTCCAGGATGGTGGGGTTGTGTATCGCGACCGTGTCATCGAGGAGTTCGGACTTGTGCTCGAGTTCGATGGACGGTTGGGCCACGCTGATCCGACGGGGAGACTGCGCGACTTTCGGCGAGACAACGCAGTCGCGGCCTCCGGACGTGTCGCGCTGCGATTCGGGTGGGCCGACGTCCATGAAGATGCATGCGGTGCGGCCCAGCAAATTGCCGTGGTGCTCCATAGCCGTGGCTGGAGCGGCCATCTCACCCCTTGCGGACCGTATTGCCACGCGATTTAGGTCAATCTGCTCGCAACGTGGCGGTTAGCTGCCCTGAAACGACGGAAACTCCCCCCATTGCTGGGCGGCTAGGCAAAAAGGGCGGGAAAGGTGCCCTGGTGGGCGGCGCGGAGATCATCGAGGG
>JAOAUD010000107.1 GCA_030157755.1 Candidatus Nanopelagicales bacterium
GCCCTGAGTGAGCGTCCCGGTCTTGTCGAAAAGCAGGATGCGTCCGGCGGCCAACCGTTCGAGAACTGCGCCGCCCTTGACCACGACACCTGCCCGAGAGCATCGCGACAGCCCGGACATGATCGCAATCGGGGCCGCCAGCAGAAGCGGACACGGCGTCGCAACGACAAACACAGCGACGGCTCTGACGGGGTCTCCGCTGACGAGCCAGGCGACACCCGCGAGGATCAACGTCAACGGAACAAACGCGATCGCGAAACGATCAGCCGCTCGGACAAAATCGGCTGAGCCGGCCTGTGCTTCTTCTACGAGTCTGATGATCCCGGCGTAGGAAGAATCGCTCGCAGTGGCCGTCGCCGTCAGCTCAACAGAGCGTCCAGCATTCACCACACCACTGCGGATCTCGTCACCGGCAATTCGCTCGACGGGTACCGACTCCCCCGTCAGGGCTGATTCGTCAAACACGCCGTCGGTCTGCAGTCGCCCATCAACAGGGACTATCTCGCCGTTGGCAACAATCAGTTGATCGCCCTGATTGACCTCGTTCACATCAATGTCGCTGACCTGGTCACCAACTCGGCGTCGGGCTCGCCGCGGCGCTCGTCGAACAAGCAGGTCCAACTCTCGCTTTGCCCTCGCAGCCGCCCTTGCCTCGAGGAGGACTCCGGTCGCGAGCATGACCGCAATCAACGAACCCGCGAGTGGTTCATCGATCCACAGCGCGCCAGCGAGTGCCAGGATCGCAATGACGTCGACGGATAGGCGGCGGTGGGCAATATCAATCGCTGTGGAGACAACGCTGACGACCAAACCGATAACGGTGCCAATGACCCAGACGATCCGAGCGATGTCCGCAGCGCCGACGACCGATGCCACGACGCCGACGATCAGTAGCGCTGTCATCGAGCAGAAGAAGAGAATTTCAGTATTGGGAAGGGATCGAGACCCGGCCTTCTCGTCAGCCATGTGATCCCCTCATCGCACTGCGCCTACGTGTTCTGGCCTTCAAAGAGCTCAGGATGTGCGAAGTACTTACGCACCTGCGCGGCCAGTGTGGCGGCCTGAAATCCGTCAACGAACCTGTGGTCTAGCGTAGCCGTAATGGTCATGCCCGGACGCACGACGGGTTGCCCATCTTCGGCGAAGACCATGTCCTTGATCTGTCCGATCGTCACGTAGAGCGGTACGCGCAGGAATGGGGTCGGGGGAACGAACGCCTCGTCAACCCCGAGCATCCCCACTGACGTGATCACAGCCGACCCGAACGGGAATGCGGGTTGACCTGCAAATGACTTGCCGACACCCGTCGTCATGAACCCACCGAGGGAAAGAACCCGTCGCAATACCGGAGTTGGCAGCTTTCCCGTGAGCTTGATGCTCTTCTCGAAGTTCTTGTCGCCGCCGCTGCGCACGTTCGAAGCCTTGGCGTGCAAACCGTCAAACACCTCAACGGGGGTCATCGTGTCGATGTCCTTGAGCAACACCTGAGCAAGGTTGTCACCTTCGTTCACTTGAACAAGGAAGGCAACATTCACGCTGTCGTACGGGATGTACCGTCCAAAATGAATTCGTCCGTTCAGCGTTGGTTCAGCGCGCAGCGCGCGACCCACGATTGCTCCCATGAATGCGGTGATAGTGACTTTCTTGCCAGTCCGCTCACGAACATCGGCCAGATACGCAACCACATTGGAACAGTCCAATGTCATCGCGGCATGAATCACGCCCTCGTGCGGCGGCTTGTAACTAGCGATTGAAATCCGTCGCCGTGCCGACATTCGATACCTGGCCATGACTAGCCCCTCTTGGTTGCGACAGTCTTCTTTGCGGCGACCTTCTTCGCAGTGACCTTCTTAGCTGGGGCCTTCTTCGCGGCGACCTTCTTAGCTGGGGCCTTCTTCGCGGCGACCTTCTTGGCCGGGGCCTTCTTCGCGGCGACCTTCTTGGCCGGGGCCTTCTTCGCAGCCGCCTTCTTAGCCGGGGCCTTCTTCGCGCGAGTACTGACTCCTGCGCCTACTTGGGTGAATGGGTTGGCATCCGTCACCGGCTTTCCGGTGATCTTGGCGAACCCTGCCCGCAAACAAGACATGAGGAGATCCCGGTCGGTGATTGCAGCATCGTCCATCGCAACCCCGATTGTTGCCTTGCCTGCATAGGTCAGCAGTGCAACGAACACGGCTGCTCCGATGGGCGGAGGCAGTGGCACCATTTCTTCAACCTTCGCGCCCGCCAGATACACCGTCACCGGTGGGCCCGGCACATTGGACGCCGTGACATCGCTTGCCTGTGCGGCTTGCGTCAGGAGTTCCTTGGGCAGGAAGCGACTTATTTCCCCCAACTGATTCGCGTACTCCAAGGCTGGCTCGGCACGCATCTTCCTGACCGTCTGCCCAAGGTTGTCCATGAGCTTGTTGACGTCGGTGAAGTTGGTGGGCAAGTCGAATCGCGCAATGCTCACGGCATTCTGTGCGTCCGCGGTCGCGCCACGTGTACTAATCGGCATGTTGAGGTGAAGCTCATCGACCGGCGCGCCAAGCTTCTTGTGGTAGTCCTTCAAGCCGAGCGAAATTGCGGCCAGGAATCCGTCATTCACGGTATGGCCCTGCGCCTTCACACCATCGCGAAGATCACGGAAGCGCATGTCGAACGTTGAGAAGTGGTAGTTGATGCTTCGTCGGCGCATCACTGGCGACAGTGGTGACGTCGGCGTATTTGCAAACCGCGCGAGGGAGCTGACCGTTTCGGAGATTTTCTCGACAGTCTCTTGGGGTGCAGTGAGTGCGTCGACCAGCGTTGGGATCGCCTGCTTGATGACGTCCCGCGCGGCGTTGACGAGCCACTCGGCATTGTCCTGAACCATGATCTCGGCGAAGTGACGCGGTGTGAGCGTCGCGGATTCTGGGGCCGGCGGCATCGGTCCGAGATCGAAGCCCTCTGGCGAGACGTCTACTAGCGCGGCACCAAGTTGCAGCGCACCCTGTCCATCAGCGATGGCGTGGTGCAGCTTTGAGATGACAGCCGCTTTGCCACCAGGGAGTCCCTCGAGCACGGTGACTCGCCACAGCGGACGATCCCGGTCGAAGTCCGTCATGCTCTGGCGTCGGCATTCATCAAGTACGTCAGCCCACGTGGTGCCTTCCGCAGCCGTGAAACGTCGCATATGGAAGCTCAGGTCAAAGTTCGGATCGATGACGAGACGTGGATTGGCGATGGCTACTGGGCCCTCAACGACACGCTTGCGCAGGATGAGCTGCGTTCGGCTTGCCCGGTCGTAACGCTCAACGAGGCGTTCCCAATCGGGAGATTTCTCCAAGATAAGCAAACCGATCATTGTCGATCGAAGGGCCGGATCTTCAGAAGCCGACCTCCAAGTGGCGAAATCCCAGCCGGAAAGTCGTTCGACAGCAGGCACCGCAATCTCCTTCTTGATCCACAGAAGCATTCTTCTACTCGATAGGCACTTGCCCACCGGTGTCGAACACGCTAACGCTCACAGCGGCTCATCGCTCGTTGCATGACCGTCGCTGCCTTCAACGCCACCCATTTGGTCGTGGTGATGTTCAGGCGGCACGCTTCGTGTTCCCTGCACACGTCGAGGGCGACCACAAACCTGCATCCGCTTCCTTCGCAGCGACTTGAGCGCTTCGGTACTGCGCTTGATAGCGGTAGGGCAAGTCGTAGGTGTATTCCAGTGCGAATCCATCGCGAATCATCGTGAGCCCGAAGTCGCTTGTGTTGTCGATCCAGACGAATCGCAGTAGTCGACCGAAACGGTCCCTCGTATCCTGATTCGGGTCGACCTCGAGCCACACGTTCTTACCCGACAACAGCGCGGAGGCTCGTGCGCTCGCCTCTTTACCAAAACACTGCACGGGACGGCGCGGATCCACGGATTCCGGAGTATCGATCCCGATGACCCGAACCTTCGTCGTCTGCGATCCCAGCTTGATTGTGAAGGTGTCGCCATCAACGACCCTG
>JAOAUD010000108.1 GCA_030157755.1 Candidatus Nanopelagicales bacterium
ACGGTTCTACTTCTTGGCGAGAAGATCGATACCTTCACTTGGTCGGATGCCCCTGCCGTCCCGCCTGAGCTCAAGATCATTCAGGTGAGCCCCGCGACCGATCAGTTGAGTTTTGACTGGCCAGTGGACATGGCGGTTGTAGGGGACGTGCGCGCCACCGTCAACGCCATCGGACGTGCGCTCAAACTCGACGTCAACACCGAGCTGGCACCCGACACCAAGCCGGATGTCGCAGCACTAGAAGCGGAGTTCCCAGACTCAGGTCCTCATGCGAGCGATGCGCTGATCGTCGGCGTTCTGAAGCACCTCGACCCCCTCACTCACATCGTTACTGAAGGGTCATCCGAAGACGACATTGTCCAAGGTATGGCGACGAAGTTAGGTTTCCGGAATGTCTACTTCAGCCCCCGCGGAGGCGGCCTGGGCTGGGCGATGCCGCTGGCAACTGGGATCGCACTCGGTACATCAGAGCACGCAGTCTGCTTCGTTGGAGACGGTGGCAGCCTGTTCTCGATCCACGCAATCTGGACGGCGGCCGCCCACCAGATTCCCGTGGTCTACATCTGCTTCGTCAATGAGGAGTACCACCTCCTCAAGGAACTGTGGGTCAACTTCGTGGGTGGGTCACTCGACACCACCAAGTTCGTCGGACTCGACTTCAACCAACCGCCGGTCGACGTGGCCACAATCGCCAAGGGACTCGGGGCCAAGACACTGCACATCGACGGACTGGCGGATCTGGACGCCGTGATGGACGAGGCGCTCGCCTATCAGGGGCCAACATTCGTGACGATCAAACGCGAGCGCTGACCAGCCCGCCAGAACTGAATGTGAGGATGCCGAGATGGAGACACAGGTCAAGTATTCGCCGTCATTCGCCATGGCTGCGGTGACGCTGGCGCCAAACGAGGTTGTCAAAGCCGAGGCTGGCGCAATGGTGTCGATGCAGAACGTCGATATCGAAACCAGCACGCAGGGCGGCATCATGAAAGGTCTGCGCCGGTCCGTCCTCGGTGGTGAGTCGTTCTTCATGAACACGTTCACTGCAGGCCCACAAGGCGGCGAGGTTTCGTTCGCCCCCGATCTACCAGGCGACGTCGTGGTGTGGGACCTATCCGGCCAGACCGTCTACTTGCAGTCAGGCTCTTATCTTGCGTCTGCGCTAACCGTCGAGGTGGACTCCAGTTGGGGCGGCGCGAAGACATTCTTCAGCAGTGAGGGTCTGTTCATTCTCAAGTGCAGCGGCACGGGCCAGCTGATTCTGAGCTCCTACGGCGCGATGGATAGCCGTCAGTTGCAGGCAGGAGAAACGTTCACGATCGACTCCGGCCATGTTGTGGGGTGGTCAGAGGGCATCACCTACACCACGCGCAAAGTCGGCAACTGGAAGAGCACCTTCCTATCCGGCGAAGGACTAGTGGCCGACCTGACCGGACCTGGCACCGTTTACCTGCAGACGCGGTCGGCCGATGCCTTCCTCGGGTGGCTCATCCCCAAGCTGCCAACCAACAACAACTGATCCTTCAACGGATGGCTGCGAACGACTGGCGCGGTGAAACGTACGCGGCACTTCAACTGGCTTCAACGAACAGCCAGTGGCCCATCTACGCGTCGTTCGCCGACCTCCAGCAACGTGGGCTCCGCAAGGAGGCCATGGTGCAGGTACGGCTCTTCGCCGACTCCCTCGTCGACCAAGCACTTGCACAACGTTGGGCATTTGTCAGTTGGCTGTGCTCAGAGGTTCTGGCCGACCGCGTTGTGACCCAGCCTCTGGTCCCGATGCCGTTGCGAACGGCTGTCGTAGTGCCGACCCTGTTCGAGCATCGCGACGCCGACCCCAGCGATCCGCGGGCAACGATCTGGCTCGTCGGCCGCTTCACCGCGGAGGTGTACGAGGCCGCGGGGCCTGGTGCACCTGACCCTCCTGGCAACCTGCTTCGCGAGCAGCTCGCGAACACTCCGGACGATGTTGCGGTGCGGCAATGCCTCGCACGGCACCTCCTACGAATCTTGGAGGATGACGCCCACCACTTGAGCGAATCGCGCTACCTTGGCGATGTCGATCTGAACGAACGTCGGCTCATTGAAATCCGCGAGCTGCTCCCGGATTCGGACGACCCTCTGCGCACTGCGGCAGAACGGGAAGGTCAACTTCTGTACGCCTGGCAGGAGTTCTGTGCGAGCGCAGAGACTGACTTCAATTCGTGGTGTGTGCACCACAACGTTGAACCGCCAGCAGGGAATGCCTACTACTACGAAAACTAGCGGCTCGAACTCTCGCCATCCTCGACCGACCTGGGTCGAGGTAGCCCGAAAATACGGCGCTTTGCGGCATCCTGCGCCTGAAGTGGCAACTTCGCCAACAGGGCGAGTTTTGTGGCGCCATCACCAGTCAGGTACCGGGGCTTCGGACGAGAATCTGTGAGGGCTTTGACGATGGTTTCCGCGGCTACTTCCGGGGGACTTCCGTGCTCCTCCTGCTCCAGGAACTTCGCAAGGACCCCTCGATATGACTCGCCGTAGAGCTGCGCCTGCGCAGCGCTGAAGCCCTCGCTTGTGCGCTGCACCTCCGCATTCATCGCATCTACTGCGGGGGTATGAATGCTTGCTGGTTCGACCAAGATCACTCGAATTCCCCAGGGAGCCAACTCTTGGCGCAAAGTGTCGCTCAGTGAGGCGATTGCGGCTTTGGATGCCGTCAGCGGTCCGGCGAACGGAACGGTCAGCCGGTCGCCAATCGAACCGACGAACACAATCCGACCTTCCGCCATCCGGACCAACGGCGTCATCGCACGGGTCAGTGCCATCTGACCGATGACGTTGACCTCGAAGATCCGCCGCAACGATTCGCTGTCGACCACCTCAAGCGGAACCGCCATTCCGATACCCGCAACGTTCGCGAGCGCGTCGAGCCCTCGATCGCCAACGTGCTCACCGATGACCTCGGCTGCCCTGTCGATGTCGGCGGCATCCGTGACGTCGAGCCGCAGGCGAGTTCGTGGACCATCAATGAGCTGCCCACTTGCGCCATCCTTGGCGCGATCACCGGCGAAGACGTGAAAGCCCGCATCAAGAGCCGCAGTGACCGTGGCTTGCCCAATCCCGGAACCGGCTCCAGTGATGAGGGCGTGTGGCCGAGTGCAAGTCATAGGAACTGCCTTCCTGGCGTCATAGGAACTGCCTTCCTGGCGCCAATGATGGTGACACGGCTGAGCAAACCATCAAACCTCCCAGCCAAGCACGCCCACGACAGGATCCGTTCGCCCAATCGCAGCGAAGGAATAGCCTCGAGATAGCCGGTGTTGAGCCGACAGCAGCCGACGTTCAGATGGGAATTCGATGACCGACAAAGCAACTGCCCGCTCCGTGTTCTACGACCACTTTGGCGGTCCAGAGGTGTTGCAGATTGGTGAGATCCCACTGGCGCCCGTAGGCCCGGACTCCGTTGTGGTGAAGGTTGTTGGCGCCGGGATCAACCCCGTCGACTACAAGATCGCCCATGGATACCTTGAGGGCTACCTCGAGCTGCGATTCCCCGTCGTCATCGGTTGGGACGTCGCAGGAGAGGTCACTGAGGTAGGTGCTGCAGTCACGGAGTTCGCTCCGGGCGACTGCGTATTTGGTTACGCACGTCTTGACACGGTGGAGCACGGCACGGTCGCGGAGAAGGTTGTCCTTCCAGTTCGCGTCCTCGCCAAGGCACCAACAAGCATTGAACTTGAACGCGCGGCGGGCGTCCCACTCACCGGACTGACGGCATTCCAACTGACACGCCGACTCGACATCCAACCGGGCGAGATCGTCCTTATCCATGGCGCCTCCGGCGGAGTTGGGCAGTTCGCCGCTCAGCTGGCCAAACTCGCTGGCGCAACTGTTATTGGCACGGCCTCCGCGCGGAATCATGATCATCTGCGCAGCCTCGG
>JAOAUD010000109.1 GCA_030157755.1 Candidatus Nanopelagicales bacterium
ATGAGGTTCGCTGGGCCGACCCGTCGCGAGATCGGCGTGCCCACGGTGTTCAACATCCTTGGTCCGCTTGCCAATCCTGCGCGGCCCACTGCCGCGATGATCGGGTGCGCGAACCTGCGTCTCGCCCCGGTGATGGCTGACGTCCTCGCCGATCGCGGCACGAATGCACTTGTCGTTCGCGGCAGTGACGGCCTTGATGAAGTCACGATCTTTGCCGACACCGAAGTATGGGACGCAACCCGCGGCGGCGCGGTCCACCTCGACAGCATTCGGCTCGCGGCAACTGGCGTGTCTGAGGGGCAGGCGAGCGAACTCAAAGGCGGCACGGCAGAACTAAACGCGAAGATTGCTCGCGACATGTTTGGCGGAGCAACCGAAGGCCCGCTGCGCGCGGTTCGTGATGCCGTCGTACTTAACACCGCGGCAGCTTTGGTTGCGTGGGATGCCGCGAACGGAATCCACTCCGACGAGGACATCACGGCACGAGTTATTGCTGCGATGCCGCGCGCTGCCGAGGCGATTGACTCCGGCGCGGTCTTGCGACTCCTGGACCGGTGGGCGGCGGTCAGTTCGGAAGCGGCAAGATAGCGCCCGTGCTTCGACTTCCTGATTCAGCCACGAGGTGGCGCTGTAACCGGTGCGGCAACCTGACGCGATTTGACGTGCAGCGCACTGTGCGTACCCGTGAGTATTGGCATGCAGATCTCGCTGGCGAACCTGAGATCGAAGAAGTGACGGTGCTCCACGAGGACGTCGAGTCGGTCACATGCCGTTGGTGTGGCTCCGGAGACGAAGTGGTGACCATTCCGAAAGCGGGAGCATGAGCGGGTCTGACCTGCCATTGGCTGGCGTAACGGTCGTCGACTTCTCGCGACTGTTTCCCGGCAACTACGGCACATTGCTCCTGAGTTCGCTGGGAGCAGATGTCATCAAAGTGGAAGACACTGGCCGTGGAGACGGGATCCGCGACATGCTGGTGTTTCCCGATCAACCTCAGAGCGCTGGCCACGTCGTCCTCAATCGGGGCAAACGATCGATTTCGGTGGACTTGAAATCGGCCGAAGGTCAGGCAGTAGTACTGAAACTGATCGGTCAGGCCGATGTGCTGGTGGATTCATTCCGCCCTGGCGTCCTTGATCGGCTCGGGCTTGGTTCGGAAGTCCTAGCCACGACGAATCCGAAGCTTGTACACGTCTCCATCACCGCCTTTGGTTCGACCGGCGGCTACCAAAGTCGACCGGCCCATGATCTCAATTCGGTCGGCTACGCGGGCTACCTCACGCTTGTGAAGGACTCCGAAGGCAACGCCACGATGCCCCGCCTGCAGAACGCGGACCTATCCGCTGGGATGCACACGGCGCTGGCCGTGCTCGCGGGACTGCGAGTGGTGCAGCGCGACGGGTCCGGTTTTCGGGCCGACATATCGATGGCCGAAACCGCGGCATCCCTGCTGCCGATGCAGTTGTCGACCGTTGCCGGTACCGGGCAGTCACCGCCGTCGCCGGATTTTCTTACCGGACGGCTGGCCTGCTACGACCTCTATGAAGCAGCTGACGGCGGTTGGATCACCGTTGCCGGGCTTGAGGCGAAGTTCTTCGTGCGGATGTGCGAGTTGCTGGGTCGCCCTGAGTTGGCCGAATTGCAATACGACCCGAACCGCCAAGATGAACTGCGCGATGCGCTCGCGGAGATATTCGCGTGTGAGCCCCGGGACCACTGGATGGACTTACTCGCGGCCCAAGACACCTGCGTCGGCCCTGCGCTGAGCCTGACCGAGGCCCTGGAACAGCCCCACTTGGTTGAGCGCGGAGCCGTCACCACGGCGAAGTTCTCTGATGGCAAAGCTGTCGACGTATTCCGGGTAATTCCCTGGGAACAACGAACCGACAACGGGGATCACGCCCCGGAACTCGGGGAACATTCCGAAGCGGTGCTGACGGCGATCGGCGTCACCCCGGAACAGGTCGCCGAGCTGATTGCCCGCGGCGTTGTCAGACCCGCTCCCTAGGTTTCGAGCAGGACAAGACCTGCAGGAACTTTGAGGAGGAATCGTGCTGATTGATTGCGATACGTGTGTAGCTGGTCCGCTTGCCTGTTCGGATTGTGTGGTGAGTGTGTTGCTGGGCTCACCGTCGGATGGCAGGTTGGAATCTGAGGAGGAACGAGTCATCGGCGTCCTGTCCGACTCTGGCCTCGTTCCGCCACTGCGACTGGTGAGGGACGAATCGGGCAAGATGGCGGGGTGAGCGGCAGAACCCTGGTCATTACCAATGACTTCCCACCGCGACCAGGGGGAATCCAATCGTTCGTTCACGGTCTCATCGTTCGCCAGCCTGCTGATTCGATCGTTGTCTTTGCCCCAACCTGGGGAGGCGACGACCAGTTCGACGAGCAGCAGCCGTTTCCGGTGATTCGGTATCCACGATCGTTGATGCTGCCGACGCCAGGAGTTCGTAAGTGGGCGCAACAGTTGGTGCGATCGCAGAACTGTGACCGAGTCCTGTTCGGTGCAACTGCTCCGCTGGGGCTCATGTCCAAGGGTTTGCGCGGCGCTGGTGCCGAACACATCGTGGGAATTACGCACGGCCATGAGGCAGCGTGGTCGATCACGCCAGGTGGCCGATCGGCGATGCGGCGAATTGGCGCCAACACCGACACCATCACGTTTCTTGGTGAATACACCCGAGAACGAATCGGTGCCGCCATCGGACCGGCCGCGGCCGCTCGGATGAGGCGACTGGTTCCCGGCGTTGAGGCCGATACGTTTAGCCCGGCAAATTCCGCCGATGGCCAGGTGCTGCGTGAGCGCTACGGTCTAGCAGATCGCAAGGTCATCGTGTGCGTATCTCGGCTCATGCCACGCAAGGGGCAGGACACATTGATTCACGCATTGCCCCAGATCAGGCAGCGTGTGCCGGAAGCGGCCCTGTTAATCGTGGGTGGGGGCCCGTACCGAGGCAAGTTGCAGTCGATGATCGATAAGACCCACCAGAACGCGGACATCGTGATGACTGGTTCGGTGCCCTTTTCCGAACTACCCGCCCACTATGCCGCCGGTGATGTCTTCTCCATGCCGTGCCGCACCCGCAACAGGGGTTTGGACGTGGAAGGCCTTGGGATCGTCTACTTGGAGGCAAGCGCCACGGGCATTCCTGTGGTTGCTGGCGATTCGGGTGGGGCGCCGGATGCGGTGATTCCAGGCGAGACGGGATTTGTGGTTCCCGGTGGGTCACCCGCCGCCGCAGCAGCGCGGATCACCGAGATCCTGCTGGACCCCGCACTCGCTCAGAAGATGGGCAGTGCCGGGCGCCAATGGGTCGAATCAACGTGGAGTTGGCCGTTGATCGCTGCGCGCCTCACCAGACTCCTGGACGGGGTTGACCCCGACCTCTGAGTGTTCGTCGCGGACGTCAAGTTCGTCGCTTGGCTCGGGGTAGAGGTTCGGGCGCAAGACGCTGACCGTGGCCCACACCGTTGCCGTCACCAGTAACACAATCCGAGTGATCTGGAACAGAACGCCCTGCCATGTACCGTCAATCATGCTTCCGTAGTAGATCGGGTACACCAGTTGACCGAACACGGCTGTGAGCATCACGAGCCATAAGACCGGCTTCATCCGCGTGCGGGCGTCGAGCATTGCGAAGGCGCCGATACCTGCGACCCACACCATGTATTGCGGTGAGAACACGCGGCTCGTCGCAATCGAAATCAAGACGATAGCCAGCGCAATGTCCCCGGCGGGAACTCGTTCGAGGCGACCACGGAGTCGGGCGTAGCCAAGCCAGCCGAGCAGTACAAATCCGGTCAGAGCAACACCAGAGGCGATTGCGCCCGCTCCCGCAGCATTAATTTCCAAGGATCCGTACCGGAACATCGTTGTCAGGTCGTAACCGAAGAAGTTGGCCAGAACGTAGGGGGCGCCGCCGACGGATTCAATCTGCAGCCCTCGCTGACCCTGTTCGGACAAGAATGACCAGGCGTTGGGACCCCACGAAGCAAGCAGAATGGAAACGGAGACGACGATGGCGGCAAAGCCAGCGATTGCCTTCGGGAGTGATCGTCGTGGCGCAGCAACAAGCAAGAACGCAGGCCACACCTTGAGGAGTGCCCCTACACCAAACATGATCCCGCTGCGGATCGGTCGGCTCAGCAGCATTAGCCCAGCAACCGCGAAGAGCGTCGGGAAGACGTCGAATCGAGTCAAGAGAACTGGGCCGATTGCCAGTCCGGCAATGGCATAGGTCCACGCACCCTGCAACCGACCAGTCTGGCGACCGCGCTTCAGTAGCCACGCGAAGATCAGCGCATCAGCGAGCAAGGCCAAGATCATAAACCCGATTTTCGGATCGCTCGTCAGGTGAGCACCTACGGCAAAGACAAACCCCGCGAGTGGCGGGTACTGCCACATTGGGTCTGCGATTGGATAGTGCCCGGAAAGAATGACCTCTGACCAGGACCAGTACAGGTGAACGTCATCTGTGAGCAGAGTTCCGCCGGGGTAGATCATCAAGCCAAGCGGGATCAGAAACAGCATGAGGCGCGAGACCGCGTAGGTAGTCACTGCACCAGGAGTACCCCGAACTGCCGCCGATCGTGGTGAAGACCACCAGGAGCGAACACGCGTCGAGGTCGAGGCCGTCGCGGTGACATCTGGAACAGCACTCATCGGCGCGCCCCGTTTGGTGTCAACAACACGTACTCAGCCTCTCGTCCAATCACCTGCCATCCCTGCGACTGCAGTAACGGCACTAATGCGTCTTCGTCGGCCAGCAGCGCGACATTTGGATTCAGTCGCGCGACAGTGGCTTCCCACCCTGGTTTACCCCGTTGCATGGCAAGGTATTCATCAATGTAAGCAGCGCCATACCGGTCTGCTCGGCCATCAATGCCCACTTGCACAAAGCTCTTGCTCACTTGCGGCCTCGCGAACCAGAGTACGAGACCACCTGCGTTGTAAGAGTTAAGGACTCGGTTTTCGCCTGGATTTGCGGCGATTTGCTTGACCAGACTCACCGGTTGGGTGCCAACTGGCAGCGGCACGGATAGTGCGACCGCACCGGCGGCAAGCACCAAACCGATCCCGCCAATAACGAATGCTGCTGGTTTGATCACCGGCGCCAACCCATCTGGCACCGGCCTCGGTCGCGGGCCCGCGAACGCCACGCTCAGGCGCCAGGCGGCGACCGGAGCGAGCACAAGCACCGCTGGGCACAGGTTCCGGCTGGCTGCTGCAGCCATGATCGCCATGGCTGCAGCGAGCAGGATCTCGCTACGCGCAGGCCGTACCCGACCACGCGCCCAGGCGATGACCAGAAGGAGCATCAATGCCGTGAATCCGTAGCTCGCCGGAAAGATGAAGCTCGTCGGATCCCATTCCTTGATGTGCGCGGTTGTTCCAGCGAAGCGAATCGGCGCCAAGAGGTTGAGCGGCCCGACGGGGGTGATGCAGCCTCCGACGATGCTGGCTACGACGCCGAGCGCGAGTGGTCGCAGAACCGGGTCCGATCGCCCATGGTCAAGCAGGCGCCCAACAAGAGCCAGGCCCAGTACGACAGGAAGCAGAACCCACAGGCCATGGCAGTTGGCCCAGATTGCGCTGATGACCAGCAGTAGCCACCAGCGGGGGACCGTTCCATCTCTGGTGGCGCGCAGCCACCAATACCCAACGATCGGCAGCATGATGAACGAAACCTGTTGTGGACGCTCTTGAGCGAAAATAAACAGCGTGGCGGCTGGCAGGGGAAAGACCACAACGGCCGCCCACACCCTGGTGTTACGAAAGATGACCAATCCGAGGGTTAACAACGTCAGAATTGTCGTCACAGTTCGGTAGGCGATTAATCCGCTAAACCCGGCCACGTTGTCCAGCCAGGCAAACAGGATCTCGACGATCCACTGCGTTGAAACCCAGGTGTACTGAACGGGTGCGAACGACCAGTCGCGACCCGCGTCATAGATCGAAATGCCATCGAGCAATTCGTTGCCGAGCCGGATATGCCAATACAGGTCGGGATCACGCAACGGCCCCACGATTGCGGCCACAGCGCCTGCCGAAATTGCCGTGACGACCAGGACGCCTGCCCACAACCACGGCCGAGACCGTTGACCGGAGGTGGCAGGTGTTGTTGTTGCCATCGGGCTAGTCGTGATCGATGGGGAACTAGTACTGGTCCTCGGATTGCTTCAGCAACCCGAGCTTGAGGGCGGACATCAGTGCCTGAGCCCGGTTTCCAGCGCCGAGCTTTTCGTACAGCTTCGAGATGTGGGTCTTGGTAGTGGATTCGCTGATGTACAACTTCCGTGAAATCTGGGCAACGCCGAGGCCATCGGCAAGCAACTGCAGGACCTCGCGTTCGCGTGGGCTCAGTTGTGGGCCAGAAGGCGACATGCGCCGCTTCATGGCCTCGGCCAGGTCATTGGCAGTAAACGAACGCGGAGACGAGGCGGCATGACGGGCAGCGGCTACGACATCTTCAGCCGGTGCGTTCTTCGGAACAAAGGCGCTCGCTCCGGCCTCGAGAGCCTCGAATAGCTGTTCATCCCCGGCGTACATGGTGAGAATGACAATTCCGAGGTCGGGGAACTGCGCGCGAGCTTTGCCAGCTGCTTCGATCCCTGACCCGTCAGGAAGCCGGACGTCGAACACGACAACCTGGGGAGACAGCAGCCCTAGCAGTTTGGATGCTTCTGCAGTTGTACCGGCTTCGCCGACGACCTCAAAGTCGCCTTCTCGCTCAAACGCCCTGCGCAGACCCTGACGGATCAGCTCATGATCATCCACGATCAGAATCGTGATCGCCACGGTCGTGCTCCTTCCTGAGGGAATCCGAATCTGCCGATCGCACAGAAACGTCGTGAGTTGAACCGAGTGCGATTTCGATGACAGTTCCGCCGCCGCGCCGTTCGCGCACGCTCAGATCTACACCTAGTCGCCCTGCTCGTTCTCGCATAATGTCCAAGCCGTAGCTGTCGATGCGCGGCGAGCCAAGACCGCGGCCATCGTCGGCCACGCGCATGTAGGCACTTGGGGGGTTCACCCGGCAGGTGACCCATAGATTCCTGGCACGGGAGTGCCGCCGAGCGTTGGTGATTGCCTCCTGCGCGATCCGAAGCAGCTCGGTCTCGGTTTCGACGCTGAGTCGATCAGTTGATTCGTCGAGCACCAGGTGCACCGTCAATCCTGACGACGCACCAACTTGTCGCACGTAGCTAGAAAGAGCGGCGCCGAGGCCCGTATGTGGCTGGACGTCGCTGCGCAGGTCGAAGATCGATAGGCGCAGTTCGCTGACTATTCGGGTGAGTTCGCCGCGCAGCGCAAAGATGCGTTCGCGTTGCTCACCATCGCGTTCCTCCGCCACGAGTTCATCGACGACATAACCCAGCGATGCGATCTCCTGGGCGATGCCATCGTGAATTTCTCGGGCAAGCCGTCGCCGTTCCTCCATGGTCGCTAGCGCGCGCACCTCGCTGAACAGGCGCCCCGAGTCGAGATGAACGGCTGCCTCGTCAATAGTTGATTGGGCGTTGTCCAACTCCGCCGCGGTCCAACTGCCCGCGGAGCGTTCCATGGCCACGACCCCGATCAATTGGTCGCCAAGCCGCAGGGGAAGGATCGCGCGCGAGCCCACTGCGCTATCGGTGAATGAACCGGTGGCAACCGCCAACGTCCTGGTGTGAACCACCTGATGAACGAGCGGATTCTCTTTTGCCACGTCCCACCGAACCCTGGCCGAGCCCATGACCGTCAAGGGGGCAGGTCTGTCGCTGTCGCCGTAGGTGTAGACGACCGCTCGGTCAAATCCGGTCTTGCTCCTAACATCACTGAGCATCCGGGCACCGAGGCTGACTTCGTCGAGGCCAGTGGGAAGTGCTCGGGCGACTTCTCGAAGTTCACGAAGCAGGATGTGCGCGGAGACGGCAGAGTTCGGCACCTGCGCGTCTGATTCCGGCTGTGGAGGCACCACGCATCAACCGTGCCAGCAATGCGGGCAGATAGCCAGTCGGTTGAGCCACGATGGGTCATTCGGACGATCCAATTCAGGCCTGATCGTTTGCCAGAGACCGGGCGGGGCCGCGAACTCACCAAGAGTCCGCGGCCCCAAAACCCCCCATGCGGCCGAGCTGATCACCGATCCGCTTCCCCCGACGTCGCGGCCGGGTGTCTCGCTCGGGCTTGTATTGAGGTTAGGTGACGCACCGCAATCGCTACACCAACGTACGGATGGCCTCGTGATCATCCGAATGGACTAGTGATCACCGATTGATCAACACAACGTCACGAGTTCACTACTGATCGGCTCGGATACTCTGCAGGTGTGGCGGGTATTGATCTGATCGACGAGACCTTCATCGCCGCTGACGTTCGAGATGTAGCCGCGATCGTTGCCGAGGAAGCGCGATGGTCACAGTGGTTTCCAGGGTTGCGGCTGACCGTGTTCATGGACCGAGGGCTCAAGGGGATCCGTTGGTCCGTCGCAGGTACCCACGTTGGGTCGACTGAGATCTGGCTCGAGCCATTTGCCGACGGCGTCATCCTCCATTACTACTTGCGAGTGGAACCGACTCGGCCAGGAAGTGTCAGTGACCCGGCTCCATTCGCAGATAACCTTGCGGGCTACCGAAAGGCCGCGCAGGCGCGCCAAGTCGCGGCTCTGAGGTGGAAGCGCCTCGTCTGGGAATTGAAGGATGAACTTGAAGCAGGTCGGGAGGTTGGTACTGCCGCGCGCAGGTACCAGGCAGACCTGCAGGTTCGATTTGGCGGAGCGTCAACGTGAGAGTCCACTTTGTCAGCGACGTGCACGGCGCCGCTGAGGATCTCGCGGCAGCGGCCGATGGTGCCGATGTATTCATCTGCCTTGGCGATTTGTTGCTGTACCTCGACTATGACGACCCCGGCCAGGGAGCGTTCGCGGAAGTATTTGGGCCGGAGATCACTGCGGAGTACATCCGGTTGCGCGTGGCCAAGGAGTTCGACGAAGCGAGGGCGCTCACCGCTGCCGCATGGGAACGGATTAGCGGCGGCGATGATCCATCGTCGAGAATGCGCCGGTTCCTGCCGATCATTGATCGTCAGTACAGCGAAATGTTCTCGGCGATGCCGGACTCGACGCTGATGACCTTTGGAAACGTTGACGTCCCTGGGCTCGCGGCGAAACACATCAACGAAGGGCAGCGCGTTCTCGACGGCGAAGTGATTGAGATCGGTGGCCTGCGCTTTGGTTTTGTTGGCGGCGGCTTGCCATCCCCATACCGAACGCCGAACGAGATTCCAGTGGCAGACTTCGATGACAGAGTTGCCCAGCTAGCCGGGGTGGACGTTCTTTGCACCCACATACCTCCGGCGATTGCCGAACTCACCTTCGATGTTGTCGCGCGTCGATTTGAGGTCGGCAGTGAGTCGCTGTTGCGCCTGATTCGCGAAACTCAGCCTCGGTATGCGCTGTTCGGTCACGTACACCAGCCACTGAACCGGCGGATGAGGGTCGGCCGAACGGAATGCTTGAACGTCGGTCACTTTCGGGCCACTCGATCCCCATTCGTCCTTGACCTCTAGCGCCCTAGGAAACAGTGCCCGCGTCGGATCCATAAGGGGGAGACGCTTGGCGTCAATTCCCGCAGCTGTGGCACGATCACAGTAGTTACGCGGCCACCAGGCAGTCGCGATTCTTGAACACTTCTACCTGCGGGAGCAGACAGTGGCCGACAGAACTAACGGTGAGATCACGATCGAAGCGGACCAGGCGAAGATCATGGGCGTTATTGCCGATCTCCCGGTGTATCCCGACTGGAGCGACGGGGTTGAGTCAGTCGAGGTGCTCGAAACCGATGCTGACGGTCGCCCGGATCGCGCGCGGTTCAAGTTCTCGTCCGGTCCCATCAAAGATACGTACATTCTGAAGTACACCTGGCACGGTGACGACTCTGTTGACTGGACGCTTGAAGAGGGCACCGTCATCAAACAGCAGGACGGGACCTACACCTTGACGCCAAATGGCGACGGCACAGTCACGGTCACCTACGACCTCATGGTGGAGTTGAGCATCCCGATGATCGGCTTGATTCGGAAGAAGGCCGAAAAGATGATCGTCAAGACCGCATTGCAGGGGCTCAAGGACCGAGTCGACAGCCTGTAGGTGGTGACGGGTCCCGGGGGCATCGATCAGTAAGGGCGGGTTCGCACAGATGCGGGTAATGCTGTTCACCGGCAAGGGCGGTGTCGGTAAAACGACGCTTGCTGCTGGAACGGCGGCGCTAGCGGCCCGTGATGGGAACCGGACCCTTGTGCTTTCCACTGATCCAGCACACTCACTCGCCGATGCATTGGGTCTGGCTGAACCTGAACTTGGCCAGGGGCCCATCGAAGTCGCTGAGAACCTCTGGTCCCTACATGTGGATGTGCGCGACCGGTTTGCTCGTGCCTGGGGCGAGATTCAGCAGTATCTCCTGGACGTTCTCGACTCGGCGGGTGTCGATCCGATGGAGGCCGAGGAACTCACGGTGCTCCCCGGAGCAGAAGAGGTCCTCGCGCTGCTTGAGGTTCGCGACCGGGTGCGAAGCGGGGAATGGGACGTCGTCGTCGTTGATTGTGCGCCCACGGCCGAGACGCTCCGGCTGCTCGCACTACCGGATGCGCTGCGTTGGTACATGGATCGAATCTGGCCCACCGAACGTCGGGTATTAGGGGTATTGCGCCCGATCCTGCGTCGTGCCAGTGGTGTTCCGATGCCACGCGATCAAGTCCTCGATGCCATTGAGTCGCTGCATGCGGACCTCGCCGATGTCCGTGCGATTCTCACCGAACCGACTTCATCGGTCCGACTCGTGACCACCCCTGAAGCCGTGGTGTTTGCCGAGGCCCGCCGGACGCTGACCTCGCTTTCGCTGTACGGCTACCGAGTCGACGGTGTGCTGGTTAACCGAATCTTCCCAGTCACTGGAGCTGATGACTGGCGAGCGAAATGGATTGCTTCGCAGGCGGTGCAGCTCGCGCGGATTGAGTCGGATTGTGACCCGCTGCGTGTGTGGCGTGCGGGGTATCAGGCTGCTGAGCCTGTCGGCCCAGAGGCATTGGCGCAGCTCGCTGCCGACGTCTACGGGCAGGACGATCCCATTGCTGTGGTCGAGACGCCGGAGCCGCTCACGGTGCGGCGAGTGGGCGAAGACTTCGAGCTGTCGATCGCGCTGCCATTAGTGGCAAAGGGTGATGTTGATTTAGGTCGCAGACTCGACGAACTTGTTGTGACCGTGGGGCCGCACCGCCGGGTACTGTCGTTGCCAAGTGCGTTAAGGCGGTGCACCGTCAGTGGTGCACACTTCGAGCCCGGCAGGTTACTGGTGATGTTCA
Organism: Candidatus Nanopelagicales bacterium; assembly: GCA_030157755.1. Lineage (GTDB taxonomy): Bacteria > Actinomycetota > Actinomycetes > S36-B12 > UBA10799 > UBA10799. The sequence continues at coordinate 11,345 of JAOAUD010000109.1, forward strand.
CCCCCGACCCGGCGCAATGGCGACGAGAGGACAAGAGTTCGTGAGCGATTCAGAACACCCGCCGTGGTGGCATGCCGACGCTGAGGGGTCCGACGAACAGCCGAACCCAGGTGACGTTGGAACCGCCGCCCAAGAGGCCGTGAAGCTCGCGGCAAGTGTTGTTCAGTGGGCCGAACAGTCCGGGCTCAACGACACGCTGCGGGGGATCGCCGAACAGGCCACGGTCACCATGCGAACTGCTGCCCGCACCGCCTCTGGCGCGGCTGCATCGGCCGATGTCGACGACGAAGTCGATGTGGTGTTTGAGGAGCCAGGCGAACCACCTCACACCGCTGCGTCGGGTGAACATCAACGAACAACGTGCGACACCTGCCCGATCTGCCAGGGGGTCGACCTACTCAAGACGGTGTCTCCGGAGGCGGCCAACGGCATCACCGAAGCGCTTGCCGCTGTCACCGCGGCTGTCAAACAGGCCGTCGATGGACTGGCGGCTTCGGGCAGCGAATCCTCAACCAAGGTCGAACATATCGATATCGACTGACCTCGTCGGGTAGATACCTAGGGCAGATTTGCGGATCCGGTTGAGCTGGGAAGCTACCAACCAATACCCGCCGGATGATCACCAAATCCGATCAGCGGAACAAGCTCCCATCGAAGATGCCACGGCACGAAAGCGCCGATAGCGTGGTCGGAAGAAACGGTCGCGACTTCAGGAGTTGGCATGGGATTAGCTGTTGGCATCGATATCGGCGGAACGAAGATCGCCGGAGGTATTGTCGATGATGACGGCAACATCCTTCAGATGGATCGTCGCAGTACCCCGTCGCGAGGTCCGGATGCGCTTGAAAAGGTGGTTATCGACCTCGTTAACGAATACAAGAGCGAATACGACATTGAGGCCGTAGGGATTGGCTTTGCGGGATTTGTGGACGAGAAGCGCTCGCGGGTACTGCTCGCACCGAACCTTGGATGGTCGGATGAACCACTGCAGCTTGCTATCGAAAGCAAGGTCAACATCCCAGTTGTGGTCGAGAATGATGCGAACGCGGCGGCGTGGGGCGAATATCGATTCAGCGGCGCGCAACTGCCCGAAGACATGGTGTGTGTCACCGTCGGAACCGGTATCGGCGGTGGGTTGATCTTCGGTGGGAACTTGTACCGAGGTGCCCACGGGCTTGCCGCGGAGTTCGGCCACTTGAACATCGAGCCAGGTGGGCGGCTGTGTGCCTGTGGGAATCGAGGCTGTTGGGAGCAATACGCAAGCGGCAACGCACTGGTGCGCGAGGCGCGTCTGTTGGCTGCCGAACGCCGCAAGGAAGCCCAGGTGCTCTTGGACCTTGGTGACGGCACCCCCGAAGGTGTGGAGGGTCAGCACGTCACGATCGCTGCCCGCAAGGACGACCCGGTGGCGCTGGCCGCCTTCGACTCGCTAGCGCGTTGGCTTGGCCAGGGAATTGCCGACGTTACGTCTTTGCTTGATCCGGGCTGCTTTGTCATCGGCGGGGGAGTCAGTGAAGCAGGCGATCTGCTGCTGGGTGCGACCCGCAGGGCGTTCTTGTCAGCGTTGTCAGGTCGGGAGAATCGACCCATTCCCGAAATCCGTCTCGCGGAACTCGGAAATCGCGCCGGGCTTGTCGGCGCAGCCGACCTCGCGCGCCACTAATCCTGCAGCGACGGCGCGGGCCACCAGGTAACTAGAGGGCGGTGCCGTCTTCCCAGCCCTCGCGAGGCGGCGATCCGCCACCCTGCGAGCGAACCACCAAAGCAACAAAGCACCCGACGAAGATCAAGACGCAGACGATGCCGAGCTTCGCGGGCTCGAAGGTGAGCAGCATTCCGACGATGACCCACACCAGCGGTGCCCCGATAACTCCGATCAGCAGTAACGCGGTGACCGGGTTGTTGATCTTGATTGGCGGCGGCTCAGGCGGGACGAAGTTGTCTCCGGATTCGTTGTCGTACATGTGACTACTTCGCCGTTTGCTTGCTAGCGAGAACGCGGTTCACGAACTCAAGGCTGCCATCGAAGATCGTTTCGGCATCGTTGTCGAGGGTCGCGACGTGGTAGCTCTCATGGAGCACGACTTCTTCGGCGTCCTTGCTTGCAACATTCGCCAGGATCCAGGCGGTGTTGGATGGCTCAACAACGTGGTCGTCGGCACTACGGAAGACGAGGATCGGCTGATTGACCTTCGTGATGTCTGTCTTGATGGCTGACCAGAGTTGCGTCAACGAGTAGGCAGCCTTGAGCGGCATCTTGGTGTAGCCGCCTTCATCTTGGTCGGGCTTCTTGATGTCGTTCACGATTCCTGGAAACGCCGGAACCACGAGTCGAAGCACGGGCAGCAGGTGCCGGTCGGGGCGCTCACTGTGCACGGCCGGGTTGACCAGCACGATTCCGGCGATGCCCTTGCCCTTTTCTTCTGCCAGGCGCAGCGCGAGCGACCCGCCCATCGACAGCCCCATGACGAAGATTTGGTCGCACTTGTCGGCGAGTTCACGATAGGTACGCTCGATCTCGGCATACCAGTCCTGCCACACCGTGTTGTTCATTTCCTGCCAACGTGTGCCGTGCCCTGGCAGGCGAGGTGCCCGAACTGTGAATCCGGCTGCCGCGAGGTGCTTGGCCCACGGCTTCACAGACTTCGGCTGGCCGGTGAATCCGTGGCTGACGATGATTCCGATTTTGTTGCCGTCATGTGCGTATGGCTCGGCGTCTGGCAGAAGTGGCACGGTTCCTCCTCGCAGGTGCCAACTGGCACCAGGGTGTCTTCGATTGGGCGATCTGGCGGTCCGCCGCGGGTTTTCCGGGTTAGTATCACCGACGATCTTCAAAAAGAATGGTTGCACGCGCGCGAAAAAGTGCATAACACCACCCACATGCTGACCGTTTGTGCGGAGTGCATTGCCGTGGCCGATGCTGGGGCTTTAGGGTAGGCGAGCAACCGCCGCACGTCGGCGTCCGACGATGTCCTAGAAGCGACGGTGAGAGGAGAAGTACTTCAGTGCTGTACTGGGTACTCAAATACATCCTCCTCGGGCCGCTTCTGCGCGTGCTGTATCGCCCTAAGGTGACGGGTCTGGAATATGTGCCGGCCGAAGGCCCGGTGATCATGGCGATCAACCACAACTCGTTTATGGACTCGATCTTCCTGCCGTTGATGGTGAAGCGGCCGATGACCTTCCTGGCAAAGGACGAGTACTTCATCACGCCAGGGTTCAAGGGCTTCTTGATGCGGACCTTCTTCAAGGGCGTGGGCCAGGTGCCGATCGATCGCTCCGGTGGCAACGCGAGTGAAGCGGCATTGCGCACTGGCGTGAAGGTGCTCGCCGGGGGAAACATCCTCGGCATCTACCCAGAGGGCACTCGCTCACCGGACGGCAAGCTCTACCGTGGCCACACCGGGGTCGCTCGAATGGCGCTGGCAGGCAATGCCCCGGTTATCCCGGTGGCGCTGCACGGAACCCGCGACGTTCAGCCGCCGAACAAGCGACTTCCACGCGTCCGCAAGATTTCGATCAATATCGGCGAGCCACTGGACTTTTCGCGTTACGAGGGCATGGAAAACGACCGGTTCGTCTTGCGGTCGATGACTGACGAAATCATGTACGAAATCATGCAGTTGTCCGGCCAGGAATACTCCGACATGTACGCGAACAAGGCCATGAAGCTCATCGCGGCGAAGAAGGCGGAAGCGGCCGAGGCTACTTCGGCCGATGACACATCGGCAGCGCCAGCTGATGCTCAATCTGACACAAACAGCGTCGCTTCCTAGCAATATCGCGCACCTGGGAACCGGGTAGTCGCCGTTCCATTCGGGCCATCGTGGCGAGTCAACAACGGCATCTTTCGCTTACGGTTCCGTTATGAGTCGTGCAACGAAGCTGTTGAGTGCGGGTGCGTTTGCCTGCTGCGGCGCGATCTTGCTGACGTCTTGCGCTTCGACGACGGAGGCGGTTGATCCTGCGCCGATGCAGTCGAGCGCTTCGTCTCCAGCGTCGCCATCTGCTGCGCCTACGAGTGCCCCCGCTGGGCAGTTCGCAACTTTCATGGCGGTATTGCAGGAGAAAGCGCCGACAGTCCAGTTCCAGACTTCCGAACTCCAAGCCGCCTTCACGACCTTGCAGACCGAGGACGCGGCAACCAATGACCCGCAACTTCATCGACAAAACTGCAAGCTCTTCATTGCGCACGTGCAGCAGCAGTACGGCATCGAATTTAGTGCGAGCACCGAGCGGGCGCTCCTGCTGACGCTGTACCCGCTCGCGCAGTAGAACTACTTGCTGGCGGCGGTGGCCCAGTTCTTGGTGCGCTCGACAGCCACTCGCCAACGACGGTGGGCTTGTTCATCCCGGTCGCCCGGTTCGAATGTGCGATCGGACCGCCAGGACTTCGCCAGCTCTTCCTTGTTCGGCCAGAACCCCGTGCCGAGCCCGGCGAGGAATGCCGCCCCGAGGCCGGTTGTTTCGAGGATCTCGCTACGAACAACGGGAACGCGAACCTGGTCTGCTTGAACCTGGCAGAGGAAGTTGTTGGCAGCCGCACCACCATCAACAGTTAGGCGGGGAAGCTCAACATCTGCCTCGTTCACCATCACATCCACCACATCGCGAACCTCAAAGGCAATCGCCTCGAGAGTTGCCCGGACCACATGGGCGGCGGTCGCACCGCGCGTGAGTCCGAAAATTGCACCACGCGCGTTGGGATCCCAATCGGGTGCGCCCAAGCCGGTCAGTGCTGGAACGAAGACGACTCCGGCCGAGTTGGGCACGGACAGCGCCATTTCCTCTGTCTCGGACGCGTTCTCGATGATTCCGAGTCCGTCGCGCAGCCACTGCACTGCGGAGCCCGTCACGAAGATGGCGCCTTCGAGTGCGTACGTGAGCGTTCCGTCGGGGTGCTTCCATGCGACCGTGGACAGCAGGCCAGCATCTGAACGAACGATCTTGTCGCCGGTGTTCACCAACACGAATGAGCCGGTGCCATAGGTGCACTTGCTCGATCCGACTTCAAAACACGCCTGACCGAACAACGCCGCCTGCTGGTCTCCGGCGATTCCTGCGATGGGAAGTTCGAGGCCCGCGAACGATGCCGGGTCAGTTGTTCCGACCTGGCCATACGACGGAACCACCTCTGGCAATGCCTCGATCGGGACCCCGAACAGATCGCACAGTTCCTGGCTCCACTCGCCGGTGCTGATGTCGAAGAGCAGGGTACGCGAGGCATTTGATGCGTCGGTGACGTGAGTGACGCCGCGGGTCATGCGAGCGATGAGATACGAATCGATCGTCCCGATTGCGGTACGTCCGGATTCGACGCCAGCCCAGACATTCGGCTCCTGCTTCTTGATCCACGACAGCTTGGTCGCAGAGAAGTACGGATCAAGCCGCAGGCCCGTTAGTTCCCGCACCCGGTCCTCGTGGCCGTCGGCCTTGAGTTGGTCGCAGAATCCGGCTGTACGTCGGTCCTGCCAAACAATTGCCATGCGAGCACTGCCGAGGGTCTCGCGGTCCCAGAGCACGATGGTCTCGCGCTGGTCGGTGATGCCGACAGCAGTCGGAGCACCGTGCTCAGCGATGGCGGAGGACTCTAGGACCTGTTTCACGCTGTTGAGGGTCGCCGCCCAGATCTCATTGGGATCATGCTCGACCCAGCCGTCGGCGGGGAAGTGCTGCGGGAACTCCGAATACCCCTTCGCCACTACTCGGGCGTCGCGACTCACGAGTAGTGCGGTAACTCCTGTGGTGCCTGCATCAATAGCCAGAATCGTCATGCCTGCGACCCTAGCGAGCGGTGCGCGGATACGCCCGCCGCGACGAGCGCTTGGGTGATTGAAGGTCACAGATTACGTCGAAGAACCGCTAGGGTTCCGGACTATGACTGTTCGCAAAGTTGCCATGTTGACCGCCGGTGGACTCGCCCCATGCCTTTCAGCAGCCGT
>JAOAUD010000110.1 GCA_030157755.1 Candidatus Nanopelagicales bacterium
ATCAAGCACATAGATCGTGCGACCTGTGGAGCGCTTCTGCAGCTCTGCGCTGAGTTTGACCCGTTGCGCCTCTCCCCCAGACAAGGTGGGAGCTGGCTGACCCAGCCTCACGTATCCGAGGCCCACGTCCACCAGGGTCTGCAGGTGGCGCGCGATTGCCGGAACCGCGGCGAAGAACTCAAGCCCTTCTTCAATCGGCATGTCCAAGACGTCTGCAATGGTCTTGCCTTTGTAGTGAACCTCAAGGGTCTCTCGGTTGTAGCGCGCACCTCGACACACCTCGCATGGCACATACACGTCAGGCAAGAAGTTCATCTCGATCTTGATCGTGCCGTCACCGGAACAGGCTTCGCAGCGCCCGCCCTTAACGTTGAACGAGAATCGCCCGGGCATATAGCCACGAACCTTCGCCTCCTCAGTGGCGGCGAAAAGTTTGCGTACGTGATCAAAGACGCCGGTGTAGGTGGCGGGGTTGGACCGAGGAGTTCTGCCGATCGGGCCTTGATCGACGTGGACCACCTTGTCGACTAGGTCGACGCCAGTGACCTTGAGATGGCGGCCCGGCACAGACCTCGCAAGGTGAAGATCTCTTGACAGCGTCCGGTACAGAACATCATTCACAAGGGTCGACTTGCCTGAGCCGGAAACTCCCGTAACAGCAACCAGGCAACCTAGGGGAAAGCCAACAGTGACGTCCTGGAGGTTGTGTTCCCTGGCACCGTGAATCACAATCTCGCGCCCAATTTCGGGTGCGCGCCGATGCGCCGGAACCGCAATCTCGCGACGGCCCGAAACGTACGCGCCGGTTAGCGACTCCTCACAAGCCTCAAGCTCGGCGAGTGGCCCACTCACCACAACCTTGCCGCCATGTTCGCCCGCGCCGGGGCCAATGTCGACGATCCAATCGGCACTGCGGATCGTGTCCTCATCATGCTCAACAACGATCAACGTATTGCCGAGGTCACGGAGCCGAACCAACGTTTCGATCAAACGACGATTGTCTCGCTGATGCAGGCCAATGCTGGGCTCGTCCAGCACATACAACACACCTACGAGTCCACTGCCGATCTGAGTTGCCAGGCGGATCCGCTGAGCCTCGCCACCAGCCAACGTTCCGGCTGCGCGATCGAGGGTCAGGTAGTGCAGTCCGACATCGACCAAGAACGCCAACCGCTCGTTGACCTCTTTGAGAACACGTTCAGCAATCACGAGATCTCGTTGCGACAGAGTCAAAGCCGACAGGAATTCGAGGCACGCCCCGATTGGCATTGCAGCGATCTGGGCAATTGATCGATCCGCGATGGTCACTGCCAAACTCAACGGCTTGAGGCGCGCACCCTGACAGTCCAGACACGGAACCTCGCGCATGTACCCAGCAAATCGGTCCCGGCTCGTGTCCGTATCGGCCTCAAGATGACGGCGTTGAATGAATGCCACGGCACCTTCGTACCCAGTCGTGTACGAACGATCACGCCCGTATCGGTTCCGGTACTTCACCGTGACGGAGTCACCCTTGCCATAGAGGATTGCCTCCTGGATGTTTGCCGGCAAGTCTTGCCACGGCACGTCCACATCGAAGTCGAGAGAATCCGCCAACGCACCTAACAAACGTTGGTAGTAACCGGCCATTGACGGGTACGACCACGGCTGGATCGCACCTTCGCTCAGGGACTTGCTTGGGTCCGGAATGATCAGTTCGGGATCAACTTCCATCCGAGTTCCGAGGCCCGAACACGTTGGGCACGCGCCGAACGGCGAGTTGAACGAAAACGATCGTGGCTCCAACTCTTCGAAGGACAAGCCATCATCGAGACATGCCAGGTGTTCGCTGTACGTCCGTTCGCGATTGGAATCATCGTCAGGCAGGTCGACGAAGTCCAGCGTGACGGTTCCACCAGAAAGCCGCAGCGCGGTTTCGACCGAGTCAGTCAATCGACGTTTGGCATCAGGTTTGACTGCCAATCGGTCAATGACCACCTCGATGGTGTGCTTTTCCTGTTTCTTCAGTTTTGGTGGTTCCGAGAGACTGTGTACCTCGCCGTCGATGCGCGCACGCGAGAAGCCCTGAGTCTGAAGTGAACGGAACAGGTCGACATATTCGCCCTTGCGAGCACGAACCAGTGGAGCGAGGATCTGGAATCGGGTACCAGTCTCTAGTTCGAGAACTTGATCGACGATCTGCTGCGGAGTCTGGCGAGCAATCGGCTTGCCACAAATCGGGCAGTGCGGCTTCCCAATCCGCGCGTACAACAAACGCAGGTAGTCGTACACCTCGGTGATCGTGCCGACAGTGGATCTCGGGTTGCGAGAAGTCGATTTCTGATCGATCGCAACGGCAGGTGACAAGCCTTCGATGAAGTCGACGTCGGGTTTGTCCATCTGTCCCAGGAACTGACGGGCGTATGCCGAGAGGCTTTCCACATACCGGCGTTGACCCTCGGCGAAGATCGTGTCGAACGCGAGGCTCGACTTGCCAGAGCCCGACAATCCGGTGAAGACGATCAGGGCGTCGCGGGGCAGGTCGAGACTTACGTCTCGCAGATTGTGTTCACGTGCGCCGCGCACGATTAGCCGATCCACACGTGAAGGCTAACCTCCGACCCCGACAGCCCAACGTCGGTACTGCCAGTCACACTTAAGACATGCGCACTTTGGGAAACATCATCTGGCTGGTCTTCGCCGGGTTCTGGATGGCACTGGCGTACGCAATCGCCGGAATTGTCATGTTCATCCTCATCATCACGATCCCGTTCGGCATCGCCGCTTTCCGTATGGCGGGCTACGCACTATGGCCGTTTGGGCGCACAGTCGTGTCGAAGCCGACCTCCGGCGTGATGAGCGGCATCGGAAACGTCATCTGGTTCATCTTGGCCGGGCTCTGGATCGCGATCGGCCACATCATCACCGGCGTGATTCTCTGTATCTTTATCATCACAATTCCTTTCGGAATCGCTTCGTTCAAGATGGCGGGCCTCGCACTATTCCCGCTCGGCAAGGAAATCGTGCCGCTTAACCAGGCGCCCGCCGGTCAGTACACCGTTGTTCCCATCGGCAAGTAACACGATCTGACAGGAGTACCACGACCTATGGAGTACGACGGAAATGTTGTAGCAGGCGGACCTGCTCAGACTCGACTGACAACCGACCTCGAGATCACCAAAGTCTCCGTTGGTCCCATGGACAACAACGCCTACCTTCTGCGAGACCGAAAGTCCGGCGAGACCCTGCTCATCGACGCAGCCAACGAGCCCGAACGACTCATCGAACTCACCGGTGGAAAGCTCGACAACGTACTGACCACCCACTGCCATGCCGACCACTGGCTGGGTTTGGAACAAGTGGTGGCAGCGACCGGCGCCACCACCTACGCCGCCGAACCTGAAGTGACGGAGATTCCCATCGCCACAGACGTCGCGCTCCATGACGGAGACAAGATTCGACTAGGTGACACAACGCTGGAGGTCGCGTGGCTCACTGGCCACCGCGCTTCGTATCTCGAGCACGTGTCGACCTCGGCTGCCTTGATCTACCGCGACCCTGACGGCTCCGCTCACGTCTTTGCTGGGGACTGCCTGTTCCCAGGTGGGATTGGCAACACGTGCGACGACCCTGCCGCCTTCACCCAGCTCCTTGGCGACGTTGCCGCGAAGCTATTCGACGTCCTGCCAGATGAAACAAAGGTGTACCCAGGCCATGGGGCCGACACCACCCTGGGGAGTGAACGGCTCTTGTTGGAGAAATGGGGGCAGCGAGGTTGGTAGTCCGCGCGGGGTGACCGTGTGGACCTCGAACCCAAAAATCGCTCCGCAAACGGGTGATTGGACTCAGGTTACTCCGGT
>JAOAUD010000111.1 GCA_030157755.1 Candidatus Nanopelagicales bacterium
AATCGCTGGAGTTTGTAGCGTTCGCTGAATGGCTTTCCGACGCCCTTAAAGCCCTCGGGCCAGACACCAACCAGTTCACCCTTGTTCAGCAGGCGCTCAGCATCGGGTGCGCATGCCAATGTTGAACCGGTCTTGCGCGCGTACTCGCCAACCACCGGGGTTTGGAAGACCAGGTTCGCACCGAGCATCCGCAACTGGCGGCGCGCCGGGTGGTGGTCAAGCAGCGCGATTGACGTCATCAAGGAATCGATCGCAACTGTTCCCGAGTGGTTGGCGACGATCAATGCTCCGCCGGTGTCGGGAATGTTCTCCAGCCCGCGAGTTTCAACCCTGAACCACTTCGAGTACAACGGGCGAAGTGGGGCGTTGAGCACCCTGTCGGTGAGCTCGCGGTCGTAGCCGAACTCATCAACCTCGTAGTCACCCGTGACCCGGCGGCGCATGAAAGCGAGGAATTCTGCAACCTTGCGATCCCAGGCGACTGGCGCAGGTTCGGCACCCGGCAGTGGAGCATGGTCCGCTGCCACTTCGGGATCTTCTTCTTGCGCTGCGGCAGTTGCCGCGGATCCGCGTGAGCCGCCTCCACCTGCCGAAGCGGGCGGACGTTTGGCGGCCGGGCGTTTCGCAGCGGCCTTCTTCTTCGCTCGCTCCTTGGGATCCTTCGCCTTGATCGGGATGACGCGCGCGTCAGCCATTTACGACACCCCTTCCGGTGAGCAATGAGACAAGCTGTTCTTCCACGGCTTCGACTCGTTCAGGTGGCAGCATTCGGTTGAGGCGCCGTGAACGAACGAAGGCATCGAACGTTTCTGGTGTGGTGTGTTGCGGGGTGAATCCAAAGACGGTTCGCATCCGAGTGGTGTCGACCCCTCGGCCGTACGTGAGGAAGCGAACCTGCTCTGGCGAGAAGTCCGCGAGGCCGAGGCGGCGGATAATCGCGCCGACGAGACCCGCGCTGCTCGCCGGTAGCGAGATGGTTGGGCGACCCGCTCGGCGGGCTGCCTGCGTCAGCAGGATGATTCCGTCACCGGCCACGTTGAACATGCCTGGATGTTCATCGATCGTTGCCTGACGCAGCGCCTCGAGTCCGTCGTCCTCGTGAATGAACTGAAGCCGGGCATCGTGCCCGAGCAGGGTAGGGATGACCGGGAGTTCGAAGTAGCTCGACATCGGCGTCTCGACGCGTGGTCCGAGGAAGTTGGCAAACCGAAGTGTGGTCACCGAAACGTCAGGACGCCTGCGTGCGAAGCCGCGTACGTAACTCTCGACCTCAACAGAGTCCTTGGCCCAGCCAGAACCTGGCGTGTGCTTGGGCTCCATCTCCTCGGTGAACATCGCTGGGTCCTTGGGACCCGCTCCATAGATCGAGGTTGAGGACTTCACAACCAGCTTGCTGACGCTTGGGGATTTCTGGCAAGCAGCGAGCAGCTGCATTGTGCCGATGACGTTGATTTCCTTCATCGACATCCGACCGCCTGCCTGCACAGGAGTCGCGATGACTCCCATGTGAACGACAGTGTCGACCTCGGCCGCATTGATGACCTTGGCGATGATCGGGTTGCGAATATCCGCGCGCACAAATTCGGCGCCACCGATATCCATCCGAGGCGGAACTACATCGACTCCAACAACACGGTCGATGTTCGGGTCCTCAGTGAGGATCCGCGCCATCCGCCCACCCAGATACCGAGAAACTCCGGTGACGAGTACCACCTTTGGCATCGAATCCTCCTGAAGGCCAACAACGACTGGTCGGGGCTACTTCTTGTTGCGGCGTTGAACCCTCGTCTTGCGCAGCAGCTTGCGATGCTTCTTCTTCGCCATGCGCTTGCGGCGCTTCTTGACGACTGATCCCACGGATCAAACCTTTCCTCGGACGGGCATTCATTGACACTTCAATCGACTCGCCGGTTTCCCCGGAAGGTCGAAGCTTGAGGCAGTCTCCGCAGATCCGGAGTTGCAGGTGCCAACCCTACGCGGCGTCCGATTCTGGATACGAGTACGGGTCGGGTCAGAAGGTGTACGGGTCGGATGTGAGCCCTAATTCGGGGTACACCACGTCTTCCGTGCGCAGGATTGCCTTGTCGAGGGAGTCCAACGGGTCGTATCCCGCCGACCAAGGGCGCGGGTGGAGGATCGTGCCGTTTCCCATCCGTGCCGGAGCCTCCTGCCCCAGCGCAACCTTGACCAGGGTCCGCCAATCATTCGGCACCGGCGCCTGCGTCGGAATGGGCACTCCCGCCGCAATTGCCGTCAGATGTGCCCACGCGATCGGAACCACATCCACCCAGTCGTATCCCCCACCGCCGGTCGCGAACCATTTGCCGTCGCAGAGTTCGTGAGCCAGGTCGTGAAGCCGAACATATGACGCGCGCTGGCCCTCAATCGTGAGACGCAGATGGGCAAGCGGGTCGTCGCGGTGGGAGTCGCACCCTTGCTGGGTCACGAGCACCTGCGGCCTGAACGCCCGCAGGACCTTCGGGACGATCGCGTCGAATGCCCGCAACCAGCCATCGTCATCGGTACCCGCCGGAAGCGCGATGTTCACGGTCGTCCCGAGGGCGTTGGGTCCGCCGATCTCAGTGTGCCGACCTGTTCCGGGAAACAGCGTCTTGCCGGATTCGTGCAGCGACACCGTCATCACTCGCGGGTCGTTGTAGAAGATGTCCTGCACGCCGTCACCGTGATGGACGTCGACATCGACATAGCCGATTCGCTCGACGCCCTGCTCTAGTAGCCATGCGATGGCGACGGCCACGTCGTTGTACACGCAGAAGCCACTGGCATTCGCAGGCATGGAATGGTGCAATCCGCCGGAGATGTTCACTGCATGAGTGACCGAGCCGTCCTGAATGGCGCGTACTGCGGCCAACGAGGCACCACACACCCGAGCGGCGGCTGTATGCATTCCCTCGAATACGGGGACGTCATCGGTGCCCAACCCGCGGGCCAGGTCGCGATAGCCGGTTCCCTCCGATGCGAGCTTCACGGACTCAATGAACGTCGGATCGTGAACGCGCAGCAAGTCCTCATCGGTGGCTAGCTCAACATCGCCGATCACACGGCAGTTCGGCTGTTCCAGGATCTGCAGCGACTCAATCAGCTTGTACGCAAGTACGGTCCGGATCGGCGATAGCGGGTGGCCAGGACCAAAGTCGTAGTGGCGCAGTTCGTCATCCCAGACGAACGCCATTGGCCCACTCACAACCAAGACGCTAGCGAACTTGCCACGCCCTCACCTGATGAGCGGAAAACTGCGACATTCGGTGAGATCGGCCATTCCAGACGCCATTTTCACCGAATCGTGCGAGTTCTATTCCGAAGCGAGCTCTTCGGACCGAATTTTTGCCGCTGCAAGTGCAGCAGCGAACGCAACTCGAACCTCGTGTTCCTCTAGCCGCTCGACCGCAGCAGCCGTGGTCCCGCCTGGTGAGGTGACGTTCTCCCGCAGCTCGATCGGGTCGTCGCCAGTTTCCCGAAGCATGGTTGCGGCGCCGTAAGCCGTCTGCACTGCCAACTCATGAGCAGTGTCCGGCTCAAGTCCCAAGGCGATCGCGGCATCAATCATCGCCTCGACAACAAAGAACACATAAGCCGGACCTGATCCCGACAGAGCCGTCACCGCATCCTGTTGGGACTCCGGAACCACTGCCACCCGGCCGACCGATTCGAGCAGCTCCTTTGCCTGTTCCAGTTGGTCGGCTGAACAGTGACGCCCCGCCGACAGGACTGTCATTCCCTGACCGACCAAGGCTGGAGTGTTGGGCATCGCCCGCACGACTGCTACCCCGTCCGGAACCCCCGATTCGAGGACTTCCGTGGTTATTCCGGCAGCGACGGAAATAACTAGCGCCTCAGCCGGAATCGCATCCCCGACAGCGTCGAGTACGCCCCTGATCATCGCGGGTTTGACGGCCAGCACGATGACATCGGCGTTCTCCACCGCTATGCGAGTGTCCCCCGTTGAGATTCCATACTTCTTGCGCAGCGATGCGGCTCGCAGTTCATCGGGCTCACACACCACGACGCTGTGGTCAGCCTCGATGAGCCCCGCCAATAACGCCTCACCCATCTTGCCGCCACCAACAAGTGCGACTGCGGTCATCCGCGGCCTGCCAGCGCGCGCGCGAAGAGCGCAAGGTTCGCGGGCTTCTCCGCCATTCGACGAACCAAGTATGGGTACCACTGCGGGCCATATGGCACGTAAACGCGAACCTTCTCGCCGGATGCAGCGAGGCGTTTCTGCTCCTCCGGGCGGACCCCGAACAACATCTGGAACTCGTAGCTACTGCGCTCCCGGCTGGTCCGGACCGCCAGGGCAACGGCAATCTCGATGAGGCGAGGATCGTGCGTCGCAATGAGCGGGATCCCATTTCCCTTCATGAGCGCCTTCAGCGAGCGCACGTACGACAGATCGATGTCCTGGGCCGCTTCGTAGGCGACCTCCGGCGGTTCTTCGAATGCACCCTTGACGAGCCGCACCCGGGCACTGGCATTCGCCAATCGATTGCAGTCGACCTCTGTGCGCTTCAAGTACGACTGCACAACAATCCCGGTCTGCGGAAACTCCGTGTGTAGCGCATCGAACAGCTCAAAGGTCGGATCGACTGTCGAGTAGGCCTCCATGTCCAACGTGAGCAGAGTCCCGAGGTCGGCTGCCGCCGTTGCAAGCGCGCGCGTGTTTGCCAATGCGATCGCGCCACCGCCCTCGAGTTCCATACCCATGTCGGACGGCTTCACTGACAGCTCGGATCGATCGAGCAAGTCAGCGGCCTGCAACGCCTCAAGAAGCTTCAGGTACTCCTTCACCGCGTCGGCCGCGGTCTGTTCATCGACAACCTCTGGCCCGAGGTACTCGATCGTGCAGTGGAGTCCGGAGGCGGCGAGGTCAGCGCCTGCCTGAACGGCATCCACTGCTGATTCGCCGGCAACAAAACGTCGCGCAACGGATTTTGTCAACGGTGTCGACGTCGCGGCCGTCTTCATCGCACCACTGCGCGATGCCGCGATCAACGCGTTTCGAACTACCACCGATTCCTCCTCATGAATGCCCTCACCCTTGACCGTACGTTGGTCAGGAATCAGTCCAATCATTGAGCGCAGAGAACGGGTCATCACGACGATTGCGGCGACTTGTCGACGACCCTTGATCATCACTATCTGAGCTCTTGGCACCGGGCAGCGGGCGAGTGGGAGTCAGCCAGTCTTGAACCGTGGGAGCGACGAGGCGCACAACCTCGTCCTCACTCATGGAGGCGATCGGATCGAGGCGAACGACGTAGCGGTTGATCGCGATACCGAGCAAGTAACTTGTGATGAGGTTCGCTCGCAATCGCGCATCGGGAACACCGATTACGCCAGCCAGGCGGTCGACGATGTCCTGCTCGACAAATGTCTTGAGGCCTGCAGCAGCCTTGCCACCAGAAGCACCTGCGCGAGCCAGCGCAATCAGATCAGAACGTGTCTCAGGGTCACCCAAAGTTTCCAACGTCACTCGAGTGAGCCGCTCGCCCATGCCGTCGAGGCCAGGCGCAACGAGGGCTGGGATCGCACTGCCCGGATCAAACGGCAACCGCATTGCAGCAGCAAACAACTTGTCCTTTGACTGGTAATACTTGCCAACGACGTCCGGGGCTACCCCTGCCGCTGCGGCCACCGCCTTGACGGAGGTTCGCGCGTAACCGCGGGCATGAAAGGCAGCGCGGGCTGCGTCGAGTACTGCGTCGCGAACATCATCTGATCCCACGTAGCGCAGTTTGCCACTAAATGCGGTGACAAAGCCCGGTTGCGAACCCGATGAGAGGTACTTGAGTCAACACCGAACTGATCTAGGTCGCGACCAAGTGCAACTTCGCGTACGCCAAAGCCTCTGCCAGATCAGCTTCTCGCTCCGCTCGGTTGGCTGCCTTGCGGGTCGATACCTCAATCACCACGGTGCCGTCGAAGTTGCGCCTGGCGAGGTGCTCGAGGACTTCTCCGCACGCTTGGTTACCCCGACCTGGGATCAGATGTTCGTCCTTGGCGCTGCCTGAGCCATCGGCGAGGTGCAAGTGCGTCAACGCGTCGCCAAAGTCCTTCGCCATCTGCAACCCGTCAGTTCCGCTGACCGCGGTATGCGACAGGTCGAGGGTGGTGTGTGGGTAGTCCTCTTCGCGCGGATCCCACCCTGGTGAATAGGCGGCGAGCTCGCGAGATCCGGCCCGCCACGGGTACATGTTCTCGACAGCAAACTTGATGTCGGTGTCGTCAGCCATTCGTTTAAGGCCGCGCACGAAGTCCTTGCTGTACTCCCGCTGCCAGCGAAACGGCGGGTGCACCACGACGGTCTGAGCCTCGAAAAGCTCCGCAGCCTGACGGGCGCGGACCAACTTTCCCCACGGATCGCTGCCCCAGACTCGCTGCGTGATCAAGAGGCAGGGAGCGTGAACGGCAAGAATCGGCACACCGTATGTCTGACTGAGCTGACGCAACTCTTTGGGATCTTGAGTGACCGAGTCGGTCATGACCATGACCTCAACACCGTCGTACCCCAGGCGCGAGGCAATCTCGAACGCCGCAGCTGGCGACTCGGGGTAGACCGAGACAGTGGACAGCGCAATCTTGGCCGGGGCCGGCTTAAGCGCATGTCCAGGGACCGCGGGGCCGCGGGTTCCCGATGTGGGGGTCACAGGGATCACCCTAGCCCGCCGTCACCATTTGCTCTTCAGATATCCGAACCTGTGGATTCGACTTCGGGTTTCGGATCGCTCGCAACGCGAGTCTCAATAAAGCGCCGGACCAGCAACAGCACGACCGACCCCGTCAGCCCAACCGCGATCGCGGTGAGCCCATCACTGCCCGTCGACAACCCGAGTGCGAAGAATCGCGAGATCGCGGGAACACCCAACACAGTCACAAATCCAAGACCCATCACCACGACGATGGCAATCCGCAGTGGATTCAGTGGGCGAGCTACCAACACCAACACTGTCCAGGCGATCATGAACAACGTGATCGCTGCCGCCGTCCGAGCATCCTCGACAGGCGTTCCTTCAGTGAGAACCAGCAGATAAGTCGTGAACGAGGCAACCCCACAGATAACGCCTGCTGGGACCGAGAAGCGCAGAACCCGCTTGAAGAAACCTGGTTTGAACCGCTGAGTGTTCGGCATCAACGCGAGGAAGAACGCAGGTGTCCCGATAGTGAGCCACGTGATGACGGTCAAGTGGCGCGGAAGAAAGATGAACTCGACCTTGTAGATCGATGTCAAGGTCAGAATTACGGTGATCAACGACAGCAGAGCTGAGTAGAACGATTTGGTGAGGAACAACTCGCTGACGCGTTCGATGTTGCCGAGCACCCGGCGGCCCTCGGCCACGACGCTCGGCAACACGGAGAACTTGCTGTCGAGCAACACCAGCTGTGCCACGGCCCGTGTCGCTCCAGCACCGGATCCCATCGCGATACCCAGGTCAGCATCCTTGAGCGCGAGCACGTCGTTGACGCCGTCGCCGGTCATCGCGACCGTGTGACCCTTGCTCTTGAGCGCTCCGACCATGGCGCGCTTCTGCGCGGGCGTCACTCGACCGAACACGCCGTGGGTTTCGAGGACCTCCGCGAGTTGTTCCTGATCCTCCGGCAGGTCCCGGGCATCGAACGGGCGATCAGCAAGCGGGATTCCGGCCTGCGCTGCGATCGCACCCACGGTCACGGGATTGTCACCGCTGATCACCTTCACCGTGACCCCTTGTTCCAGGAAGTAGCCGACAGTCTCGGCTGCATCCGAACGAAGTCGCTGGTCGATCGCAACCAAAGCAACCGGTCGCACCGGGCCGATCTGACCGTCTCCCGTCGGGCCTTGCGCCGGGTGGCTGGCTGTGGACTCTGCCAACAGCAGCACTCGCGCTCCGCCGCCCGCTAGTTCGTCCGCCTTGCTCCGGGCCACGTCAACGGCTGCACCCGATTCATCGGCCAACAAAACCTCGGGGGCACCAAGCAGCCAACTGCCGTGGTCAAAAAATGCTGCCGCCGACCACTTCCGGGCCGACGAGAACGGCACCGACGACTGCGTTTGCCAACCCGGTGCCGGGTATTCGTGTGCGACGGCTGCGAGAGTCGGATTCGGGGAGTTCTCCGATCCGCCCAATGCACCCAGCACGGCTTCGGTCTGTGACTGTGGCGCGTCATCGAGGGTGACCAGTTCATTGACTGCCATACCCGGCTCAGTGAGCGTTCCGGTCTTATCGACGCAGACGACGTCAACCCGCGCCAAGACCTCAACGGCGGGCATCTCCTGCACCAGCGCACGCTTCTGCCCCAACCGAACCACGGCCACGGCCATCGCGACGCTGGTCAGCAGGACCAAACCTTCCGGAACCATCGTGACGACGCCAGCCACGGTTCCTGACAGCGCCTCCTGCCACGTTGGTGCCGAGCGCAGTTGCGAAATGAACAACAGGGTTCCAAGCGGAATCAAGACCCAGGTGATCGTGCGGACGAAGCGCATGATCGAACCCATAAGTTCGGACTTGGTAGTGGAGAACGTCTTGGCTTCTGCCGTGAGCTTCGTGGCGTAGGAGTCAAGCCCCACCTTCGTGGCTCGCATGACCCCGGAACCTGCCACGACGAAGGAACCGCTCATCACTTCGTCGCCGACATGTTTGTGGACTGGGTCCGCCTCGCCTGTCAGCAATGACTCGTCGGCCTCAAGTCCACTTCCAGACAGCACCTGACCGTCCACCACGATCTGATCGCCCGTGTTCAGCACAACCAAGTCGTCGAGCACGATGTCGTCAGCGGAGACCTCGATATCCACGCCATTGCGCCGGACGATCGGTTTCGCCTCCCCGATCAGTGACAGCTTCTCCAGGGTCCTCTTGGCTCGGTATTCCTGGATGATTCCGATCGCCGAGTTGAAGATGATTACGAAGCCGAACAGCGAATCCTGGAACGGCGCCCGCGCAGCAATCATGAGCGCCCACAACGTTCCGATCACGATGTTGAAGGAGGTCACCGTGTTTTCGCGGACGATGCTGCCGAGGCTGCGGCTGTTGGGATTGGGTGCCTTGTTGGTCTGCCCGGCCGCGACGCGCTGAGCTACTTCATCGTCGGTCAAGCCGCCTGGATCCGCCACCGAGCTGGCAGAGGTCATCTCACTCACTCGTAGAGCCCGTCGAGTTTGCGAAGGATGATTCCCTCACGTAGGGCCCACGGACACACAATGAGTTCTTCAATACCGAAGATGTCCATCGCCGCTTCGGCTACAAGAGCCCCCGCGACAAGCTGACGCGCGCGCCCGGCAGAGACTCCCGGCAACGCCGTACGTTGCTGCGCTGTCATTTCCGCGAGCTTCGGAATCCACATCCGCAGATCGTCGCGATTCAGGGTGCGCCTTACATAGAAGCCCTCGCTCGACGGCGCGGCACCCGCAATCCGGGCCAGCTGCTTGAAGGTCTTACTACTGGCAACCACCAGTTCGGGCTGCCCGAGGCGAGTGATGGCTCCGGCGACCTGGCCAATCTCGACCCTCGCCAGTTTGCGCAATGCACGTACCTCGGCAGGTTTCGGCGGGTCGGACGGCAGGTGGTCACGGGTAAGCCGTCCGGCACCCAGCGGAACGGAGACCGCCACATCCGGGTCCTCGT
This sequence comes from Candidatus Nanopelagicales bacterium, assembly GCA_030157755.1. Lineage (GTDB taxonomy): Bacteria > Actinomycetota > Actinomycetes > S36-B12 > UBA10799 > UBA10799. The sequence continues at coordinate 9,624 of JAOAUD010000111.1, forward strand.
CGGCACCAATCGCCAACTCGAGGGAACCGCCGCCGATGTCGAGGACAAGCACTCGACCGCTGCTCCAGCCGAACCAGCGACGCACCGCCAGGAACGTCAGTCGCGCCTCCTCGTCACCACTGAGAACCTCCAGCGTGACGCCAGTCCGGGCAGCAACCTCAGCGATAACCTCCTCGCCGTTTGCAGCCTCCCTGATCGCAGAAGTTGCGAATGCCATGATCTCGGTGACGCCGACGTCCTCAGCCACATCCAACGAACTTTTGACGAAACCGCTCAGCAAATCGATTGCGACCTCACCGATCCGGCCGTCGTCGGTGAGGTACTCCGACAGCTTCAATTCGGTCTTGTGCGAGTGGGCAGGCACGGGCGCACCACCGTGGTGGGCATCAACCACCAATAGATGGACCGTGTTCGATCCAACATCCAGCACGCCAAGTCGCATGACTTAGACGGTAGCGGCCTAGGGTGTCCCAATGCCTGAAGTGTCGCTGGACTTCCCCCGCTCGTTTGTCGAATTCATCGATCCTGCCGATGACAGCCAGTTGTTCCGGTGCGACCTGACCTGGCTGACGTCACGCTGGTTGTGCATCTACGGCAATGGCTGCGAGGGAATCGTGGCAGGGCGGCCCAACGACGGGTGCTGCACCTTGGGCGCGCACTTCTCGGACAAAGCAGATCGCAAGCGAGTCGAAAAGTGGGTCAACCGCCTGACGCCCGAGTTGTGGCAAAACTTCGTGCCGGGTCAAGACGGCTGGGTGATGAAGGATGACGACGGCGACAAGCAGACCCGGACATACGGCGGCGGGTGCATCTTCCTCAACAGTCCCGACTTCGAAGGCGGCGGCGGTTGCGCGCTACATAACCTTGCGGTGGCAAAGGGCGTCAAACCCCTTGAGGTCAAGCCAGACGTGTGTTGGCAATTGCCGATTCGACGAACTTTCGAGGAGCGTTCGTACCCGGACGGGAAGGAACTGTCCGTCGTCGTCATTAGCGAATTTGACCGCCGCGGGTGGGGACCCGGGGGGCACGACTTGAATTGGTATTGCTCAGGGAATCCAGCTGCACACGTTGGACCCGACCCCGTCTACGTCAGCGAGCGCGACACTCTGACCGAGTTAATGGGTGCGAGCGCCTATGGCGTGCTGGTCGGTCACTGTGAGGAACACCTGGCGGCAGTCTCGGCCCTGGGCGCGAATCGGCATGCAACTCGCGCCGGGCTTGCGGTTCACCCGGCCGACCCGAGATAGCTCGGCGGGGAACCGCGCTGGCTAAGGGGCCGACGATGGCTGGGAAACGCTGGCTGACGCTGTGGGCTGGCTTTGAGTCGGTCGCGGCGCCGGATTGTCACTGCCGCCAGTAATCGCAACTCCAGCCGCCGCTGCCATCAACACCACAACTGCAGACAGGGCCACCACCAGCGGCCACCTTCGCTTGCCCGTCTTACCGGTGATCGGCCACCCGTCCTTGCCGAAGGGTGGGTCCTTGCGATCCAACTTGGCCGCCCGCTCTGTTACTGACAGCGGCGGGATGCCTGCATCGTTCTCGGCGATGTAGAGCGGCTCAGTACCGCTGCTGGTGGCTGTGAACCGCTGCGGGGTCGACTCATTCGGAAGTGTTCGGCCCACTTCGATAGCCGGGCCGCCGACTGCCGGGGTCGCTGAGTTCAACAGGGTCTCGCGAATCCAGCTCGGCGCAACGATCACTGGCAACCCAACCAGCTCGATGGCTGCCACCGACTTGGCCCGCGATTTCGAACACGCTGTGCAGGTCAGGGCATGGCGCGAAATCCGCTTGCGCGACAGCGCGGTGAACTGTTGGTCCGGACCAATCTGCGCATCAAGTTGTTCGCAGCCTCGCGGTAACGTCCGAAAGAGCAACAACGCACCTACTGCCGCCTCCAACTGCGACTTGGCATGCGACAACTTCGCAGCGGCGGTGTTGTCGGAGACCCTCAGCACCGCAGCAATGCTGTTGTTGTCCAGTCGCTGCCTCAGGGCAAGATCGAGGACGTCTCGGTCTGACGAGTTCAGGCCCGCGAATGCCTCGTCAACCAGCACTCGAGCATCCGCAGCGCTCAGCGGCGCGTCTGCATCGGCATCCACCTGCGCCGCCACCGCGATGCGCTCAAGATCCACCGCGCCCTTGTTCGCGCGCATCTGGCGCAGGCTCTCGTTTCGCGCGATTGCGTATTGCCAGAGGTGCAGTTTGCTGGGGTCCCGCAACTGTGCGATTCGCCCGAAGGCAAGTAGAAAAGTGTCCGCCATGGCAGCGGCAGCGAGATCGGGGTTGCGGCAGAGGCTGTGACAGTACGAGTAGATCCGGTCGCAATAGCGGTCGTAGAGATCGGCGAAGGCCGGTGCTGACCCCGTCGCAAGGCCCGCAGCAAGTTCGACGTCGGAGCTGGACTCATGACTTGGAGGTTGTGTCTCATCTCCCACGTGCCCGAGGGTACGCCTGCGTTTTGGACAACATTCGGTGGAATCGGCCACCCATTTGGCAGTTTCCACCGAATCCTGCGTTTTGCGCCCGACGCGAGATTCGTCGCGAGACGCTGTGAGTGCTTGAAGGCAGTTGTCAGGCACTCGACGTAAGGTCGCCGGTATGGCAAAAAACGGCACCAAAGACCGCGCATCGTTTCGCTGCACCGAATGCGGATGGACGAGTTTGAGGTGGGTCGGGCGGTGCGGAGAATGCCAATCCTGGGGCAGCGTTTCTGAGGTGGGTGCGCCCAGTGCGGCGTCAATGCGGCCCGGTGCCGTGACCGCGCCCGCGATTCCCATCACGTCGATCGATCTGCGTGAGGCCGTGTCTACGCCCAGCGGACTCGGTGAATTGGACCGCGTCCTCGGCGGCGGATTGGTTGCAGGTGCCGTGATTCTGCTGGCAGGTGAGCCCGGCGTCGGGAAATCGACGCTCCTGCTCGAGGTTGCTGCCCGCACTGCCGAACAAGGTCCCGTGTTGTACGTAACCGGTGAGGAGTCTGCGTCACAGGTGCGAATGCGCGCGCAACGCGTCGGCGCACTTCACGACGACTTGATGCTGGCTGCCGAAACCGACCTCGCAGCGGTACTCACCCACATCGAACAGGTCAACCCACGCCTGATCATCGTTGACTCGATCCAGACCGTCGCGGCCGCCGAAGTCGACGGTGCGCCGGGCGGCGTTGCGCAAGTACGTGAGGTTGCAGGGGTACTCATCCGCGCCGCCAAACAACGCGGCATCACGACGATCTTGGTCGGGCATGTCACCAAAGACGGATCGGTGGCAGGGCCGCGGACCTTGGAACACCTGGTTGATGTTGTCCTCAACGTCGAAGGTGACCGCCACGCCCGGCTTCGGTTGGTTCGCGCCCAGAAGAACCGATTCGGCCCCGCAGATGAAGTTGGATGTTTTGATCTGGGCGACGAGGGAATTCGCGAGCTGTCAGACCCAAGTGAGCTCTTTGTTACCCGCCGTCACGACCCTGTGTCCGGGACGGCCATCACCGTTGCCATGGAGGGCACCCGTCCTCTCGTCACTGAAGTCCAGGCTTTGGTTGACCCAACGAGCCCCGGCCAGGCGCGACGCGCGACCAGCGGACTTGATGCCTCCCGGGTCGCCATGGTGCTCGCCGTCCTCGAACGTCGCGCGGGAATCGGACTCAAGACCCACGACACGTACACGGCAACGGTTGGAGGCGTGAAGCTGTCAGAACCGGCCGCTGACCTTGCGGTTGCCATCGCAGTGGCGAGTGCCCTCGCGGACAAGCCCGTCCCGGCCGGCACCGTGATCATCGGCGAAGTCGGCCTCGCTGGTGAGGTGCGACGCGTCACCGGGACACCTCGGCGCCTTGCCGAGGCCGCTCGGCTTGGTTTCACTCACGCGATCGTCGCGCACGAACCCGGGACGATCCCGGCGGGAATCAAGGTGTACGAGGCTGCCGATATCCGTGCGGCAATCGACGCAGCCTTCAAGGTGCCTGGCAGGCCGGGCAGCAGGTAACCCTCACGCGGTCGGCACAAGACCCTGCGGTGAGACACTTTTCCGGTGGCAACCCAACACCTCACGACACCTGAGGACACCGAGCTCTTTCTCGAGACCCTCGCAGCGGTTGCCCCTGGTACCGCATTGCACGACGGACTCACGCGGATCCTCATGGGCGCAACCGGCGCACTCATTGTGCTCGGCAATAGCGACGTCATCGAGAACATGAGTGGCGGCGGCTTCACGATCGATGTCGATTTCACGGCAACCCGTCTTCGTGAGCTAGCCAAAATGGACGGCGCAATCATCCTGAGTGCGAACGCCGACAAGATCCTCCGCGCCGGGGTTCAGCTACTTCCTGACGGATCACTTCCGACCGAAGAAACGGGCACTCGGCATCGCACGGCAGACCGAGTCGCTCAGCAAGCCGGATTCCCCGTGCTGTCAGTGAGCAAGTCCATGCGGACGATCGCCTTGTATGTGCGCGGGCACCGGCATGTGCTGGAGGACTCCTCCGCCATCCTGAGCCGGGCAAACCAAGCGCTGGCAACCTTGGAGCGGTACAAGTTCAGGCTCGACGAAGTCTCCTCCGTCCTGTCTGCGCTCGAGATCGAAGACATGGTGACGGTCCGAGATGTCGCCGCCGTTGCGCAGCGTCTTGAAATGGTGCGCCGAATCGCCGCGGAGATTTCGGACTATGTGGTTGAGCTCGGAACCGACGGTCGGCTCTTGTCGCTGCAACACGAAGAGCTCGTGTCTGGCGTGGAGGAAGGTCGCACTTTGATCGTCCGCGACCACGTTCCGGTCGCAGCCGACGACGTCAATGTCGACTCGGTCCTCAATGCGCTCGACAGCTTGTCGCCACCTGACCTGCTCGACTTTGAGCTGATCGCGAATGCCTTCGGCCTCGGCGGCGGATCAGAGGGACTCGACACGGCGGTCACTCCACGCGGATACCGACTGCTGACGCGGGTTCCCCGACTTCCTGACTTCGCGATCGAACGACTGGTGGACCACTTCGGGGACGCTCAGCGTTTGTTGGCGGCGACCAGCGATCAGTTGCAGGCGGTCGATGGCATCGGGGACACGCGCGCTCGCAGCATTCGGGACAGCCTGTCGCGAATGGTGGAGTCGAACTTCCGCTAAGTCAGTCGACGTTCGTCGCCGGAACGGGCGCCCGCGTCGTTAGGAAATTGTGAACGTGGCGGGGTTGCTCTTGACCTGGTCGTTCTTTCCGATGACTTCGTAGCTACCAGGGGAAGCGTTCGGCTGACCCGTCGGGCAACCCGGCTTGCTCTGTTGCTGGTTCCAGTTCGCATTCAGCTGGTACACGTCGCCGGGCTGAATCGACTGCACCTGATCGGTGCCAGCAGGCGCACAATCGTCGCTCGACCAGATGTCGTTGCCGCCACTTTGGACAAGCACGGTGTTCGGCTTTGTACCGACGTTGCGGGTGCAGGCCTTATCAGAGATGTTCTTGATCGCCATCGTGAAAGTGATAGGAGTGCCTGACGGGAACGAGGTTCCCTTGTCTGGCTTCACGGTCACTTCGATGTCCGAGTCAGTGCAGGCAGTGCCACTTGCAGAGGTCGACGGGCTGGCCGAAGCAGACGAGCTGGCCGTCGCAGTCGGAGTCGGGCTAGGTGACGGCGCGGCAGTCGGCGTCGGATCGGAGGAACACGACCTCAGCAGCATGAAGAAGATGATGAGTACGACGAGGACGCCGAGACCGACAAGGAGCCGACGGCGCCAATAGACACCTGGCTCTTCTGGACCGACGGGATTAATGACGCTGCTCACGGCGGAAACGCTAACAAGCCTTCCCGCCAACAATTGCAGCAGTGCCGCGGATTCGGGGTGTGTCGTGAGTTTCTTCGCAGTTCACTGACGCTGCGCAGTCGTTGGCGCACCCTCCGCCACGATTTGTGAACAGTCGCGGCACACTTGTCCGGTGCCCCCAGCTTTCGACCCTGACGGCGTGACTGCCAGCGCAGGCTCGACGATTGTCGGCCCGGTGACCGGTTGGTTCGCGGTGCAGGCCCGAGACCTGCCGTGGCGCACACCGGTGGCAACGCCCTGGGGGGTATTCGTCAGCGAGGTCATGTCTCAGCAGACACCGGTGACGCGCGTTGCTCCCGCATGGCTGGCTTGGATGGATCGGTGGCCAACTCCAGACCACCTCGCCGCGGCGACCCCGGCAGAAGTGATTCGGGCGTGGGATCGCCTCGGCTACCCACGCCGAGCGCTTCGGCTACGTGATGCTGCCGCGGTCATTCGCGACAACTTCGGCGGTCAGGTTCCGCGCAAATACGACGAACTGATCACGCTTCCCGGTGTCGGTGATTACACAGCGGCGGCCGTGGCGGCCTTCGCGTTCGACGAACGAGTTGTCGTCCTCGATACCAATGTGAGACGGGTACTGGCGCGGGTCATCTTCGGGCTCGAGCATCCCGCGACCTCAAGCGCCACGAAGCTCGAACGCGCGGTCGCGCAGGAGCTACTTCCCTCGGACGGGCCGAGCGCCGCAGTGTGGTCCGTCGCGATCATGGAACTAGGGGCGCTGGTCTGCCAGGCATCATCGCCATCCTGCAATTTGTGTCCCATCAGGGGCGAGTGCGCGTGGTTTGCCGCTGGTCGTCCGGCCCAGGTGTCGAGGGCAAAACGTGCCCAGAAGTTCGAGGGAACTGATCGACAGGTTCGCGGCAAACTCATGGCAGTACTTCGGGCAAGCGACCACCCAGTTACCGCGGCGGCATTGCGCGCCTGTTGGTCCGACGACTTCCAGCGCGACCGCTGCCTTGATTCGTTGGTTTCCGATGGCCTCGTCGAACCACTGCCTCGCGGGCGCTTTCGCCTCCCGCACTAGCGTTCGGAACCGCTAGACAGCCGCGCTACCGACAACTTCATCGGGAACGCGTGCGTGCTTCCATTGGGTGAGACCGAAGATCACTCCGAGGATTCCAACGAGGGCGGCCCACGAAAACAACGTGATGCTGATTGCAGACTGGGTTACGCCTGCGCCGCCGCCCACGGCCTCAATCGTGGCCGACGCGATGACGACGGCGACCCCGCCAAGCGAGACCATGAGAGTCAAGAGCACGCCGGCG
>JAOAUD010000112.1 GCA_030157755.1 Candidatus Nanopelagicales bacterium
TCACACAAACTGGCACTGGCTCGAACACATATCCCTGTTGCTTGAGGGCAGGTAGCGCCGCCCGAAGCGCCGCAACCGTGGGTGCGCGATTCCCGCCACCATCGTGCATCAGAATGACGTCGCCACTGGAAGCCTTCGCCAGTGATGCCTGAATAGCGGCCGTCGGTTTCCCCTGCCAATCGAACGTATCGAGACTCCACAACACGGGAGTCATGCCCAGTGACGCTGCGGTGGGTCGAGTCTTGTTGTTCATCGATCCGTATGGCGCACGCATGCAGGGGCCCTGGTAAACACCGATCTGATCACGCGTTTTGGTGAGTTGGGTTGACTGCTGTTCGGCAGTCAACTTGCCGAGCGCGGCGTGATCCCACGTGTGGTTGCCAATCGCACTGCCTTGCTCGATGATCTGCTTCTCGATCGCTGGGTCGCGCGGAACATTTCTCCCGATCTGAAAGAAGGTCGCCGTGGCGCCGTTCTCGGTCAGGATCTTCAGGACCTCAGGTGTGTACTGGGACGGACCATCGTCAAATGTTAGGTAGATGACCTTTCGATCAGTCTTCGGACTCCAGCGAAACGGCACTGAGTACTTCTTGGTCGTCGACGAGGCAGTCGCACTTGCCGACGAACTCGACGTCGGCTCAGGTGGCGGGGCTGAGGCATCGGATGCCTGCGTCGCGCACCCCGACACCAGCATGGTTGCCGCACAAGCCATTCCAATACCAAGAATGGTTGCGGTACCACGACGACCGCTACGCATAAATACTCCCAAGCTTCTACACTCCGCGGGACTGACTGTGCCCCGATACAGCGCCCTCAACAAGGTGAGACGCACTCACGACCCGGGTGGTTTCGCCGCCAGACTCGTTAGTGACGCGTTCTACCAAAGATCTGGGGAAGACCGCAGCCAGTTCAGGAGCAGCCGAACACCAAAGCCAGTCGCACCCCGCGACAACTCATCGCGCGGTTTGTCGGCACGCGCCGGACCGGCGATGTCCAGGTGGGCCCATCGTCGGTTGCCCGTGAACTCTTTCAAGAAGAGTGCAGCTGTGATCGCGCCGCCACCCACATTCCCTCGGCTGACATGAGCGATGTCGGCAATTGGTGAATCCAGCGATGAGCGGTACTCGTCCGCCAACGGCAGGCGCCACAACCGATCGTTACTTTCGTCGCCGGCCACAAGCAAGTGTTTGGCGAGGCCGTCGTCGGATGTGAAGAGCGCACCGAACTGACGGCTCAATCCCAGCGTTGCTGCGCCGGTCAGGGTTGCGATGTCCACGATCACATCCGGCCGCAGGCGCGCGTTCGCATACGCGAGAGCATCTGCGAGGACCATGCGGCCTTCGGCATCTGTGTTCAGGACCTCGCTGGTACGCCCACCGAAATGGCGAACCACATCACCGGGTCGGTATGCCTCACCCGAAGGCATGTTCTCGGCGCAGGCGAGCAGGCCGACCACGTTCGCCGTGACCCCGAGCGCACGCAAAGACGACATCACCGCTAGCACCGCTGCCGCGCCGCTCATGTCGGTCTTCATCAAGGGCATACCGTCGGCGGGCTTGAGCGACAAGCCACCGGAATCGAATGTAATCCCTTTGCCCACCAGCACAATCCGAGGAGCCGTGGGTTCGCCGCGGTATTCAGTGACAATGAGCCGAGGGGGATTTGCTGAACCGCCGCCAACCGCGAGAAGCCCGCCGAAGCCACCTCGCTCCAATGCAAGTTCGTCGAGGACGCGAACCCGAAGTCCTGCTGACTTCGCCATTCCCACTGCTTGTTCAGCAAGCCAAACCGGGTTCTTCTCGTTGCTCGGCCGGTTGCCCAAATCCCGGGCGAATGCCACGGCCTGGGCAGTTGCCACAGCCTGGTCAAGAACCTTCTGCGACGACACAAGACCTGGCACAGCAAGCTGAACCAGTGTTGTCTTGAGCTCCTCTGGTTTGCTCTTGCGCGTGAATCGGTACGACGCGAGCAGCAACCCCTCACAGAATGCCTGCAATGACGCGTGCGACATCGAGGCCGTGACGTCACACAGGACTACTTCGGCACTCTTGATTCTTTTGGCCAATGCGGCGCCTGCTTTGCGGGCATCGGCCGGGCTGTCATCACCCACGCCAAGGGTCAGCAGGGTCTCAGTGGTGTCATCTTCTAGTTCAACTTCGACGATCTCGCCGACCTTTCCAGTGGCTTCGGCGCGGCGCAGGCGGCGCGGCAGGTCAATCCGCTGCTCGGCTGCCAACCGAATACCTACGTCGCCGGCGGTCACCCCACCGTCGCTATTTGGTGAGCATGAGGTCACAACAATGTGAGCAGGAGCGGCAGCTACCGACATCGGTGCCACCAGCGCGGACTGCTCATCCTCGACCTCAGCGGAAACACTAAGCGCCTGCAGAGTGTCCAACGGGACAAGTTGCAGGCGCAGGTGCAAATCCTCTAGTGACGTCGCCACGATGTCGGCTAGCCAGCTACTTCGCTCAGTTGTTCGCCCAGGTCCTTGGCTTCGTCCGGCGTCATTTCGACAACCAGGCGTCCGCCACCTTCGAGGGGAACGCGCATCACAATGCCGCGCCCTTCCTTTGTAACCTCGAGTGGGCCATCACCCGTACGCGGCTTCATTGCCGCCATAGCCCGTCCCCTTTCGCCGACTAGCATCAGGTGGGCACGATTTCCGCAAGGTCCTTCAGCGATCGAGACGACCGTTGAACAACAACCAGGCGCGTGTCCAGAGTCATGATTATTCCGCATAACCTCGAAGTTGTCCCCGCCTGCCCCTAATTAGCCGACGTATGTTGGTTCGTCGGCGTCCAAGCGGTGTCCGAGTTCACCCTTTTCCACCAGGTTTGCGAATCGCTTCAGCGCTGCTTTGATCCCAAACGCAAATGCCGGCTTGACCAACTGCCAGCCAATTTGACCCACGACCCCCAGCGGAACCTCGAGATCCTCTGCCCAGTAGAACCGAGAGTTCTCGGCGTCGAGGGGACGAACCGTCATGATCCCGATGCCCTTTACAACGTTCCCCGTGTGCAACACGTCCACGCGATGCGGAACGTCCCAGCGGGTGATCGTCATCGTGTCCAAGAACCCGATGGGGCCAACACCTGTGTACGCCGCAATCTCGCCACCAACAGCAATTCCCGCTTGGCGACCTGCCCGCACAGTAGTCAGCGGGACCCACCTGTCCTGTCCACGCCAATCAACCACCGCGTTGAAGACCTCCTGCGCCGGAGCGGCAATGTCCACCGAATAGACAACCCGAGTCATCACTCACCTGCCAATGAAGTCGTCGATGCGGACTCACGCACCGGCTGCACTGAAGCAGCTGGTTCTCCTGATTCCACACCCTGCGGTGCGAGTGCGGCAAGCTGGGCTTCCCGCAGCCGTAGGGTCTCAGTCAGCCGAGTGAGCACCTCGTCAACATCGTCCATTCGGTATCCCCGGATGGCTGTGGCAAACCGCAAATCCGCAATGTCGTCCGCCGCCAACGGCGCATTTGGCGGATCTTGGCGATAACGATCCACCACCGGATCGTTGAGCTGTCCGATCTTTCCCGCCGCAAGCAATGCAATGACGGCGACGGCACCCAGCGCCAGCAACACGAAGAAGATGGTCATGGCCCTCCCTTCAGCGTGAGCGAACGTCAGCCGGACCAACATGAAAGTCTGTGTCCGTGGACCTCATCCTAGGCGGGCGCAGCTTCGATTCGGAAACATTCCTGATTATGGCGATTGTGAACCGCACGCCTGATTCCTTCTACGACAAGGGCGCGAGCT
>JAOAUD010000113.1 GCA_030157755.1 Candidatus Nanopelagicales bacterium
GTCGCCGGACCATCGAGTTCGGGCACGATCGTTGATGCATTCGCCTTGGGATGCCACGACGGCAATGCCATAAACGAACGACCGCCCGACGAGTGCAGCGCACCCACAATGAAGTCCGTTGAGCCGCCGAACCCGGAGTAGATGTGCCCCTTTACACGGCTGGCGTTGGATTGCCCGTGCAGATCGACCTCAAGCGCGCCGTTCACGCTGGTCATGGCGTGATTGCGGGCAATAAGTGCGGGACTGTTGCAGTGTTCGGTTCGCAGCATCGAGACTCGAGGGTTGTTGTCTGCCCAGGCATACAGCTCGTCGGAACCCATCATGAAACTCTGGCGAACCGGAACGTCTGGGTCTAATGCCCCCGCTCGTTCAAGCGCCAGGACTCCGTCGCTGATGGTCTCCGACCAGATCCGAAGGTCGCGCGCATCGGTAATCGCTCCAAGCACAGCGTCGGGCACCCCGCCGATGCCGAGCTGAAGGGTTGAACCGGAGTGGATGTACTCGCTGATCTGGTCCCCAATCGCCCGCGACAGTGGGTCCGCGTCACCAACCGGTACAACGGCGATTGGATCATCGACTTCGACCAGATAGTCAATGTCATTTAGATCCATCAGCGAATGACCCAAAGTGAAAGGCATTCTCGGATTGATCATCGCGATGACCACTCCACCGCGAGACCGGGTGGATTCGATGGCTGCCGGCAGGATGTTCACCTCGACACCGAGGCTCACGGCATCTTTTCGAGGAGTGGACGCGTGAACGATTACCGCGTCGGGGCGCAACGAGTGGTGCATGAGGACCGGCACCAGTGACAGCCTGCTCGGGACGTAACAGAGGTTGGGTGCGTTGCGCATCCCCGGCCCAACGAACGTGGTTTCCAACGTGACGCCGTCGCGTCTCGGCAGCGGGTGGATCGCGTTGAGCATGTGGATGGTGACGTATTCGAGAGTTTCATCGATGGCGTCAATCGCCGACGTGGGCGTAGCGGCATTGCCGGACACCACAATCCGAGGGTTCTCCGGAAGCCTGCTGAGGACTCTCTTGAACTGATCAAGACCAATTGTTAACGGCACACCAACAGTCTGCCGCGTGGGGTGACTTAAAGCGACAGTGGCCGAGCCGGAGCCAGCAATGCCATCGGATCGTTGCGCCAATCAACCCCTGGAACATCGATGTAGAGCTCGATTTCGTTCCCGTCCGGATCGCTGATGTACAGGCTGTGAGTCACGTTGTGATCCGTGGCACCGATGAGGGGCACGTCCGCTTCCACCAACCGCGCAAGTGCGGCACGCAGTTCATCGTCGCTATCGCCGACCTTGAGCCCGAAGTGATACAGGCCAATGCGTCGGCCGGCCGGAATCGGAGTGGCAGTGGGACCGACCTCAATGAGGAGCAGTTCGTGATGTGTCCGGCCACCGGAGAACGCCGCAGCGGGCATCCCTGGCACGCTCGGCGAGATCAATTGCCAACCGAGCACCTTTTGATAGAAATCAACTGATCGCTTGAGGTCCCTGACATACAGAACCAGGTGACCGAGCTCCTGAACCTCACCCGACATGGCACTCTCCCTTGTGGTCAACTATCAGTTAGGTTAGACGGAATTACTTGAAGCGTCAAGTTACTCGGGTGGGGTAATGAGCGAAGAACAGAAGTGGTTATCGGAAGACGAACAAAGGGCTTGGCGGGCATTGATGGCCGTGGTGGTACTGCTACCAGGCGCACTCGACACCCAGCTGCAGCGCGACTCGCACCTGTCGAATTTTGAATACGGCGTGCTCGCGATGTTGTCGGAAGCTCCCGATAGGACCTTGCGCATGAGCCAATTGGCCACGCTCAATGACTCGTCGCTTTCGCGGCTATCGCACGTTGCGCGCAGGCTTGAAGAACGCGGCAGCATCATCCGGCGCCAGTGCGCCGATGATCGACGTGCCAACATCGCCACGTTGACCGACGAGGGTTATGCCCTCGTCAAAGAGGCCGCACCGGGGCACGTGGCACGAGTGCGCGAACTCATCTTCGATCGACTATCCCCGAAACAAATTGGCGAGCTTGAACAAATCGGTGACGCAATCAGGTCGAACCTCGACCCTGAGAAGCGGATGCCAACGTACGTAACGTAGATCCGTATCCTCATGAGCGTGGATAAACCGATCGTGCGTAACGCCCGGCCCGAGGATGTTCCTCAACTCTTCGGCTTCGTGGTGGACCTCGCCGAATACGAACGGGCGCCAGAGGCAGTGGTCTCAACAGCCGACATGCTGCGACATGCGCTGTTCCCCACCGATGAGCAGGCGCATGTGTGGGCGCACGTCGTCGTCGATCCAGACGATCCCAAACGCCTCGCTGGCGCCGCTATCTGGCACTTGAACTTCTCGACGTGGGAGGGCCACCACGGCATCTACGTTGAGGACATCTACGTCAGGCCGGAACTGCGGGGCTCCGGATACGGTCGGGCATTGTTGGCCAGCCTCGCCAAGATCTGCTTCGAGCGCGGGTACCCACGTCTGCAGTGGTCCGTCCTGGATTGGAACAAACCGTCGCTCGACTTCTACCGGAATTTGGGCGCGCAGCCGCTCGAGGAGTGGGTGGGCTACCGACTCCAGGGCAACGAGCTCACCGAACTCGCCAGCGGCTAGCTGTCGTCGCCTTCCCCGTGGTACTGCGCGCGGTCAACATGCTCGCCGTGCTCAAGTGCCTGGCCCTTGAACGTAATGTCGTGCTTGCCCGTGAGCTTGCCGACCTCCTCGAGGACTTCACCCTCAACATGCTCGGCAACTTCCTTGGCCTTCTTCAGCGGATCCATCGTTCAACCATCCCATCTGCGCGGGTGCTCATCGTCCTAGGTCAAGTCAACCACTCGCGTCTCGTTCGTGCCACGCGCATCACAGCAATCCGGTCATGTACCCCACAGGAATCCCTTTCGTGCGAATTGTGCCGCCAAGCAGTACGGTCGTAGATAGGAAGTCGGCGGTCGCAGTTCACCGATCGCCCACGACAACTTCGGGAGCATTGTGAAAAAGATGTTGGTCGGCGGCGCCGGGATTGCCGCGGGATTGGGCCTTGCCAGCGCCGGAGCAGCGGCATATGTCGCGAAGATGGTGCAGGGTCGGGCAACCGGCGACATCGATGGCTTCCTCGACCGCAAGGACGCTGAACCAGGTGACGTTGTGGTGTGCCTCGGTGCCAGCATCGTGCGCGGTCGCGCCAGTGTGGACTTCGTCGAGATTCTTCGCTCGCGGCTCCCGCAGCTTGAGTTCGTCAACGGTGGCGTCAACGGCGACACGGCCGATGACATCCTGCAGCGCCTCGACCCAGTGATTGCCTGTCAACCCAAGGCCATCGTGATCCTCATCGGGACCAGCGACGCACAGGCAATCTTGAACCCAACGAGTGCCGCTGCCAAGAAGAAGCAGAAGGAGACGGGGAACACCGAGCCGCCATCGGTCGCTAACTTCCAGCGCAACCTTCTCGCCGCCGTCACTGAATTGTCGGAGCGCACGGGAGCGCGAATCGGGCTTTGCTCGCTGCCTCCACTGGGGCAAGAGATCGACGCACCTGCAAACGACGTCATCCGCGCCCTCAACGCAGCGATTCGCGCCGTCGCCGAAGCTACGGGCGAGACGTACCTTCCCGTCTACGAAAACATGGTCGATTACTTGTCACAGGCCGATGGAACTCACGGCAAGCCGTTTACCGGCGACTGGCAGATTGGCGCTCGGTCACTGAGCCAACATTTCAT
>JAOAUD010000114.1 GCA_030157755.1 Candidatus Nanopelagicales bacterium
CACGTTCGAGCCGTTCAGGCGAGGCCTACCCAGCTCGAACGACGACGCAGACCCACTCGTCGATGCCGTCAGCAGGCGGCGGTGCCGGGGTTTCGTCATCTTCGTCAGGCTCAGCTGGGTACCAGCCGGGGCTCTCGCGGAGTTCCGGCGCCGCCGAAAATTCAGCTGCAACGGTTGACTCGGCATCGATGCGCCACCCTGCGTTGACCAAAGCGCGGCCGAGGTCAATGAAGTCCAGGTCGACGTCGTTCGTGACCACCTGCAGGTGCTCTTCCTCGTCGTCGGTGTCCGCTGCCGAGCGCGTGACCACGAGTGTGCGGTCGTCTGTGGTGTACCTGCCGAAGAACAGTTCGTTCTTGTCTGCGACTCGCTGCTGAACATTGATCACCCACGCACCGCCTAGTTCACGCCAGGTGTAGGGGTCATCAACCAACGGAACCCAGCCCTCATCCAGCATCGCGACAACTGCCCGGTCGGTTCCTGGTTCGTCACCGAACTCGGTGCGCGGAACGGATGCCGATAGTCCGCGACCGCCCGCATCTGGACCGGAGGCGAATACGGCCATCGTTCCGTCTTCAAACCAAGCGACGCACGGTTGGTCGCCGGTCACACCGGTGGGGGCATCGACGAGTTCCTCGTCGTCGGATTCTGACTCGTCCTCAAACTCGACGGGTTCGTCGACTACCACGCCTGCCAGGTCTGAATCGGCGCCATCAACGGTCAGCGCCATGAGAGCGCTAGATTCCGCGGGGGTCAGCGCGATGAAGATTTCGCCGCCGTCTGCCTGGAGTTGAACGAGTAGGTCCTGATCGATGCCCGTGAGGGGCCAATCAGCGGGTGCGAACAGCAATGCGTCGCCGATGTACTCGACGTACACCTCGCCATGAGTGATGAAACCGGCAGGCATGCCTGGGCCGACCTCCGCAGCGGCCGCGGCTTCGTCGGCGTAGAAGTTGATGGTTCCGCGCTCGCCTTCCGGGCGCACATAGACAGCGAACAGGTGCCGTGCTGATTCGTCTTCGTAAGCGAGCATGGTCTGATTCTCGCCGCGCGACGATCTGACCTCACCAGCGGGGACCGGCAACGCCGGTATTTGTCACACAAATGCCCGGCAGTGGGAACGCTCGCAGGCCTTGCCGCGGTCGCTGACTAAGACAACTGATCGGCGGGCAGTGACGCATGGAGCACGATGTTGACCATCGCTGCGGCCAGTGAGTCGGCATCCGATGCGTAGCCAGCCCAGCAGGCGGTGGGAATGAAGGTCGTGAGCTGGGGAACCCAACCCTCCTCAAACACAAACGCCGAGACATGGCCCAGGTTGTCGAGTTGGCTCTCGACCCCGAGTTGTGCGTTGAGTGCGTTGACGTCAGTTGGATCGGGTTCGCCGTTGGTCGAGAAGTTCACGGTTGTGCTGATGTGCACGCCCATGCCGTATTGCCCTGAACCCTCGGGATCGTCGAGCGGGGTCAAGGTCACGAGGAGCGAATCGCTCGTCACGCTGCACTGTGTTTCATCCACGTTGACCGCAGCGAGCCCGAATGCTGCGATCTTCTCGACGAAGAGCGGAGCGGCCTCGCGCCACAACGCCATCATCTCGGCCTGCATCGGAAGTGAACAATCTGGCCCGGCGTAGATGCTCAGTAGTTCGTCAGGTTCCTCGCGCATTCCCAGAGTGGGATGGCCGACGAAGAAGCGTGGCTCGGGTAGGCCCTCATCGGCATGAAACTTCGCGATTGCGGGTGCGGCCTGGTGGACGTTCGTCGACTGGATGAGCACCGCCGTGTGGAGAGCTGGCAGCAGGCTTCGCGATAGCGGGTTCAGCAGGAATGCAGCCCGTGCGTGAATTGCTCCGTCAGTCCAGACAAAGCTGCCGAACGCGGCAGTTTCATTCAGCGCCTCGCAGAGGGTCGAGCCATCGAGTTCGTCGCGCATTGCCATAAGCGGAGTCGCGATCGTGATTCGCAGCGCCTCTTGCCCTGAACCATCCTGGAAGCCGATCCGGTCGCTAATAGAAATGGTGGTTGGGAACGCCCACGGCTGCCACGTCAGACGGTCGGGTGCCTCCTCAATCCATTGCTCATCGAACATCAACTGTTCGGCAAGGTGGTCACGAATTTCGCGCCATTCAAGCGCTGGGATTAACTCCGGTACGTCAGTGCCTGGCACGGCGAACCTCTCGTCCTCGTGTATCCGGTCAAACAGCAGGGCTAGAGCGCTCTCCTGATCGGAACACGCTTCTTGTCCTTCATGCTCCAGCGGCCCTTGGGAGGATCTTCGCCGCGAAGCTCGGCCTCCATGTTGGTGATCGTGTCAAGGATGCGGTTCGTCGCGACCTGCAGGACGTCCTCGGTGATGGGCAGTTCTCGCAGATCGTCGAGATCGACTGGCGGACCCGCCTCAACATGAATCGTCTTGCGCGGAATCAGATTCAGCTCAACCTTGTATGGACCCATGAGTTTCTGGACTCCCCAATGCGCGACGGGGATCACGGGTGCACCACTTTCCAGCGCGATCCGAGCAGCACCGGTCTTGCCGCTCATTGGCCACAGATCGGGGTCGCGCGTGATTGTTCCCTCGGGGTACACCCACACTGCTTCGCCAGACTGCACTGCCTTGACCGCGGACTCGACAGCAATCGCAGCATTTGCGGAATCTCGGTGGACCGGGATTGCTCCCGCGCCGCTCATGACCGTGCCGAGCATGGGCAGGTTGAACAGTGAGTCCTTGGCCAGGAACCGGGCGGGGCGGTTGGCGTCGTTCGAGTAGTGCAGCAGTAGTAAGGGGTCAAACCACGACAGGTGGTTCGCGGCGACGACGACTCCTTCACCGGGGTTACCCAGAAACTGCTGACCGCGCCAGTCGCGCTTGGTCCAGAGCATGAGGTTGGGCCACACCATGGCGCAACCAAGGTTGTAGTACGAGAGCGTTGGTTCTTCGCTGGGGAACGGGTAGACCATCGTTCACTCCTCACGCGTGTCGGCCGCTTGCGGCGGTGGTGACGTTGGTCGGGTAGGCCATCGGTGACCCTACTCATTAACCCTGGGTTGCGTGGCGCATTGCACGTGACGTTGCGCTCACATGTCTCCGCCAGATGTCGGAGTCTGCACGTACGCTCCTGTTAAACGTATGCAGACGATGGCGGGAATCATGATGCTCAAACGGGTCGCGGGCTCTGTTCTTGTCGTCTGTGCCTTGGGCCTCGCGGGTTGCTCAACTCCTGCAGGGGCCCCGAGCGGCGCGGCAACGGTCACCGGCGTTCCTGCAGCTTCAGCGACAGCGACGGAACCTAGCCCGCCGGATGATGAGGTAACACCTCCGCCCAGCGGCAAGGCAGCCGATATGGCTGCGCAGCTACCCGTGAAAGGCCGCGCGCCCAAGACCGGTTATGCCCGTTCGCAGTTTGGTCAACCGTGGTTCGACGCGGATCGGAATGGTTGCGACACACGCAATGACATCCTCGCGGCACAACTGACCGATGTGCAGAAATCAGGACGATGCAAGGTGATGGAGGCAGTCCTCGCCAATGATCCCTATACGGGTCAACGCATCGTGTTCATCCGAGGCGCTTCAAAGGTCGACATTGACCATGTGGTGGCGCTTTCAGATGCGTGGCAGAAGGGTGCCGCAGCATGGCCGTTCGCCAAGCGGGTTGCCTACGCCAATGACCCAGCCGTTCTACTTGCGGTGGATTCATCGGCCAATCGGCAGAAGGGTGATGGTGACGCAGCCACCTGGTTGCCCGCCAACAAGGCGTATCGCTGTTCGTACGTCGCCCGCCAAGTCATGGTCAAACACAAATACGGGCTGTGGGTGACGGCCGCCGAGAAGGAGGCCATGTTGCGCGTTCTTTCGTCATGCCCGGGGCAGGCCGTTCCGGATGCTGGGCCCGCGCCCACCCTTGCACCCAACGTTGGAGTGGCTCAGTAAGCAGGTCTCGGCGGATCAGGCCCGCTACGCGGCCGTGACCAGAATTGCGTCAATCTGGCTCATTGCCGCAGTCATGCCTTCTTGCATGCCCATTGCGGACAACCGTTCAAGCTGCGCGAGGTCTTTGAAGGTTGCGATGACAGTCATCCTTGTTCCAGTGGCGACGGTCTCCAACACTGCAACGGTTGAATTGGTGTCGTCTTCATCGATCGGGTTGCCGGAGCCATCGGCGAACCCGTCTTCTAGCGATAGTCGAACGGGAGAGTCGATCGCGGTGATCCGCCACCAGCCATGTGCTTTGGTGCCATCCGGACCAGTCATGTAGTAATCAGCGCGGCCGCCGACCTCGAACTCGAAGCGTTCGAATGTGGCTGGCCATGTCGGCGGACCCCACCAGCGCTCCAATTGGCGCGGGTCTTCCCAGACTTGCCATACCCGCTCGACAGGTGCCGAGAACTCGGCAACAAAGGTCAGTGTCAGATTTTCTGCATCTATTTCGGAACCAAGCACGGGCATGGCGGCTACCCCTTCAATTGTTGTCGGTCGGAATCTGTCGGTATCAGTCGTCGGCCAGGATGTCGGCGATTCGGCTGGCGCGCTCTTGCCAGATGAATGCGTAGGCATCGAGCAGTCGGGCGGCCTTGTTGAGAGCTTCGATGTTGGGATGAACGATCTGTTGCCTGCCGCGGCGCTCCTTGGTAACCAAGGTTGCGCGCTCCAAGACGGCCACGTGTTTCTGCACTGCAGCAAAACTCATCGAGTAGTGATTCGCGAGAGAAGAGATTGACTGCTCGCGCTGTGAAACCCGGCCAACGATGTCTCGGCGGGTCGCGTCTGCCAGAGCATGGAAGACGCGATCCACCTCGTCGCTCGTAAACTCATCTACAACCATTTGGTTGTACGTTACCACGAGAGTGATCACGTGCGTCAAGCCGGTCGCTGGCGGATCGGTGGCAGTCGTGTGAATTCGCGCAACACAGTCCTCGGGAAATCGGAATGCAGGACTTTCGTCACTAGTTGTGACGTCTGCGTACGGGACAATTCGGAGTAATCCGCAGGTGGATGGGCCAGCCAGGTCACATTCACCAGCGGTCGGTGCATTGTTCACCTGCTCTTCACTTTGCAGGTGGCGCATCGCGCGTAGTTATGATTAATAATCCAGTGTTTGCAAATCGTTCACTGAATCGTTGGTTGACCGAGTCGAGATTGTGGGTTCCAGTCATGGACATCCTGCTACTTAGCGTGATTGGGCTCTTCGCCCTCGCGCTGATTTTCGACTTTACGAATGGTTTTCACGACGCCGCCAACAGCGTCTCAACGGTCGTCGCAACCAGGGTGCTGCCTGCCAAGTGGGCGCCGGCATTTGCGGCAACCTTCAACTTCTTGGCCTACTTTTTCATTGGCACCGCCGTGGCAAGCACTATCGCGAAGACAGTGAAATCCGAATATGCGGGCCTCGCTGTGGTCTTTGCGGCGCTATTCGCGGCGATCGCTTGGAACTTCATCACGTGGCGCTTTGGTATGCCGTCCTCTTCAAGTCACGCGATCGTCGGCGGACTTGTTGGCGCGGGCTTGGCGGCCGGTGGAATTGCTGCAATCTCCTGGGACAGTGTCTCCAAAGCGGCTATCGGAATCGTGCTCTCACCGGCAGTCGCGATCATCATCGCGATTCTCGCCATGTTCTTGATAGGCGGGATCCAGAAGCTCTTCCACATGGGCGATGACCACGTCGTGTTCAAGGGCCTTCAACTCGTGGCGGCTGGGGCTTTGTCCTTCGGCCACGGCGCCAATGACGCACAGAAGACCATGGGTGTCATGGGCGCACTGCTGCTCGGTGCTGGTTACACGACGGCTGGACCGGGTGGATCGATCGATGTCCCTGAGTGGGTGGCACTTTCCGCGTACGGAGCCATTGCGCTTGGAACACTGTGGGGTGGTTGGAAGATCATCGAAACGATGGGTCTGAAAATCACCACCCTGCACGCTGCATCGGGTGCAGCGGCAAACATCGGAGCCTCTGCAGCAATCTTCGGTGCGACGTCGTTGGGAATGCCGATCTCGACGACCCACGCAGCCGCAAGCTCGGTTGTTGGTGCTGGTGTCGGTTCGGGGCGAGGCGCCAACTGGAAGGTTGTCGGCAAGATGCTGGTGGCCTGGGTCATCACTATCCCGGCTGCCGGGCTTGTTGCCGCGGCCATTCTCTACTTGACGAAGCTACCAACCGTCTTCGCTTGGATCACCGTCGGCGCCGTGGTTCTGACATTTGCCGCTTGGGCGATCTGGGCTATGCGCCACACGATCCACGCCAGCGATGTTGAGGCCGAACTGCTGAGCAACGCCGAGCTGGCAACTCACGTTCCGGTTCACGTCAAGCTGGAAGGTGAGGGCCCGGTGCCGGACGACACACCAAGCCCGACAGTCCTCATCGATGACATCGAGAACTTGGCTGAGGAATTGCACATTCCAGTGCCGGGGCACGAAGCCACCCACACCAAGGAATAGCGGTCCAAGAAACAGCGGTCGGTTGTAGCCCGACCAATTGGCCCTAACGAAGTAGGGCTAGACCCCGGTGAACCCAACGCATATGGCGTTG
Organism: Candidatus Nanopelagicales bacterium; assembly: GCA_030157755.1. Lineage (GTDB taxonomy): Bacteria > Actinomycetota > Actinomycetes > S36-B12 > UBA10799 > UBA10799. The sequence continues at coordinate 6,521 of JAOAUD010000114.1, forward strand.
AACCACTACATCTACTCGGGGGTTAACGAAGTAAGCGCCGCATTCCGGACACATTGTGGAATCTGTTTCTGTGAGCAGCATGAGCACTACCTCCATTCACAACTGATGTCGGCTGGAAAAGCCCAATATTCGAGGGTAGGAGCAGTACCCACCAGTTGTCTAGGAGCTTTTCCAAATTCCCCTTGTCGGGTAGGCCCGAATGCTGTGATCAGATGCACGCGCAGCGCGCCGCAACACCCGGCGTAGGCTGGCGGAATTCCCGGCATCTTCGAACTATGGTCTGCCGGGGAAATGACAATCTGGGCACCGGTCAGCAATTGGTTGGCGACGCTGAGAACACGATCCTCCGTCGGCCGCGACGTCCGGTCGCATGACGCGAGGGAGTGAAAGCGTGACACATGGGGCATTCATCTACGACGCCATTCGGACGCCGCGAGGACGCGGCAAAGCCAGTGGTTCACTGCACGGTGTAAAGCCGGTGACTCTTGTAGCTGGCCTGCTCGAGCAGCTGCAGGTACGGAACCCGAACTTGGACCCGAATGTCATTGATGACGTGATCCTCGGCTGTGTGAGCCCGGTCGGTGACCAGGGTGGCGACATCGCCCGAACCGCTGCCATGGTGGCTGGATACCCCGACACCGTTGGTGGAATTCAGATCAACCGCTTCTGCGCGTCAGCACTTGAAGCCGTCAACATCGCTGGCCAGAAAATCGCCTCTGGCTGGGACAACATGATCGTCGCAGGTGGGATCGAGTCGATGAGTCGCGTTCCCATGGGTAGCGACGGTGCTGCCTGGGCGATGGATCCAGAAACCGCCTACGACACCTACTTCGTTCCGCAAGGGATCAGCGCGGACCTCATTGCCACGATTGAAGGCTTCACGCGCGAAGACGTCGATGCCTACGCGGTGAGGTCGCAGGAGCGCGCCGAGAATGCCTGGAAGAGCGGCTACTTCAGCAACTCGGTCGTTCCCGTCTTAGATCGCAACGGCGTGACATTGCTTGATCATGATGAACATATGCGCCCCGGAACCACCATGGAGTCGCTCGGTCAGTTGGCACCATCATTCGCCGGAATCGGCGACATGGGCGGCTTTGACGCGGTAGCTCTGCAGAAGTACCACTGGGTCGAGAAGATCAACCACGTACACACCGCCGGCAACTCATCGGGAATTGTCGATGGTTCGGCAGCTGTGTTGATTGGTAGTGAGGCAGCGGGTCAGCAACTCGGAATGACTCCGCGCGGGCGCATTGTCGCCACGGCAGTCAGTGGCGTCGATCCGACGATCATGCTCACCGGTCCGACACCAGCGACAGTGCGTGCCCTGAAGACCGCGGGACTCAGCGTCGACGACATCGACTTGTGGGAACTCAATGAAGCCTTCGCTGCTGTCGTGCTCAAGTGGGTCAAAGACTTGGATCTGCCGATGGACAAGGTCAACGTGAACGGTGGAGCCATCGCAATGGGTCACCCGCTCGGAGCGACGGGCGCGATGATCCTGGGAACCACGCTGGACGAACTTGAACGCACAGGTGGCCGATACGGATTGGTCACGTTATGTATCGGCGCCGGCATGGGCGTTGCCACCATCATCGAGCGAGTCTGAGCGCGGGACGAGGAGACCAGACAATGACTGAAACTGCGAACCAGAGCGTGCCAAACATGATCACGTGGGAACAAGATGGCGACGGCATCGTCACGCTGACGATGGACGATCCAACACAGGGTGCGAACACGATGAACGAGGTGTTCACCACGAGCCTGACAGCCACGGTCGACCGTCTCGTTGCCGAGAAGGACTCAGTGTCAGGCGTGATCCTGACCAGTGGAAAGAAGATGTTCTTTGCGGGCGGAGACCTGAGCATCTTCCTGCACGTCACCAAGGCAGATGCCCCTGAGCTTGAAGCGACGTCGGCATCCATGAAGGCGGACCTGCGCCGGTTGGAGACGCTGGGCAAACCAGTCGTCGCCGCCATCAACGGTGCCGCACTCGGTGGCGGACTTGAGCTGGCGCTGGCGTGCCACTACCGAGTGGCACTTGACGCACGCGGTAGTGAAATCGGCCTGCCTGAAGTGACTTTGGGACTGCTGCCAGGTGGCGGTGGCGTGGTGCGCACCGTCCGTATGTTCGGCCTGCAGAAGGCACTGATGGAGGTCCTGCTTCAAGGGCAACGCCGCAAGCCGGCCAAGGCTCTTGAAGTCGGCCTGATCGACGAATTGGTCGAGACTCCCGAAGCTATGATCGATGCGGCTAAGGCCTGGATCAAAGCCAACCCGGAATCTGCGCAACCCTGGGACAAGCCTGGTTATCGGATCCCTGGCGGCACTCCGTCGAGCCCGAAGTTTGCAGCGATGCTGCCAGCGTTCCCGGCCAACCTTCGCAAGCAGCTCAAGGGTGCGCCGATGCCTGCACCCAAGGCGATCATGTCTGCCGCGGTTGAAGGGTCACAGGTTGACTTTGAGACTGCCAACAAGATCGAGACGCAGTATTTCGTTGATCTGTTGACCGGTCAGATCGCCAAGAACATGATTCAGGCGTTCTTCTTTGATCTTCAGAAGATCACAAAGGGCGGCGCTCGTCCCGACGGCTATGACAAGTTCCGGGCAACCAAGGTTGTGGTGCTTGGCGCCGGAATGATGGGTGCTGGAATCGCCTACGTCTGCGCCCGCGCAGGCATGCAGGTTGTGCTGAAGGATGTCGCTGTTGAGTCTGCTGAAAAGGGCAAGGCATACAGCGCAGGAATTCTCGACAAGGCAGTCTCGCGCGGACGGATGACACCCGAAGCTCGAGACGAGATCCTTGACCGGATTACTGCAACGTCTGACGCTGCCGATGCCGCAGGTGCAGACCTCGTCATTGAAGCGGTCTTCGAGGATCAAGCGCTCAAGCAGAAGGTGTACGCCGAGATTGAGCCGCACATCGCGCCGGATGCGCTGTTCGCATCTAATACTTCGACGCTGCCGGTCACGGGGCTTTCCACCGGTGTCAGCAAACCGGAGTCGTTCATTGGTCTGCACTTCTTCTCGCCCGTTGACAAGATGCCGCTGTTGGAAATTGTTGTCGGCGAGAAGACCTCGGATGAGTCGATTGCCCGCGCGATCGATGTCGCTCAGCAGATCAAGAAGACACCGATTGTTGTCAACGACAGTCGAGGTTTCTTCACCAGCCGAGTGATCGGGACGTTCCTTTCGGAGGCCGCCGCGATGCTCGGAGAAGGCGTGTCGCCGGTCTCGATCGAGCAGGCAGGACTTCAGGCGGGGTATCCGACCGGACCACTGGCTTTGGTCGACGAGGTGTCGCTGACGCTTTCGCGTCGCATTCGTGAAGAGGCTCGGGCAGCTGCAGAGGCCGCTGGCCAGGACTACCCAGATCACCCAGCGTTCCCAGTCATGGATCGCATGGTGAGCGAGTTTGACCGCGGCGGACGAGCTGCCGGTGCTGGCTTCTACGACTATGAGGGCGGCAAGCGAGCCGGGCTATGGCCGGGGCTCGTCGAAAACTTCGGCGGTACCAACGAGATCCCATTCCGCGACATGCAGGAACGGATGCTGTTTGCCGAGGCGCTGGAGTCGGTCAAGTGCGTCGACGAAGGTGTCCTGCGCTCAACGGCAGAGGCCAACATCGGTTCGATCTTCGGCATTGGATTCCCGCCGTGGACCGGTGGAGTGCTCCAATACATCAACGGATACGAAGGTGGGCCCGCAGGATTCGTGGCGCGGGCGAACGAGCTTGCCGCTGCCTACGGCGACAGGTTCACGCCTCCGCGGTCACTTGTTGATCTGGCAGCCGCTGGTGGTCGCTTCGAATAAGGATCTGCCGCATAGCCATTAAACGTCGATGACCTCGCCCTATTACGTGGGCGAGGTCATCGACATTTAATGCATCGTGGTTAGGCGTCAGCTGCCTTCTCTTTTGCTTCTGCCTCTTTGGCCGCGGCCTTGATGTCCTTGGCGACGACGTCGTCAACGGCGGATTCGACCACTCGGTTTGCCTTGTCGAGGGCTTTTTGGATCTCGACGGCACCGGGATCTGAGACCAGAGCGATGATGCCGGAGTGTCCTGGTGCAATCGCATCCTGGAGTTCGTCGGCAAGTTCGCTCTTGTGGTGGAGTTGACGCAGCTTGCCCGTTGCGGCCCCGGCTGCGCCGAGCACGGCAGCACTTCCGATCACGGATGGCGGGAAGATCACACCGAGGACAACGCCTCCGACGATTCCCCAGCCGAGTCCTCGGCGGGTGCTGTGATCGGTCGCCTTCTGAACTTCAAGCTCGCCGTTGTCGTTGCGCTTGACCACGATGACGCCTTCGATCTTGACCGTGCGTCCGTCCTCGACTGACTTGAGAAGTTCGTACGCTGCCCAAGCGGCCTCGGTGTCGTCGAAGTCGGCAACGGCAAGGGTGTATGCGCCATCCGTTACGGCTGCGGCATCTACGGTCAGTTCGGCGTCGTCGGCGGGCGTGGTGGGCTGGTCGTCTGACATGCATGACTCCTGGTTGTCGGGGGTGGGTGGGAAGCGATTGCGCGTCCCGCTTTCACACTAGCCCTATCTCTTGGCCCTCCCAACCTCGGCAATCCACTTGGGGGAGTGCCGCGCCATGGATCGTTCCTCTGGTTCGGCCAGGCGGACGCAAAAGCCGCAGCATTCGGTGAGAATGGCCAACCCAGGCGCCATTCTCACCGAATGCTGCAAGCCTGGGCTGAAATCCGCGTGAGACGAAGGGTGCATCCGTGAACGCTGAGTCCCTCGCCCGGATTTACGACGGGTTTGCCGCCAGCTATGCCCGGAATCGGGATGTTTTTGACCTCGGCGAGGTTCTGCGTGCCTTCAGTTCAGGCCTGCCTGACTCCGGCGACTTGTGCGACTTGGGGTGCGGTGCGGGCGAACCAGTGAGCGCTTACTTCGCATCACGAGGATGGCGAGTCACGGGTGTTGATTTCAGCGCTGGAATGCTCGAGTTGGCCGATGAGTTCGTCCCGTCTATGACCAGCGTCCTTGGCGACATGCGCGATGTCGACTTCGCGGATGAGTCATTTGATGCAGTCACGGCGGTCTACTGCTTGTTCCACATTCCGTGGCGTGATCATCAGGCCGTGTTCGACCGCGTAAGCCGTTGGTTGCGCCCCGGCGGCCAGTTCTTGTTCACCTATGCGACACGCGAATACACCGGCAGCGATGAGTTCGAGGGAACCAAGGAATTCATGGGGCAGTCCCTCTTCTACAGCCACACGACGCCGAGTCGATTGGCCGAGCAGGTTGCCGCCGCTGGTCTGGAGGTTACGTCGGCCGTCACTCGGTGCATCGGTGGCGAGTCGTTTCTTTGGGTTACCGCGTATCGACCGGTGTCGCGCGCATAGGCTCGCGGGTGTGCCGCAGACGGAAGCGGACCCGAGACCGAAACGAGGCCCAGAAATGGCTGATGACCAACCTGACATGGCGACCCTTGGTGGCTACCACGCATCTGGCTTGCCGTGTAGCACCACGTTCAGTGCCCCGAACGGGCAGCGGATCGTTGAAGAGCTCGGCCTGTGCTGGGGGCTCACCGTGCGAAGCATGGGGTTCGGTCGCGGTTTCACCAGCGGCTTCAAGTCGCTGCAGCGTGGCGAGGTTCCCAAGATGACCGAAAACTACGACGACGGTCGCCAGGAAGCTGTCGAGCGGATGGTCAAGTTCGCGCTTGAGATGGGAGCTACCGCAGTCATTGGCATCCGCTTCGACTCCAACGGAATCGGACAGGACGCCGGGCTGCAGGAAGTCCTGGCATACGGAACGGCCGTCAAGACTGAACCGGTCTCGTAACTGAAAACTCGATCAGATTTCGACAGCGATCTTTCCTCGTACAGTCCCGCCCTCGAATTTCTCGAAGGCCGCGGCAACGTCTTCGAGTGGGTAGGTGCTGTCGATCGTTGGTGTCACTGATCCGGCGTCGAACAGTTCGGTGAGGAACTCCAAGTCCGCCCGATTGCGAGATGCGGCGAGGATCTTGGCCTTCTGACTCTTGAACGTGGCAGCAAGGGTGGCGCCGCCTGACCGGCGCATGGGCCCAAGCCACTTTCCGCCCTTGCCACCTGCGAGCACTAACGTGCCCTTGGGCTTCAGTGCTGACCTCAGCTGTCGCGGATCATCAACCCCGGCGATGTCAAAGATCACGTCGAATTCGCCATGGTGATCACCGACCGATTCGGTTGAGTAGTCGATGACGGCATCGGCTCCGAGTGAACGGACCAGATCGACCTTGGCAGTGCTGCAGACACCCGTGACCGTGGCCCCCAAAGCTTTCGCGATCTGCACCGCGTAGGACCCAACGCCACCAGAAGCGCCGATGATCAACACTTGTTGTCCGGGCTCCACCTTGCCGACCTTGCGAAGTCCCTGCAGCGCAGTCACTGCCGCCACCGGGACGCAGCCCGCCTGCTCCAGGGTCAGACTTTCGGGCTTGAAAGCGACGAACTTCTCGGGGACGCGGGTGAACTCGGCGTAGCTTCCGGTGCTGGATTCGCAGTACACCTCGTCGCCAATCTGCAAACGAGTCACGGCAGCGCCGACTGCAACCACTTCACCGGCGGTATCCCGTCCGCGCACTTTGACGCGCGGTCGGGTGACGCCAAAGAAGGCCCGCACCAGGTAGGGGTTGCCTCGCATGAGGACGTCGTCCCCGGCGTTGATGGATGAATTCCGCACTCGGATGAGTACCTCGTCATCCTTGACCTCGGGTGTCGGAATGTCCGCGAGCCCGAGGACCTGCGGACCGCCGTAGGACTCCTGTGTCATTGCCTTCATACGTACTACTTAAGCAGGTACTTGGATTTCCCGGTCATCTGCTCATATGCCCAGGATCGAACTGCTTGGATTCGATGCTCCTCGCCAGGCAAAAGGTAGGCGTGAAGGCCGAGCCACATCGTGAACGCGACCGGCCCGTTGACGGTGTGCGTGGAAGTCCCAATATCCACCGTCGCAGCATCGTGGCGAATCATCGCCATTGTTCCCATGTCCTCATACTTGAACGGCTTGGGCTCGTGCCCCTTGAGTTGGCGTCGGATCGCGTGAGCGACGGCAATGCCCTGCTGCTTGGCTACCGATCCCAGTTGTGGCAGTGGGCTCTTGCGATCCGCCGAGACGTCGCCAATGCAGTACGCGTTGGTCTTCCCCGAAATCCGGAGGTCAGGATCGATGATGACCCGGCCATGTGAATCGACCTCTGGTGCCGGTTCAATCGACGGCAGATGGACGCTGAGTCCGCCCGCCCAAATCGTCACGTCGGCCGCGAGAACAGTGCCGTCGTCGAGAGTCACCGAATCCGACTTCACTTCCGTGACTCCGCGGCCAAGGTGGAGATTCACGTCGGCCTTGGTGAGGACCTCGGTTGCGTACTTCTGGCTGGACTCCGACATGTGGGCGAGCGGTGCTGCGCCGCGGTCGATGATGTGCACCGTGACGTTCTCTCGTTTGAAGCCGGGGAACGTTCGTGGGTATAGGTCGTAGAGGGTGTCGATGATCGCACCCGAAATCTCGACACCGGTTGCACCCGCGCCAATTACGGCGACCGAGAAGTTCTCACCGGATTCGGCGAGTTGCTTCCCGCGCTGGCCGATCCTCACAGCGTCGTCGCTGGTGTAGAGCGGGAATGCAAATTCGGCGGCGCCGGTGGTGCCGAAGAAGTTCACCGTGGCCCCGGTGGCAACCACTATGTAGTCCGCTTCGATCGTGTTGCCGCTCGTGAGGGTCACTTTCGAGTTGGCGAGGTCGACCGAGGTCACGGTGTCTTTGATTGCCTCAACCTTGGGGATGTCAGCGAGCGGGTACTCGATGTCGCTGACGGCGGTGATCCCGGTTGCCGCTTGGTACAGCATCGGTTGGAAGGTCTGGTAGCCGTTGGTATCGATGATCGCTACCTCTACCCCGTGGCGGGCGAGTTCCTTCGCGGCATACGTGCCTGCGAAACCACCGCCCACGACAACGACCTGTACGTGTTTGGTGGGATCTGCCATGAGCGCTCCTGAGTGAAATTCGGACATGGGATGTCGCTGTGAACCTAGCCAACCTGCCAACGCTTTGCCGCGGCTTGTCACCTTGATCGAACACGGTTCGCGGGGCAGGCAAGACACAGCGTGAACGCGTATCACCCATTCGGCGCAATTGACCGCGACCCTTTCGGGTGCACACGGCAGATTCACGAATCTCGTTGGGACACTCTCAGGATTCCGGACCTAATCTGCAATGACCACGCAGCGCATCTCCCGGGACCCGACATGATCAATGGCGCAAAGAAACGCCTCCTCGTTGTTGCGACGACGCTCGCACTGACGGCGTCGTCGGCGTTTGCGTTTACGGCTCCGGCAAGCGCAACACCACCCGGAAACGCCGCAGATAGTCGGGCCTTGCCAGGTGCGCTCAACGATCTGTCGTCGCAACACGATTCCGGCCGCGATGCTCCCGTCGGGCAGGTTCCGGCGTTCTCCGTGAGCGCGTCCCAACAGATGCATGGTCGCGTTGGTGGGCAAGCGTTGGTCGATGTCAACATCAGTCGCCGCAAAGGTGATGGTGTCGCTGCGTCGAACTTGAAGGTGCGCCTGTCAGGTCCCAGCGGCTTCACGGTGCTCAGCGCCGCGGAGTTCACTCCTCGCCACGGCACCGCCGACGCCACCGACTGGACCTGTGTACCGGTCAACAGCAACCGTGACCAAGACTGCACGTATACGGCAACCTCGGGGAATCTTGCCTCGGGTGTCGTGCCCGACCCGATCCGCGCTCGCATCGGGATCGCCGACAACGTCTCAGCAAGTACCGCTCGCATCGAGGCAAAGGCCACCTGGACCGAAGACAAGGTGGCTCCTGGCAGCACCGGGAACGCGGGCGATCCGGTGGTCGGGACGCGGAACCAGGAATTGACGGATGGCACTGACATCACCGTCGATGGATCGTTGAGCGTCACCCTCGAAGGGTTGACCGGCGACGTGGTGCACGTGCCTGCAACAGGTGGTTCCGATGAGGACCGGACTGGTCACCTTGTCGGAAAGATTGGCCACATCAACGGTCGAGACGCTTCGGCAACCTGGTCGCAAGTTAGTGGCCCTTCGGTGACTTTCAAGCGGCCCACGAACGTTGCGCAACCCGCGGACTCGACTAGTCAGGAGTACGTCGTTCCGGCTGGGACGCCCGACGGCACGGAGTTGGTGTTCGGGCTCGATGCCTCATCCACGGGCGAGCACGTATCCGACACGAAGACGGTGACGGTCCGCACCCACTCGCCGGGAACATTCGATGCGCGGACGAACCTTGTCGCTGCGCTCGCGGCCGCGACAACCCAGACTCCCAATAGCCCCAAGCACGGCATCAAGTTGCGCAAAGCCGACTACAAGGCAGCGATCGCTGGCAAGGGCGTCAAGCACGTGACGGTGACGAAGAAGTCCGCGAAGAAGCTCAAGAAGCTGACTCTGAAGTTTGTGCACGCAGCCGGCGTCAAGTCGATCAAATGGAAGTCAATCGCTGGACGCGCGGGAATCCTCAAGAAGGCCACTAAAAAGAAGAATGCGATCACCATTCGGGTCCCGAAGAAGAAGGGAACGTGGCTGATCCGCGCCTCCGTGGTGCTGAAGAATGGCCACCGCATTTCGCGGACCGAGGTTCTCAAGGTTGATCCCATTCGCCCCAAGGTCAAGGTCAAGAAGCGCGCGCTGGACCTCCGGGTGGCAACTGCTGATGCGGCGTCGACACAGACGTTCTGCAACATCGGCGCCGGTGCGACGCTGCAGTTTGCCGACGGTTCGAGCTTGACGCTTCCGAGCAGCTATCAGACTCCTTCGCCCTGCACGTCAACCTCGAAGCAGTCATTCACTGGCGCGACATTCAGCTACAACGGAACGACATTCGGTTC
>JAOAUD010000115.1 GCA_030157755.1 Candidatus Nanopelagicales bacterium
TTCCAATCAATGGCTACGACTCCGACTGGGACTGGTCTCAAACGCATGCAAGCGTCGGAACGGCCACGGTCGATGCATCCGGCGAAACCAAGGTCGTGCGAGTCACTGGACTCGATCCGCTTCAGGCATCTCACGTCACGGTGATCGCAACCCGCGTGGGCTGGCTCGATGCGTCGGTCGAGGGCGATGGAGCTGCCGATATCGGCGGTCAACTTGACCCGACCTTCATAGACAAGACCCCGACCGCTGACGGCTTCACCGCCACGATCGACAACTACGACGGTGACTTCGATTGGGCTGCAACCTCGACACCAGGTAGCGCTGAAGTGAAGTCTGTCGGCGGAGTGCACAAACTGGTCGTCACGGGCGTCGCTCCAGATACCGACGTCTCCGCGACGGTGAACACCACGCGCCACAACTACGACAACGGTACGGCCACCACCAGTTCGAGGTCACTGAAGGAAGCGTTCGTCGCCACCCTCCAGAACCCATCCCGGCTGGCCGGCGGGTTCACGGTCGAAATCGCGGGCTACACGTCGCGCTACACCTGGAGCGCAACGGTCACGCCATCAGGAACCGCGACGATCAATGACCAGGGGTTGGTCCGAGTGACCGGCCTGCAGCCTGGCCAGTCGGCAACGCTGCGGATCATGAGTGATCGTCCCGGTTACGCCCAAGGTGTCAAGCAAACACTGGTCGAGCCGTTGGGCGCAGCACTGGTTCCGCAGTTCTCGCCGGTGGTGGGAACCCGTGGTGGGGTGACGACTCAGGTCACCAACTACAACTCGGCCTACACCTGGGCAGTTACCGCGGCGAGTGGTCAGGCGAGCATCGACGGCAGTGGTGTTGTCACGGTCACCGGCCTGAGTTCCGGTCAAGGCACCTCGGTAACCGTCACGACGAACCGGACCGACTATGAGTCGGGTAGCGCATCGGCGAGTGGTCAGGCGATGGTGGAGATTCCGGACGCGACCGCTCCAGTGGCACCGAAGCTAACGCAGGTTGTGCGCAAGGGCTCGAAGGCCAAGGTCACCTGGGTGGCACAAAGCTTCGGCGGCTCAGCGATCACTAACGCAACCGCAACCTGCAAGGCGGGTAGCTCGAAGTTGACCGCGAGTGGCACGGCTGCAACATTGACCGTCAAGAAGCTGAAGTCCGGAAAGAAGTACACCTGCTCGGTAACGGTCGAGAACATCTGGGGTTCTAGCCCTGCTTCCAACAAGATCAAGACCAAGGCGAAGTAGGCCGACCCTTCCGTAGAAGGCCCACAGCACACTTCCCGTGTCCGGCGAATCCTGCTGGATCCGCGAACACGGGAAATGCGCCCAGGAGGTGGGACCTACTGGAGTGCACCTGCGCTTTCGATCGGCAGCATCTCGAGGTTGCCGGCGCTGGCATCCATGTCGACCACGGTTCCTACTCCGTGGGAGCTACTGTGTGACCAACCGCAGCTCATCGCTCCCATGTTGCTGGTGCAGTTGTAGTCGTAGTACGTGTACGCCTTCCAGGTCGGATCTGCGGAAACGGCGCCCGGGCGTGGGCTGAGCATGTCGACGTCTCGCCCATCCACGGTTGGCCAGGTGATCTTCGTCTGACCAGAGGATCCGCCGTCTCCCCAACCCTTCTGAACGTCGGTTGGCTTTGGGTAGATCGTGTACGGCACTGTCCGCTGCTCAATCATCCCTTCGGGGATCTGCACGTTGGTGGTTCCGCTCGCCTTGTTGTGGACTGTTGCGGTTGTACCAAGGTGAGTGGCCATGGGTGCGTGATCGCCGGAACAGTTCGCTTGCAGATCGTTGTAGCCGTTGTGGTGCTCGTCCCAGCACGCCAGTGAGAACCGGTTGGACTCCCGCAGTTGGCTCTGCCAAGTCGCTTGAGGAGCCGACCACAGCCTTGCGACCGCATTCATGTCACGCGACCCAGCGTTACCGAATCGCTGTCCATCGATCGCGGGCAGCTGGTTGGGGAACAGCTTCTGATACTTCGTGTAAGTCGGACCGAAGTCTGCCCCGAAGTTCTGAAGTTGCTTGGCAGTCGGCAGATTCGCGGCAGTCGGCAGAGCGGAACCGCCGGACGTCCCGTCGTTGGTGAGTAAGACGGTGCCCAGAGTCTTGCCGATGAAATAGGCCTGGTTGTCTGCTAGTCGATGGTCGGGTGACCAATTCGGGAACTCGTACGTCTTGCGTTGTTCGGCAAGGCTGAGCACGGGCGAGGAGTCAGGTCGGCCACTGCGTGCGAGCCGATCGAGGGTGTCGCCCCACTCCTTGTTGCCTTCCATCTGTGCCGCAGTGATTCGACTGTTGAAGTAGCCGGCCTCCAGCTGGGTGAGGGCGTTCACTTGCTCGCCGACCGCGTTGACGTATTCGGCGGGAAAGTACATGAGGCGGGTTCCAGATTTGACCTGCTGGCGCGCGATCTCCTTCGCCTGTTCTCGGTCGAGGATTGCGTGGAGCAGGCCGTCACCGGAGTAAGGGTCCTTCGCGGACTTACCTCCCACGCGTTGCGCGAGGTCTGCTGGCGACAAGCTGTAACCGCCGACGTGATCGGAGTTTCCCTTGTCGTTGGCGATGATGGCATCTCGAATGTGAGCAAGACTCTCAAAGGTTGCGGGTTGCCCACCCTCGACCTTGTTGCCGAGCGCATCAAACTTCTCGCACGTCCCGGTGTGGTTCGCGGTGACAATCCGGGCGCAGTCGCCGTAGGAGTCGAGCAGCTTGAGCCCCACGTGCGAGGTCTCGAAGTCGGCGCGCATCGCCCGCCACTCTGCCTTGACTGCCTCGTCCTTCTGGTTGTTGATGATCTCGTCCAGCGAGGCACGAGTCATTTCCTGATCGTGCTCGTATTTCGCAGTGAATTCCTTGAGCATCGTGTGAATCTGATTGACGGTTTCTTCGTTGCTCTGCGTGCAGGGCAGGCCGTGCGTCTCGTTGGACTGGCACAGCTCCATCGCGTCGTAGAGGGCCTTGCCCGCCCCGAAGATTTCGCCTACCCCTGGAGGTTCGATCTTCAGTGCTGACTTGCTGTTGCCAACCTTCTGGGCTGGGGTTGCGGCGGTGCTTTGCCCAGCGACGGCAATCGCGGATCCTGATGCGAAAACCAGTGCCAGGCAGGCACCAGCGATTCCCTTTTTTGACTTGGTATTCATCTTGTCCTCCTACTTCACTTGTGGGTGGGATGGAGGTATCCCGCGACGTGGTCGGCGTCAAACGTGAGGGGTGAATCGCACGAAGGTGCTACCCGAACATCGGGTTGCACGGACCCGGAATAGGCGCATACTGGCGACATGGCAGATACCGGAATCGCAGTGTGTCCATCGTGCGGAACCAAGAACCGGACGCCGGTCTCGGCAACGGGCAAGCCACGGTGCGCCAAGTGTCAGGCGGACTTGCCGTGGTTGGTCCCGGCAGATGACTCGACGATCGCCGGTGCGCTCGATGCATCGCCGGTGGTGATCCTTGACCTGTGGGCGCCGTGGTGTGGCCCGTGTCGGATGGTGACGCCGATCCTCGAAGAACTTTCACAGGAGTACGCCGGGCAGCTCAAAGTGGTTGCCGTCAACGTTGATGATTCACCGGGAGCGGCGGCGAAGTTCGATGCCCGAAGCATTCCCACCTTGGTGATTCTTGACCGCGGCGACGTGGTGGAGCGCATCATCGGAGCCCAACCCAAACC
>JAOAUD010000116.1 GCA_030157755.1 Candidatus Nanopelagicales bacterium
TGCCAGGGTTCGCGATGTCGGCGGTCACGAGTGCGATCGCCATGGCAACACAGACCACGTTGACGGTAATCAGAGCTGGATCGCCCAAGATCAGGCCATAGATAAGCCAGCCGGACTGACCCGTTGCCGCCAGAATCCACGTCAATCGCGAGAGCGACGTGCGACTACCAGTGCGGTAACTGGCAACGGATTGCCGAAGTTGCGGTACCCGACTGACGATCGGTAGGCAGACCGCTGCGGCCACAACCAGCAGCAGTGGCACGAACAGCGCAGCAACCACCACAAGGGCAAGCACGCTAAAGATCACCAAAGCGGGTGCAATCCAACGATCCACCGAAGCGTGGGTGAGGACCAACAGCATCGCCGCGGTTGCACTCAACGACGCCACGTTCGCGATCACGATGACAGTGGAGTCGGTCCTAATGCCGTAGACCAGCCACATAGAAATCGCAACGGCAATAGTCCACCAAGTGACCGTGGAAACCCCTGCGGTTCCAGACCGATACGCGCGGATTGTTTGAGGAATCGACATGAACATCAACAGGGTGGCAGAGATGTAGCCGATCACGTCAGCTGATGCCATTGCGAATGCCCCCGGGTTGTCCTCGTACCTCCATGGAACATCACGGGAGGCCAAACAGCAACCGGTTATTCATCACATCGGGTGGGACTCAGTCGTAGTAGGCGTCTGCCCAGCCGAGGTAGGGGCCCCAGGCATCCATGTCCTCTTGGGTCCGAAGACCCACCCGGCCGCCGAAGGCTCCAGTCGTGATGACCATGCCACCACCTGCGTACATCGCGATGTGTCGAGCAGCGTTGCCGCTCCACCAGAACATCTGCGCACCAACCGGCGGAGTTCGGTCACCCGGGTGAGCTACGCCTGCTCGCTTGGCTCGGTACCACTGCGCAATGGCGGTTGGCATCCGCCCACCCTTGGGGTCGTAGGAATCATCGACGAACCCCAGGCACAAACCGTCGTAGCGAGACCCGCCCCCGACCCATTTCATCGCCCAGGCTAGGGCCTGCTGTGCGTTGCGCCCGGTGCCCTTCGCGTTTGCGATGCCGGATGCGGCCATCAGACGAGCCTGCAGATCTTCGTACTGCTTCTTGACCTGGGCGCGGAGCTCGAGCGACTGGGCGAGGGAATTCTTGCTTACCTCGATCAACCGGGCGATCTCGGCCTTTGCACTGGCGGCCGCATTACGTGATCGGTCGGCATCGTCGCGACGATCTTGCGCCACGCGTTCCTGATTCGCGACCTGCTGTTCGTAGGCCTTCAACTGCGCGAGAGTGTCGGCCAGCTGCGCTTGCAGCGCCGCGAGTTGCTCGAAGATGACGTCATTGCCGCGAGCAGTGCGCTTGATCGCCTCAACTTGCGTTGCGAAATCTGCCGGATCGCGCGCGTCGAGAAGGAGTCCGAGCTCGACGGATTCGTTGCCATTGATGTAGTTCTGGCGAGCAATCGCGGCGATCTTGGCCTTGAGATCGTTCATCCTCTGTTGGGCCTCGGCAACCTTCAGCTTCTGAGCGGCAACCTGCGCCCGAGCCGCGTCCGCAGCGGCTGCAGCTGCCGCGGCTGCCGCCTGCGCCTTGGCCAAAGCAGCCTCCGCCTTCGACAAGGCGTCATTTGCGGCTGGGAGCTTGGCTTCGGCGTCGTCAACTCGTTTGTCCGCGGCATCGACGGCTCGCGAGACTTCCTTCAACTTCGCCTTTGCCGCCTCAACATCATCCTTGAGGGATGCCGGGGCAACCGCAGGTCGAAACTGTGGCGTCGCCGAGATGGCTGGACTTGCAACCCCAGCGGTCGCGATCAAAGCCAGCGACAGGACGGACACCACCGCGGGTCGGCTCATCCCCCGCCGCATCAGCGTTGACTTCTTGTTCACTGACTGACCGCATGCACGACCGGCGTCAGCCCCTTGCGTCGCCTGAGGATTGCGCGGTGTCGGTTTCATTTGCGCGAACGCTACGGCTTGGCGGGCAGCAGTGGAACTACCAAGAGCCGGCGTGTTCCCTCGGCTGTGATATGCGACGGTAAATTTCGCCCACAAGATCGGAGTCATCGAACATTCGGTGAGATTGGCTGTCTCAGACGCCGATCCCACCGAATGTTGCACTTCGGAACGCAATCACTGCCGATCCGAGCAACGGTGGAGCCATTCGCGCCACAATGCCCGCATGAGATCAGGCGCCCAACCGACCCTTGCGCATGTTGCGCGCGCGGCCGGGGTTTCAAAGACAACTGCGTCGGCATCGCTGCGGGACCTGCCGGGGCCATCAGCGCAGACCAAGGCCAAGGTCAGAGAAGCTGCCCGGCAACTTGGCTACCGAGTGAGCGTCGGCGCTAAGTCGCTGCGCGTAGGAATGCAGCCAACCGCGGCCGTGATCTTCGATCCCGCCATCGTCGATCGCGAGCACTTTGTCGATACCTACTGGGCGCAGTACATGAACTCCATGATCTTGACTGCCTCTGCTGCGAAGGTTCCCGTCATCTTTGTTTCTGCGACGGACACCTTGGCATTGGAAGGGCACCAACTCGACGTGGTTCTGTTCATGACGCAAGACGCCATGATCGACCAACTCGAGGGTCTTGGGTTTGGATTGCCGCTGCTGGCGAATGCAACCTCGGCCTTCACCGACCCGCGACTAGCCGGGGTCCTGATGCACGACCACGGTGCAGCGACAACCGAAGCGTTCGGGCAGATGTTCGACGTCGGTTGTAGGCGCCCCGCTTTGATCTTCGGCCGCGAGCGAACGCGCCTCGGGGTTAACGAAGTGGTGTTCAGGGAATGGTGCGCGACCAAAGGCGTCGAGCCCACCGTCATCCAGCTGTCGGATGGCGATGACCCTGCGGCGTCCATCGCGGAGATCGCGGACCTCATGCTGTCCGGGATCGACAGCATCTACACCCTGCTGATGAATCCCAGCTACGTGGTCGAGGCGAGTCGGGCCGCCGGTAAGTCGATTCCTGAGGACGTGAAGCTCGTCGCTCAAACGGAATCCACAGCAGTAGGTGTGTGGGATGTCCCGCTGAGCAACGTCTCTTTCCTCGGACGCGAGTCCGGCAAGATCGCTGCCCAGGCGTTGCTCGCAGCGATCGATGGGAACGTCGAGCCAGTGGTTCACATGCCCCATCTGTTCACTGCGCGCGCTTCCAGCGGAGCCTAGTCAGCCACCACCCGAATGCGCGGTTCGTACCGATACGAGTCGCGTTTCGCATCGGTACCAGAACGAGTTGCGGATTCGGCACCCACACGGCGGGAAGAACTTTGTCACGAGGTCACCTCGATGAACTTCCACCCGAGGGAGTTTGAGACCCCCCAACTAGGAGGCATGACATGAACAAGAACTTTGCACTGATCCCTGCAGGACTCGTACTGGCCAGCGGTGTTGCAATGGGCGCCGCAGCCCCCGCAATGGCTGCACCGACCACCGACTCTGTGGCTCAAACCAATGCAGTCACGACGACCGCCCCGACTCCGCGATCGTTCAATTGGGAGAAGTACGTGCATCGCGGTCACCACAAGCGTCACCACGTCAAGCGCCACCACCACGCCAAGCGCTACCACCACGAAAGCAAATGGGAAAAGCGTGGCCGCGAAATCGGTCGCTACTAAGAGATGAAGTACGGCCGCTA
>JAOAUD010000117.1 GCA_030157755.1 Candidatus Nanopelagicales bacterium
ACTGGAGCGACAGTGACGATCACACTGCCGATGGCGTACAGCGCAGTGCACGCAAGCATCACTCGGCGAGCCCCGAGCCGTTCCCCGACCGAACCGGCAACAAAGATCACCAACAGGGCCGCGATGGACGGGATCTGGCGCGCCATGTCTGTCTGCGAATCCGTTGCGTTCAGATCCTGCAACATGTCGTTGAGGACAAGGTTGAAACTCGACGCAAGGGTGAGCAGAGTGACCGATGCGATCGAGACCGCAAGCACGATCCTGCGTTGGGCATCGTCGAGCTGCTTCGTTGATGCCCTTTGCTTTGCCACGGTCCGGCAGCGTAGTCAGTGAGGAACACCTGAAGCAGGTGGATCTTGTGGCATCCGCTCGGATCGCAAGTCTCGCGTAGATGCGGCTGTCCTTGTTAGCCTCGCGGCATCAACCTGCAGGCTTAGCCAACTGGAGTTCGCGTGACCACTGAGGCCGTTGCACCTGCCGTCGAGCCGACCGAACCGCGCAAACCTCGCAGGTGGATCAAAGCGATCCTGATTACGATCCTCGCGATTGTTGTGTTCCTCATTGCCCTGATCATCGGAGTGTTGCTGTTCTTCCACATTCCGAGCAACAGTGCCGGTCTCGCGGCTCAGACAGTGTGTTCCGGCACCTTTGTTTCCGGACGCAATGCCGAGGACGTCTTCACTGAGGATGTGCTGCCACAAAGCCCAGCACTCGCCGTGGTGTCGACATCAGCCGATCAGGCAGGACGAACCGTCACCGCCAAGTTCCTGGGAATCGTTGAGCGGCGTGCTTCACTCCTGCCGAACCGTGGGTGCGTACTTGACGAGGATTCAGATCCCGCTGCCCAACCGTTTACCGCTCAACCGGCGAACCCGGCACCCTGGCCTGCGGGCGACGCCGCAGTTCCGCCAACTCAATGGGGCGCGGGTGTCAACGTAGCCGGACTTCAACAGGTCGTAGATCAGGCGTTCGTTGGGGCTGGTGACCCGAACTCAGGCAACGCTCGCGGACTCGCGGTTGTGCAAGACGGCAAGCTGCTGATCCAGAAGCAGGCGACCGGCTTCCCGAAGGACATGCCATTGCTCGGTTGGTCGATGACGAAGACGATCAACATGATGACCTTCTACAAGAAGGCGCAAGAAACCAACTTCGACATGAACCAGTTGGTCATCAATGCCTTCCCGGCAAACCGTGAACCATCCTGGGTCGCACAGTGGCGGCAAGATCCACAGAAGAGCCAGATCAAGGTCACCGACCTCATGTTCATGAAGTCCGGACTCGACATCGAAGACGACTACGGACCACAGGGCAAGGTCGTCCAGATGTTGTACGGCGAGCCGAGCATGGCCGGGTTCGCTGCGTCCCAGCCCATGGCTCACGCGCCCGGCACGTCATGGGGATACAGCACTGGCAGCTCCGACATCATCAGCCAGATCGCCCAAGGGATGTTCCCCGATGATCAGGCGTACTGGCAGTACTGGCAGAAGTCCGTGTTCGAACCGATCGGAGTCAACAGCGGAACGTTCGCTACAGACACCCTCGGGACCTGGGTCGGTGGCTCCTACGTCTGGGCGAACACCGGTGACTGGGCGAAGCTCGGGCAGCTGATGCTCAACGACGGCGCTTGGAATTCGCAGCAGGTGATTCCCAAGGGTTGGTGGAAGCTCGCCGGAACGCCCGCGATGCCCGACGGTGAGGGCCATGGCTATGGCGCTCAGACCTGGATTCCTGGCCAGCCCGTTGGTGGCGAATGCAACTCTGATCCCGGAGTACCGGCAGACACCTTGTCGATGGAGGGCCACTACGGGCAGCTCGTCGCGATGGTTCCCTCCAAGAAGGCCGTAATCGTTCGACTCGGTTGGACGATCGACAAGACGCAGTTCGACAGCTGCAAGTTGATCAGCGACGTGTTGGCGAACCTGCCTGCGAAGTAGGGCTGACCAGGCCCGCTAGTCGATCAACGTGTGGGTGAACCAGGCAACGCGGATTTGCTGACCTGCCTGCGTAAAGCCGACGAGGTTCAAGCCAGCCATTGTTGCCAGATCTGCATCGCGAGCCGGCCACACCGGGAATTTCTCGAGCGGGGCCAGCGCAGGACTCTCAACGACGATCGCCATGCCTGCAACTCGCAGTGCAGGGTTTGCTTCCGACCAACTACTGAGGACACGGGCAGACTGCTGCGTCAACGCTGTGGCGATGTGCTGCCCGCGCCGACCCGGCGCAACTGCGCAGCGCATGAAAGCGAATCGGTTCCGCAGTTGTGGAAGCTCGGCGACCACGGCTGTCGACACCCCCGCGACGAGGTCATCCGCGTAGGCGACGACGCAGAGTTCCTGCGCGCGATCCTGCGCGTTCACCTGCGTCGGCAGGATTCCCAATGAAGACCAGAAGTCGATCGCTGTTTGTTGGAGATTGAGATCCTGACGCTGCCAGGCCGTTCGATACTCGAGGTCAGGCTGTGACACCTAACGATCCTTCTTCGTCGTGTAGACCTTCGTGTACTTGAACGGCGCGTACGGTCCTGCTGCTGGGGCCGTGTAGGTAACGGTGATGCGCATCGAGCACTGACCACTCAGCTTGACGGTGAGCTTGCGTTGTTTTCCCTTGATCTTCGAGAAGCAGGACACGTCGCCACGTGTGGAGGTACTGAGCATTTTCGCCCGGACGGTCGCAGTGACGGGCTGGCCTTGACGGGTCGCTGAGCCCGCCGGATTCACAACAGTGCGGCCGGGATTCCGCAGCTTCTTCGGAACCGTCTTGGCAGGTAGCGACTGCAGCGTGCCGTCGTACCTGAAGGCACCTGCGGTGCTCACGCTAACGAGCGGCGTTTGGACGCTGACGGTGACCGAACCATCCGTTCCGGCGGGAGTGCGGCCAGTGATCTTCGTGTCCGAGACGACGTTAACGTTGGTCGCGGAGGTAGACCCGAATTTGACCTTCGTAGCGCCGGTGAAGTTGGTGCCGGTGATCGTGAACTCCGTACCTCCTGCGGTTGCACCGGAAGCCGGCGCAACGCTTACCTTCGGGGTGTACGCGGACATGTTTAGCAGGCGGGCGGTTTGGTCCCCGTTGCCCTGAGCCAGTGCAACATCTAGTTTTCCATCGCCATTCAGGTCGCCGAGTGCGTCGGAGTAATTGATGTGACCAGAGTCGAACGGGTTTGCCGTTGCGAGGTCTCCTGATCCGTTCCCAAGCAGCACATTGATGTTCGTGTCCCCGGTATTCGCGGCCACCGCGTCAAGATTGCCGTCACCGTTGACATCACCAAGGGCAACCGAGTCAGTGGTTGTACCGGCCGGTCGGAATGTCGGTGGGCCGAAGGTTCCATCGCCAACGTTGATCAACGTGGCGACGGTTCCCGACCCGTTGGCGGTGACGAGGTCAGCGTTTCCGTCTTCGTTGAGATCGCCGACGGCGACGGAGTTGGGCGTCGTGCCGTACCCCATCGGGATGCTCGCGGGAGCACTAAACGCACCGCCACCCGTCCCGGCAAACATCGAGATATCGCCGCCGAATCGATTCGCCGTCACCAGATCCAGGATCCCATCTCCGGTAACGTCCGCCGCTTGCA
>JAOAUD010000118.1 GCA_030157755.1 Candidatus Nanopelagicales bacterium
GTTCCGACCGAATCCACCTGGCCGTACCACTGCATCTTCACGCTCGGCACTCCGTAAACCCGCGACCCTGGGCTTGCGGCCAGACGTGCCGCGACCTCGAGCTGAACCATGACCAGTCCGTGCGACACATCCGGAAGTTCACCCAGCAGGCGCAGCACGATCGGAACGGCAACGTTGTATGGAAGGTTGGCGACGAATGCAGTCGGTGTCACCGGCAAGGTCTTGAGGTCGACAGTGAGGGCATCGGACGCCACCACAGACAGCTGACTGGCAAGTGCGGGAGCACGATCCGCGACCGTTCGTGGCAGCAACTCCGCGAGGCGTTGATCAATCTCAATCGCAACGACTGCCCGGCATGCGCCAAGTAGTCCTAGGGTGAGCGACCCGAGGCCTGGACCAACCTCGACCACCACATCGGATTCGGAAAGCCCGGCCAACCGAACAATCCGCCGGACCGTGTTGGGATCAATGACGAAGTTCTGCCCGTGCCGCTTCGTGGGTGTCAGGTCGAGTTCAGCGGCGAGCTTTCGGATCTCCGCAGGTCCGAGCAGAGTTGCCTCGCTCGTCACAGTGGACCGAATGCTCGCGTGGAGTTCGCGTACAAAGTCCGACACAACTGCGCAACGTCGAGGTCGCGGACTTCCGCAAGGCCACGCACGGTCAGCGGCACGAGGTACGGAGCATTTGGCTTTCCCCGGAACGGGGCGGGCGTCAGGAAGGGAGCATCAGTCTCGACGAGTAGTCGTTCTTCGGGAACAACAGCCGCGGCCTCTCGCAGTTCGGCGGCATTCTTAAAGGTGAGGACTCCCGAGAAGGACAGATACCAACCGCGCTCGGATGCGGCCCTGGCAAAATCCGCATCGCCGCTGAAGCAGTGCAACACCACAACGTCAGGGTGTCCTTCATCGTCAAGGATTCTCAGAACGTCATCGTGAGAGTCGCGGTCGTGGACCACCAGCGTCTTGCCGAGTCGCTTGGCCAAACCGATGTGGAATCTGAACGACTCCTCCTGAATTGCCCGCCCGGAAGTCTCGGTCCGAAAGAAGTCCATTCCGGTTTCACCGATCGCGCGCACCTGCGGCAGTTCGGCCAGTTCGCCGATCTCTCGCCAGGCGGCCTCCAGCAGCGTGAGACCTCCGCTGGCATGGATCCTTGGTGCTTCATTCGGGTGAAGCGCCACAGCGGCCCAGATGTCGTCGTACTCCGAGGCGACCTTTGCCGCCCACCGCGAACCCTGGACGTCGCACCCGACCTGGATCATCTTGGTCACGCCAACCTCGGCAGCGGCAGCGAGCGCCTCCTGGACCGTCGGACCACCGTCCGCAGCGCACATGTCAAGGTGACAATGGCTGTCAACAACGCTTGACGGCAACGGGTCAGGCGGCAGCGGACGTTCGACCGATTGAGCGGCCACGGCTACTCAACCTCTTCCAGTCGCGGGAACAAGCTGTCGCCCTTCGTCACCATCGTTCCGGGGGGCAGCAGTCCCCAGTGCCCGGCGCTAGCGACAGTGGCATCAGCGATCGGACCCAGGTGGGCGGGTGCTCCGAGTCGACCCCACAGCAGTGCCATCGATTTGGGCATCACCGGGTTGTGCAAGATCGCGATCGCTCGCAGGGCCTCACACATGGTGTACAGAACCGTTCGAAGGCGGGGCGCGTTTGCCTCATCCTTCGCTAGTTTCCATGGTTCTTGTTCCGTGACATAGAGGTTGACGGCGTCAACGAATCCCTTCGCGGCAGCCAGTGCCCCCGCGAAGTCGATTCGATCCATCGCAGCGTCGGCAAGCTCAACAGCGGCGACCAACTCGTCCTGCAAAGCAAGGTCCGCGTTTGCGTACGCATCAGGTTCGGGCAGCACGCCGTCGCAGTACTTGTTCACCATCGCGGTTGCACGTGAAGCGAGATTCCCAAGTCCGTTTGCGAGTTCGGCGTTGTACCGAGCATTGAGGTCCTCCCAGGAGAACGACCCATCGGCCCCAAACTGAATCGAGCGCAGGAAGTAGTAGCGAAACGCATCAGAGCCAAAGTGATCAACGATCTGTTCGGGAGCGATACCCGTCAACTTCGACTTACTCATCTTCTCGCCGCCGACGAGGAGCCAGCCGTGGGCGAAGACGGTCTTGGGCAGCGGCAGACCTGCGGCCATCAGCATCGCTGGCCAGTACACGGCGTGGAAGCGCAGGATGTCCTTGCCAACAAGCTGAACGTCGGCCGGCCATGTCGTGTCGAATCGGTCCCGTTCAGGAGTTCCTTCACGGGCGCCGTAACCGATAGCGGTGATGTAGTTCAGGAGTGCGTCGAACCACACGTAGACAACCTGCTCGTCGTCCCAGGGCAGCGGTATTCCCCAGGCAACGTTGTGCACTGCCCGCGACATCGAAATGTCGCGAAGGCCCTGCTTGATGAACGAGATGACCTCGTTACGCGCACTCTGTGGCTGGATCGCTTCTGGATGTTGCCGGTAATGCTCAAGCAACCTGTCGGTGTAGTCCTCGAGCCTGAAGAACCAGTTGCGCTCTTTGAGCATCTCGACGGGCGTGCCATGGATCGGGCAGAGCTTCTCGTCACCCTCGCCGTCGATCAGGTCACCGGGGAGTTTGAACTCCTCACATCCGACGCAGTACGGACCTTCAAATTCGCTTTCGTAGACCTGCCCGGATTCCCGCAACTGCTCCCAGAACGCACCGACACCCGTTGCATGGCGCCCGGTGGTAGTGCGAATGAAGTCATCGTTGGAAGCATCGATCGTTTCAAGAACGGGCTTCCAGGCGGTTTCGACGAGTCGATCAACCCATTCCTGCGGTTCAACCCCGTTGTCGCGCGCAGTCCGCTCAACTTTGGTGCCGTGTTCGTCCGTACCGGTAAGAAACCAGGTCTTCTCTCCTCGCTGGCGATGCCAGCGGGTGAGGACGTCACCGGCCACAGTCGTGTACGCGTGGCCTATGTGTGGCGCATCGTTGACGTAATAGATCGGAGTAGTGACATAGAACGACTTGGACTCCGACATGAGCCCGATCCTACGGAGTCCGCGATCCGGCAAGCACAGCGTCATACACCTCACGCTTTGGCAGCCCGACTTCGCGAGCAACTTGCGAGATCGCAGTCTTCTTGTCCAGACCGGCGGCGATGAGTTCTGTGACCCGATCAAATAGCTCAGTCGGGCCAACATTGACGACCTCTGGCGGGGCTCCGGCTACCACCACGGTCACTTCGCCGCGGACTCCCTCTGCCGCCCACTCGGCGAGCTCGCCGAGGGTGCCATGCCGAACCTCTTCATACGTCTTTGTCAGCTCGCGACACACCACCGCGCGACGTTCCGGCGTGAAGCTCTCCGCCATCGCTGCTAGCGACGCGCCGAGGCGATGCGGTGCCTCGAAGAACACCATCGTTCGTGGATCGTTCGCCAACTCCGTGAACTTGCGCGCGCGCTCACCGTTCTTCCGCGGTGGGAACCCTTCGAAGCAGAACCTGTCGCTGGGCAGGCCCGAAACGGCCAGGGCGGCAGTCACGGCCGACGGGCCAGGGACCACAGAAACCGGCAC
>JAOAUD010000119.1 GCA_030157755.1 Candidatus Nanopelagicales bacterium
GGATAGCAGCGCGAAAGGCGTACAGGACTGCCATGTTCGTCGGAACTGCCACGATGACGTACGGAATCGCCAATTTCGGCGCAGCAACCGTCAGGATCGCGACGAGTGCGCCGACTGTTGCCGCGCCGACCGGTCGAATCGGATCGCCGGTCAGGGCCAGGCGTGTGATGGCCGCGAGCCGATGTTGGGGTCGTGCGGCAACGGGCGCCGCTGGGCTCCGCGTGAGGGTGCCGGTGTCGATCAGCTCAGCGTCCAGTCGATGCGCGACAGGGCGGATCGAGTCATGCGCGACACTTCGCAACTGCGCTGAGAACGCCAGAATCGTCGCTGGTGTTGAGGTGACTCGAAGTTCCCGCGCACGAACGGTCAGCTCTTCGAGGGTCGGGATCAACTCGTGGAGGACTCGCTGGGATAGCTCTGCGGCAAATCGCGCGAGCTGGGCCTGGACGTGATTCCGGGTTGACTGGAGGTCCTGGTTCTCAAGCTGAAGCAACCGCGCTGTGGTTTCGTGTTGAGCAAGTGCGGTCGAAATTGAGCTGGCGACGATCAGCCAGAACGCCACAAAGAGCACGCTTTGGATGAGACCGCCAAGCCATCCGACATGTGCCGGACCCATCGCATTCGGCTCGGCGATTCGCAGTACGTACCAGTTGGCGACGCCCGCCAGCAAGTAGCAAAAGAGGACCACCCACGGGCGGCTCGGTCGGACGTGTCGATTCGGCACCAACAACGTGGTACTTGCCCACAGGACTGTGCCTGCGATGAGTACGGCACCGATCGCTGCCAGTAGGAAGAACCGGATGTCGCCAGTCCATTCCGGGGCCAGGAACTGCAGGTTCCGGATCAGCAGCACAGGAGCGATGCACAGGAATCCGGTGCGGCCAGCACTTTGCGGTCCCGCCAGCCCGTCACTGATGAGGCGCAATAGCGCTTTCATACGACCTCATGCTCCCGCTACAGTCAGCACAGCCCGACCCTGACAGAAGGCAATCCCGGTTGCCCAATGAGCCCCAGTTATGCGTCCGACAACGGGTGGAGCACCAACTTGTGCATTTGTGAAACCGATCACAAATGAGGTCGTGCTCGGACCCGGGCCTTCCCATGTGACGGCGTGTCGCGTAGGCTGTCGTTTTGCGCTGCTACTTACTCGTGCCCAGAGTTCGTAAACCGTGAGCCCAGAGGTCTGACCTGAGTCGTCAACTCAGTTGCCGGACGTGGGGCCCGGGGGGAATCTGAAGCTTGACAACGTGTGATTGGCATGCGCGGATTCGCCCAATCGAAATTGCTTAGTCTGCGAGCAGTCGGAAGGACTCTGTCGTTGGCCGCCCTGCGCACACCCGTTAGCCCTGCACCACCCATTTCACCTCGCGTGAGCTTCGCGAAGATCCGGGAACCTCTTGAGGTCCCTAATCTTCTTGCGTTGCAGACAGCGTCGTTTGACACCCTCCTGGGTAACGAACGCTGGCAAGCACGTGTGGAAGCCGCCCAAGAGGCGGGTGAAACAGACATTCCAATGACGTCGGGCCTCGAGGAGATCTTCGAGGAGATTTCTCCGATCGAAGACTTCAGTCAGACGATGTCGCTGTCATTCCGCGATCACCGGTTCGAGCCGCCGAAGTACACGGTTGAGCAGTGCCGCGACAAGGACTTCACCTACTCAGCGCCGCTGTTCGTCACGGCTGAGTTCATGAACAACGAGACGGGCGAAATTAAGTCCCAGACCGTGTTCATGGGTGACTTCCCGCTGATGACCGACAAGGGAACCTTCATCATCAACGGCACCGAGCGTGTTGTGGTGTCGCAGTTGGTTCGTTCGCCTGGTGTCTACTTCGAGTCGACGCTGGACAAGGTCGCCGACAAGGACGTCTTCGTCGCCAAGATTATCCCGAGCCGCGGTGCTTGGCTCGAGTTCGAGGTCGACAAGAAAGACATGGTCGCCGTTCGCGTTGACCGTAAGCGCAAGCAGCCCGTCACAGTTCTGCTCAAGGCGCTGGGTCTGACCAACGAGGAAATCCTCGAGCGCTTCGGCCAGTACGAATCGATTCGCGCGACCCTTGAGAAGGATCCGACTTCCACTGAAGAAGAGGCCCTGCTCGACATCTACCGCAAGCTGCGTCCAGGCGAACCGCCGACGGTGGATGCCTCGCGCACCTTGCTGAACAACTACTACTTCAACCCGAAGCGCTACGACTTGGCGAAGGTTGGTCGCTACAAGATCAACAAGAAGCTCGGTCGCGACGCGGAGCTGTCTGACAGCGTCCTGTCGGTCGAAGACATCGTCGCAACGATCGAATACATCGTTCGCCTGCACGCTGGCGAGACGGTCGCTGACTCGCCCCGCGGCGAGATCCGCATCGAGACTGACGACATTGATCACTTCGGTAACCGTCGTCTGCGTACGGTTGGCGAACTCATCCAGAACCAAATCCGCACGGGTCTGTCTCGGATGGAGCGCGTCGTTCGTGAGCGGATGACAACTCAGGATGTCGAGGCCATCACGCCTCAGACCTTGATCAACATTCGTCCGGTTGTCGCCAGCCTCAAGGAGTTCTTCGGAACTTCACAGCTGTCGCAGTTCATGGACCAGACGAACCCGCTCGCTGGACTCACTCACAAGCGTCGCCTTTCGGCGCTTGGCCCGGGTGGTCTCTCACGTGAGCGAGCCGGCTTCGAGGTTCGCGACGTTCACCCGTCGCACTACGGTCGTATGTGTCCGATTGAAACCCCTGAAGGCCCGAACATTGGTCTGATCGGTTCGTTGTCGACGTTTGCACGCGTCAACGCATTCGGCTTCGTTGAGACTCCGTACCGCCGCGTTGTCGACGGTCGCGTGACAGACGACATCGATTACCTGACTGCCGATCTTGAGGATCTGCACATCGTCGCCCAGGCGAACTCGCCACTCGAAGCGGACGGCCACTTCGCCGCCGAGCGCGTGCTGGTTCGTAAGAAGGGTGGCGAGGTTGACTACGTCTCCCCGACCGACGTCGACTACATGGACGTCTCGCCCCGCCAGATGGTGTCTGTCGCAACCGCGATGATTCCGTTCCTTGAGCACGACGACGCAAACCGCGCGCTCATGGGATCCAACATGCAGCGCCAGTCGGTGCCGTTGGTTCGGGCGCAAGCGCCTTATGTCGGAACCGGCATGGAGTACCGCGCGGCAGTTGACGCCGGTGACGTGATTGTTTCTGAGCAAGCCGGAACAATTACTGAGGTCAGTGCTGACGCGATCGACGTTGCCAATGAGGACGGAACTTCGCAGACCTACCGGGTCCGCAAGTTCACCCGCTCCAACCAGGGCACGTCATTCAACCAGCGCCCACTGGTGACCGAAGGCCAGCAGATTGCTGCCGGGCAGGTCATCGCTGACGGTCCTTGCACCGACGGTGGCGACATGGCACTTGGTGCCAACCTGCTCGTGGCCTTCATGAGCTGGGAAGGTCACAACTACGAAGACGCGATCATCCTGAGCCAGCGTCTCGTGCAAGACGACGTG
>JAOAUD010000120.1 GCA_030157755.1 Candidatus Nanopelagicales bacterium
CAAATGGATCGACCAATTCCGCTGTCAACACCGTCACGCTCGCGTGGGTAGCGACGTGGGTGCTCACCAGGTCCGTCAGCGTCGCAGGCGTGAGCAACGGAGTGTCCCCGGCGACCACCATGACGGGTTCGTCGCCGAGCTCAATTCCGTCAGCCGCCAATGCGTCGAGGGCGCAACGGACTGCGTGCCCGGTCCCGTTCTGTTCGTCCTGAACAGCGGTCAGCACCTGCGGAAAGTCGCGATTTACGTACTCAACAACCTGCTCACGCTGATGTCCGACGACGACCACAACATGGCGCGGCTTCGTATCCAGAACCGCGGCCAACACGTGACCGAGGAGCGGCCGACCCAGAATCGGGTGCAGAACCTTGGCGAGGTCCGACTTCATCCGCGTCCCGGCGCCAGCGGCCAGAACAACAACTAGACCGGGCCGGATCTCACTGTCAGCAGGCTCTGCATTCACAGGGCCGAGGATAGCCAGGAATGTCGCTTGCCTATGTCAATTTCACCGCACTGGCACGCAATGTTGGCTCCCCGCCGAGGACTCGAACCTCGAATAACGGCTCCAAAGGCCGCTGTGTTGCCGATTACACCAACGGGGAAAGCGACGCCATCTTAGAAGCACGGCGAACCGACATAACAACACACACCGTGGAACTGCGCTCACTGGCAGGGCACACTATGACTTTGTGACCACTTCTGCGGACGACGTAACACCTGAAACTGACGACATCCCAAGTCGCAAACCACGCGTGCGTATGTCCGGTTCGCAACGCCGAGAGCAGCTGGTTGCAGTAGGTCGCAAACTGTTTGCAGCGAAGGGTTACGAGGCCGTCAGCGTCGAGGAGATCGCTGCGAAGGCAGAGGTGTCCAAGCCGGTGGTCTATGAACACTTCGGTGGTAAGGAGGGCCTTTACGCGGTCATAGTCGACCGTGAGGTCACGGGACTGATCGAGACCATCATGGATGCCCTGAGCTCCCCGAGCCACCCACGCCGCATGCTGGAATCCGCTGCCCTCGGGATGCTTACCTACATCGAAAATTCAACTGACGGCTTCCGCATTCTTGTGAGGGACTCACCGCCAGGGACCGTCCCGGGCAGCTTCGCAAGCACC
This sequence comes from Candidatus Nanopelagicales bacterium, assembly GCA_030157755.1. Taxonomy (GTDB): domain Bacteria; phylum Actinomycetota; class Actinomycetes; order S36-B12; family UBA10799; genus UBA10799. Next base: position 1,116 of record JAOAUD010000120.1, read on the forward strand.
ATCCAAGACATCGCCGAGAAGGTCGAGGGCAAGTTGGCCTCCGAATTCGGGTCACGCGGTTACTCCAAGAAACTGGCTCCCATGTACGCCCAGATGTTGGTGGGCATGGTGAGTTTGACCGGCCAATGGTGGGTCGACGTTCGTAAGCCCAAGAAGGAAGAGGTCGCTGCGCACTTGGTGAACCTCTGTTGGAACGGCCTTTCCCGACTCGACCCCAAGCCTGCTCCCATCGAGGCGTAATCAACCATGTCCGCCCACCCGCTGGCCGAACTCGTCGATCCTGGGTGGGCGATGGCGTTGGAACCGGTCGCACCCCAGATCGCTGCGATGGGTCAATTCCTGCGGGACGAAATTGCAGCCGATCGTTCGTATGTGCCTCCCGGACCCGATGTGTTGGCCGCGTTTGCGCGCCCGTTCGATGAGGTCCGAGTCCTCATCGTCGGGCAAGATCCCTATCCGACCGTCGGACACGCGATGGGTTTGTCCTTCTCCGTGCGACCTGAGGTTTCTCCGATCCCACGCAGCTTGGCCAACATCTTCCGCGAACTCACGACCGACCTCCTGATCCCGACGCCGACAAGCGGCGACCTCCGGCCATGGGCGGACCAAGGTGTCCTGTTACTGAACCGAGTCCTCACGGTGGAGCCTGGTTTCCCGGGATCGCATCGCGGGCGGGGCTGGGAACAAGTCACAGCGCAGGCGATCACCGCACTGGCTCAACGTGATCACCCACTGGTGGCGATTCTTTGGGGTCGCGATGCGGCCACCGCCGCCGGTCTCCTTGGCGATACGCCAGTCATCTCGTCAGCTCATCCGAGCCCATTGTCTGCAAGCCGTGGGTTCTTCGGGTCGCGACCATTCAGTAGAACGAACGCGGCACTTCGTGATCAAGGTGCCGAGCCGATTGACTGGCGACTTCCCTAGCGGCAGGTGGCAGGCTCGGACTCAACGCCGCTGCACTAGCGCGGGCTGAGGATCGAACCCGACGTCCCGGAATCAACTACCCGCGCCCCATGGGCGGGTCCGGTTGCGTGCAGGACAGACGAACACATCCCGGAACCCGAGAGTGCTGCGGCGATATCCAATGCCTGTTCTTCATCGCGAGCAAGGAACGCACACGTCGGCCCACTTCCGGAAACAATCCCGCCGAGAGCGCCAAATGAGAGCCCGGTTTCCAGGACCAACTCAAGCTGTGGCCGAAGCGAAATCGACGCTACCTGCAGGTCGTTTCGCATTGCCTTGCCGACAGCGACCGAGTCGCCCCGCCGCAGTGCAGCCATCAAGTCCTCAGCCACCGTCGGAGCCTGTACTTCTCGACCCTCGCGCAGCCGGTCGCACTCCGCATAAACCGCAGGCGTGGAAAGTCCTTCATCAGAAACGGCAAACACCCAGTGGTACTGCCCACTGATCAAGGCGGGGGTCAACCGCTCCCCACGACCCGTTCCGATAGCCGTTCCGCCGTGCAGCGCGAACGTCACGTCTGCGCCGAGCCGTGCAGCCAGTACGTCAAGTTCTTCTCGCCCGAGTCCGATGCGCCAGAGGGCGTCACATGCGACAAGTGCGGCGGCGGCATCGGCACTTCCGCCTGCCATCCCACCCGACAGCGGGATCTTCTTCTTGACCTGCAGTTCCACGTCTAGAGCAACGTCGGCGTACTGCGCCAGGGCTGTAGCTGCGCGCCAGACCAGGTTGTCTTCGGAGTTCGAGAGGTACTCCGATCCGGCGCCTTCCATGTTCAAGGTGATGCCAGAACCAGGGACTCCGTCAGCCGCTATGACCTCGTCGTAGACGTTAACTGCGTGAAAGACGCTGACGATTTCGTGGTAGCCGTCGACTCGCAAAGGCCCGACAGACAGCTGCAGGTTCACCTTCGCAGGAACGCGAACAGTGACAGAACGGACGACCGAGGACACGTTATGCATGCTAGGTGGGATCCACCGTCGACCGCGCGTCGGCGATGGCAGCAAATTGGTCAATCGTGAGGTCTTCGCCACGAGAACCCGGATCAATGCCGGCTGCGGCGAGAATTTGATCCGCCTGGGTCAGTCCCCCGGCCCAGGTACTCAGAGCCGACCGCAGTTTTTTGCGCCGCTGCGAGAAGCCTGCATCAATGCATGCAAATACTTCCTCGCGGCTTGAAGCACATTGAGGTGCTGTACCGCGGCGAAATCGAACGAGACCAGAGTCGACCCGCGGTTCAGGCCAGAACACCTTCGGACCAACCGTTCCGACCGAATCCACCTGGCCGTACCACTGCATCTTCACGCTCGGCACTCCGT
>JAOAUD010000121.1 GCA_030157755.1 Candidatus Nanopelagicales bacterium
AGGTCCGGGATCGGGTGGGTTGGAGGCTGCAGCGCGAGATGCCCGTAGACGCGCATTGGTGTCCGCGGCGCACCATCACAATGCCCGCGCGATCTTGTTGGGGCACACTCGCGACGACCAGGCTGAGACCGTTTTGTTGGGCCTTGCCCGCGGATCCGGCAGCCGGTCGCTTGCCGCGATGAGCGCGTCCGATGGCTTGTGGCGTCGACCGCTATTGACCGTTGATCGGGTGGACACGAGGGCGATGTGTGGGCTTGCGGGGCTTGACCCTCATGAGGATCCGCACAACGAAGATCCTCGATTTGCTCGGGTCCGGGTTCGGCGGACAGTTCTGCCAGTTCTCGAGGCGGAGCTCGGCCCAGGGATTACCGAAGCTCTGGCTAGAACGGCCCACCTGCTGTACGCGGACAACGCGGCACTGGACCAATGGGCCGGGGCGCAAGCGGAGTACCGGTTGGTCGCACCACAAGATGGGACCGCGACCATCGCCCTTGGTGGAAAGTCCGATTCCCTCCTGACCGTGCCGCAAGCGGTGCGAACCCGCCTGTATCGACTGGCGCTGGTTGCTGCGGGTTGCCCACCGGGGTCGCTCAATGCGGCACATCTGGCATCGGTTGACCGATTTGTCAGCGATTGGCGCGGTCAAGGACCAACTCGCGTACCCGGCGACCGCGAAGTTGCTCGCCGCCATGACAAGCTTGTGTTCTATCCGGCACCACCGCTAGGTCAGTAGGTCGTGCCAACAACGAGGGGTTTGTGTGGACGACACCGACTTTCCAGCTGAATTCGATCGGGTTCTCTTCACGGAGAAGCAGATCGCTGCCCGCGTCAAGGAATTGGCGGCGCAGGTCGATGAGGATTACGCCGGCGAGGACTTGCTGCTGGTTGGTGTTCTGAAGGGCGCCATGATGATCATGGCCGATCTGTCCCGCGAACTGAAGACGCCCGCGGAGATTGACTGGATGGCGGTCAGCTCGTACGGCTCCGGGGTTACCTCAAGTGGGGTCGTTCGAATCCTCAAGGACCTCGACATCAGCATCGAGGGCCGAAACGTCCTCATCGTTGAGGATGTCCTGGATTCTGGGCTCACGCTGCGATGGCTGGTTCGCAGCCTGCAGGCTCGGCAACCAAAGACGCTGAGGTTGCTGACGTTGCTTCGTAAGCCTGAAGCCGTGCGAAATCAGCTGGATGTGGCGTATGTCGGCTTCGATATCGACAACGAATTTGTCGTCGGATACGGCATGGATCACAACGAAAAGTTCCGGAATATGGGCAATATCGGGGTGCTGAACAGCTAGCCGGGCGGGCAATTTCGCCAACGGATGAACAACAAGTTGTTATCCAGCGGTCATTCCGGGTCGGTCCTCGCATACTCTTTGCCCTAATGGACGCTAAGCGCATTTTTCGCGGGCCACTCCTCTGGATTGTGTTGGCCGTTCTTCTCGTGCTGCTCGGAAGTCAGTTGTTCACTGGTTTCAGTGGACCAAAGAGCGTTGACACCTGGCAGGCGATCTCGTACATCCAGGGCAACCAGGCGAAGTCGGCGACACTCGTCGACAAGGAGCAGCGCATCGAGTTGACGTTGCAAGACGGCTCGAAGGTTACGTCTGAATACATCGACGGCCAGGGCGTCAAGCTGCAGGAGCAACTGCAAGCGAAGAAGGATTCCGGTCAACTGCAGGACGGCTACAACGTTGAGGTTCCGCGCGAGAACCTGCTGATCTCGCTGCTGATCTCGCTGCTGCCAGTGGCAATCATCATCTTCCTGTTGTTCTTCTTCATGGGCCAGATGCAGGGCGGCGGCTCGAAGATCATGAACTTCGGCAAGGCCAAGACCAAAGCCATCAACAAGGACATGCCCAAGACGACGTTCGCCGACGTCGCAGGTGCCGACGAAGCGTGTGAAGAACTCGTCGAAATCAAGGAGTTCCTCAAGGAGCCCGCGAAGTTCCAGGCCGTCGGCGCCAAGATCCCGAAGGGTGTCCTGCTCTACGGCCCGCCCGGAACTGGTAAGACGCTGCTCGCCCGTGCCGTCGCTGGCGAAGCAGAGGTTCCGTTCTACTCGATTTCAGGTTCGGACTTCGTCGAGATGTTCGTCGGTGTCGGTGCGAGTCGAGTTCGGGACCTGTTCGAACAGGCAAAGACAAATGCACCCGCGATCATCTTCATCGACGAAATCGATGCTGTCGGTCGTCACCGTGGTGCGGGGCTCGGCGGTGGTCACGACGAGCGCGAGCAGACGCTCAACCAGATGCTCGTCGAGATGGACGGCTTCGATGTCACCTCTGGTGTCATCCTGATCGCCGCCACCAACCGACCCGACATTCTCGACCCGGCACTGTTGCGCCCAGGTCGATTCGACCGTCAGATTGCAGTCGAGCGTCCGGATCTGCAGGGCCGCGCCGACATCCTCAAGGTTCACGCTCGCGGCAAGCCCTTCGCCGAATCGGTTGACCTGATGGCAGTGGCTCGCCGGACTCCGGGATTCACCGGTGCCGACCTCGCGAACGTCCTGAACGAAGCCGCACTGCTGACTGCTCGGATGGGCAAGACGCTCGTCGACAACGCCGCGCTAGATGAGGCAATCGACCGAGTGCTGGCCGGTCCGCAGAAGCGGACTCGACTCATGGGTGACCACGAGCGAACCATCACGGCGTCTCACGAGGGTGGGCACGCAATGGTCGCTGCCGCGCTCCCGAACAGCGACCCGGTTCACAAGATCACGATCCTGCCCCGCGGGCGCGCGCTCGGATACACGATGGTGCTCCCTGACAAAGAGAAGTACTCAACGACGCGCAACGAAATGCTGGATCAGCTGGCCTACATGCTCGGTGGTCGCGCTGCCGAGGAAATGGTCTTCCACGATCCGACTACTGGCGCGGCCAACGACATCGAGAAGGCAACCGCAGTCGCTCGTGCGATGGTCACCCAATACGGCATGACCGAGCGCCTTGGGGCAATCAAGTACGGCAAAGACAACGGCGAGGTTTTCCTCGGTATGGAGCGCGGTCATGAGCGCGACTACTCCGAAGAGATTGCCGCCGCTATCGATGAGGAAGTCCGGGCGCTGATCGAGCAGGCTCACATGGAGGCCTACGAAATCCTCTTCGAGAACCGCGACATCCTTGATCAACTCGTCCTTGAGTTGCTGGAGAAGGAAACTCTCAACAAGGAAGAGATCGCCACGATCTTCTCGGCGATGAACAAGCGTCCAGCACGTCCGGCTTGGACTGGTTCGGACCGCCGCCGCACAGGTGCAGGTCCGGTGGATGCTCCGATCCGCAATGGCCAGACCGCACCCAACGGCCAGACGATGCTTCCGGCCGGCGACGAACCAACCCAGCAGCAGCCCCCATCCGCGTAGCAAA
>JAOAUD010000122.1 GCA_030157755.1 Candidatus Nanopelagicales bacterium
TTCCGTTCGGCGTCAACGTGGAAAGCGTCTCGATCCGCCTCGCGGAGATTGAGGCGTCCGTGCGCCTGGCTGAAACCCTCGAATTGGAACTCATTCGCTAACGTCAAGACGTTCGCATCCGGCGAAGAAGTGTTTGTGAACCAAACCCTTAGTGAAGTAACCAGGCAACCTCTGCCGCCGGTACACCCTTAAGTCCACCGACAACGTGCCTTTCTTCAAGCTTCTCCGCGGTGTAGTGGTGTCCGTACAGCCGATCAACCTCGGCTTCGGAGATTGAGAACGGGGGACCAGCCATCTGTTCTTGGTCGTATTCGAATGTGATCAATAGTTGCGGGGCGCAATCAGTGATGTCGACCAGATGCGCCGCATACGCGGTTCGCATATCTGGCGGAAGAGCGACAAGTGCTGCGCGATCGTAAACACCGGCTATCGGGCCGACCGTTTGCCGATCGACATCAAAGAAGTCTCCGACCAGGATGTCTATCCCGCCACCGGAATACCGAGTCAGAGTGTCATGCCGAGTGACCGTCGGCACGATTGCGTGTTCAGAGTAGAAATCCCTTGCGGCGATCTCACTGAGCTCAACACCGATCACCACATATCCGCGTGACGCGAGCCACGCAAGATCCTCGGCCTTGCCGCACAGCGGCACGAGAATTCGTGCGTTGTCGGCAAGCTTGAGTTTGTCTAGCGTGTGCTGCAACAACCGGTTGCCATTGACCTCGTGGAAGCCGAGCTCATTTGCTTCCCACAGCTCATGCCAATGGTTTGGGTCCACCCGCCGACCAACCTTCGTTTAAGTGCCGATAATGGACATTATGTCAACTAACCCAAATTGACCGCTTCCCCGCTTCCTAGCGAAGGTGCGACTCATCCCGTTCGCGTAGGTCGACCTCTTTGCGCTGTTGGTCGCTATCCCGCGTCGCAAACTCGCCCTTGTTGCGGCGACGCCAAATGACAAATCCGAGTCCAGCGACACCAGTCGCAATCAACAGCAGCACCGGCATTCGACTGCCTCCCGCCGAAGAACTTTCCACCACGGCGACCTGCGGAAGGTTGCTGTTGCCCTGCTCGTCGTAACTTGCAGCAGGAACTGCAGTGATCTCATCTTCGGGTTGCGGGTCAACGAGCTTGTCGACGGGCTTGATCTTGTCGTAGTTCGCAAAACCCCAATCGAATAGACGGTTGACTGCCCTTTCGGTGCTTTCCGCCGATCGCATGACTGCGACGATTAGCTTGCGGCCATCACGTTCCATTGCACCGACGTACGTACGGCCTGCCTGCGACGTGAAGCCGGTCTTTCCGCCCAAGGCACCGTGATAGTTGTTCAGAATGAATCTGTTCTCGGTCCAGATGCGAATCGTTTTTCGGACGGCGCCCGGTTCTGTCGGTTCAGCGTCTGGGAAGTCCACGTGGTGTTGCTTGTAGATCTCCTGCAACTGCGGGTTCTTCAGAGATTCACGAAGGATCAGGGCGAGGTCATAGGCAGTGGTGACTTGGCCGGGCTCATCAAGGCCGCTGGTGTTCTTCACAACGGTGTCATTCGCACCGAGCCGAGTTGCTTCTGCCGCCATCGCCTGAGTTGCTGGTTCGATTCCACCGTATGCACTCGCGAGGGCTGTTGCTGCATCGTTGCCACTCGGCATCAACATGCCGTCAAAGAGATCCCGCACGCGGTACTGGGATCCTTCTTTTAGACCCACCTTGCTGCCCTCAGCCTGCACATCAACCTTGCGCGCTCGGTACTGCGAATCGAGTTGCAGGCGATTGACCAGGGACAGCGCAGTCAGCGTCTTCATCGTGCTCGCTGGCGGCAATTTCCAGTGCCAATCGCGACCACCCAGAACTGCCCCGGTGTCGGCATCGGCGACGATGTATGTCCATGCCCGCATCTTGGGCATGGCAATAGATTCACCACCGCGGGCGTCGACGGTAGGAGCGGACGTGGGACTCGGGGGCGGCGACGCATAGCTGGCGACGGCAGGTGCGGCCGTCAAAAGCCCAACTGTCGCCACAGCAACCCACGCCAAGCGTTTGCTTGTCGTGGTGCGTTTACGGCATGAGTAAGTAGGCATCGCGCAAACCCTAAGCTTCGATTTTGGGAATCCCCGGCTGACCCGCCGACCATTTTTGTCAGGCGAATGTAAGACTCGTTACTACCCTCAGCGCTTGTTTGGCTTGAGCGTCCAAACGATCGTCATCTGGCCGGTCACAGTTCCATCGGCCGTCGCTAGATCAATCTCTACGAGGAATTCCGGGCGGCCGCCAGCTTCGAGTTCTGCGAGGATCTCCTCGCCTGAACGCATCATCCGCGCGGTCGCGGTAACCGGGCCCATTGCGAGCTTCAGATAGCGGATGGTCGCCTCAACAGCCAGTGGCGTGGCATCGGCCAGGCGATCCCCAAAGTTGGCAAGGACGAGCGCGCCACTAGCCGATTCAGCGAGGGTGAACATTGCGCCAGCATGTGGGCCGCCCACGTGATTGTGGTACGCCTGCTGGTCTGGGAGCGTCATCTCTGCACGCTGGAGATCCAGATCTCCGAACTCGAGTGACAACGTGTGCACCATGGGCACAGCCTGTGGGAACCCGACCTTGACACCCTCAATATCCATCGACATACGCGAACTCTAAATCCGACGTATCCCACAACTGGCAGCGGGACCCGAAGTTATCGTTGAGCATTCCCCGTCCTGATTGCCTGTTCACGCATGTCGAGTTCTTTGGTGAGGGATTTGAAGACCTCACCCGAAAGCTGCTTGTCAGATCGCAAGCGGGCAAGCTCCTCGCGCTCGGCCTCCAGCATTGACTGGCGAATCTGTTCGCGACTGACCAGAAAGACGGCCGCGGAGTGTTCGGAATTCTCGGTCCCGCCTTTGAGGGCCGCCACCCTGCGAGCTGTCTGGGCGCGCATCACTTCCACGAGCGATGGATCCAGCGGTTCACCGTCGCTATCTGCTTGTGCAACGAGCTCATCAAATCGACGCAGCGCGGCACGGGCGGACGCGAGCCGAGCTGCATGCAGGGACTCTCGATCCGTTCGCGACGTCAACTTCAGGCGCCGAATTATTGGCGAGCCGAGGAAGCTGAACAGCAGCGAGACGATCACGACCGCAAATGTCACGCAGAGAATCAAATCCCGGCCGGGGAATCCCTCTCCGGTATCCGTGGCAACAGGAATCGAGAACGCCGCAAGCACCGAGATGGGTCCACGCACGCCAAGCAGCGCGATAGCAATGAACTCCTTGCCTGTCCCCCGGCGGTCGGTGAACTTGTCCGGTGACAGCTTCGGGCCAAGGAGGAACCATCCGCCCATAAAAAGGAACCGAATAGCGGTAATGAGCAGGGTCAACGCGACGGCGAGCGCAATGAGTGCGCCCCAGCCAGGTTCTTGGACGCGGTTGTACGTGTCGAAAAATTCGGCTCCGACCAGGACGAACGCGAAACATTCGAGAATGAACGTGATGAGGCCCCAGATCGAATCAGCCTGCAGCCGCATGCGGTAGTTGCCTTTTACGCTTGTGGTGTGAGCGATCCAGACCCCCGTGATGACCACTGACAGCAGACCAGAACCTCCGAGCTCCTCGGAAAGTTCGTAAACGACGAAGGGCGTCAACAGCAGGATCGCGTTGCCGACAATTGGCTCACGCGCCACTCGGATCAGCAGGCTGATCAACCAGCCGCCAAGCGCCCCGACGGCGATACCACCAACCACCGCCAGTACCAGAATCTTGCTGCTGTCTAGCAAGGTCACCGAGCCCGTGACCGCCGCAACAGTCGCCACACGCAAAATGGTGAGCGCCGTTCCGTCATTCGCGAGGCTCTCCCCCTCAATGACCAATTGCACCCGTGAGGGCAGACCAATCTTTGATGCCACCGAAGCCGCCGCCACAGCATCCGTGGGGGCCAGAATTGCTCCCAGTGCGCAGGCGGACGCCAATGTCAGGGCCGCCAATGTCGCAGATGCTACGACGCCGACGACCACGGTGGTGATCACAACTAGTACGACCGCCAACAGGAGTACGCTGCGCCGGATCCGACGCAGATCCAGGGCGGAACTGGCCAATGCAGCAGCAAAAACGAGTGGTGCCAACACCAACGTCAAGATGAACTCGGGGTCAGGTAGTTCTGTGATGACGTCCGGAACAAAGTAGTCGAAGATCAGGCCAGCGGCGATCAGCGGTAAAGCAGGGTTTATGCGTCGGTACTTGCAAACCGAACCGACTGCCAGCGCAACAATCAGTAGTGCGAATGCGGTGGAATCCACGTCACTCGAAGGCTTCGACAGGCGGGCACGTACACATCAGGTTCCGATCGCCATATGCGCCGTCAATACGTCCGACCGGCGGCCAGTATTTCCCACGTTGTGAATGCGGGGCGGGAAATACCGCTTGTTCGCGGCTGTACGAACGGTCCCACTCCCCTACGAGCGAGGCCGCCGTGTGGGGCGCAGACCGTAGTGGCGAATCCTCAACCGAGATTCCGCCAGCGGCAATGTCTGCGATCTCTTCGCGAATTGAAATCATCGCGTCGCAGAAGCGGTCAAGTTCGCCGAGGTCTTCGCTCTCGGTGGGTTCGACCATCAGCGTTCCCGCGATTGGGAACGACATCGTCGGTGCGTGGAATCCGTAGTCGATGAGTCGTTTGGCGACGTCGTCAACGGTTACGCCGGTCTCCTTGGTGATCTCCCGCAGGTCAAGGATGCACTCGTGCGCGACGAGCCCTGCGTTGCCCGTGTACAGCACCGGGTAGTGCTGATTGAGGCGCTTCGCGACGTAGTTAGCGGCCAACACTGCATGCGCGGTGGCGTCACGCAGGCCAGCAGCACCCATCATTCGGATATACGCATACGGAATTGGCAGAATCCCGGCACTGCCGTACGGAGCACCGCTGACAGGCCCAACGACACCCGGTACGTCCGCATCTGGGCTCATGGGGTGACCCGGCAGATAGGGCGCGAGGTGTTCCCTGACAGCAACCGGGCCAACCCCAGGTCCGCCGCCACCATGCGGAATGCAGAAAGTCTTGTGCAGGTTGAGGTGCGACACATCCGCACCAAACTCCCCCGGCCCGGAGAACCCAACGAGAGCATTGAGGTTGGCTCCGTCTACGTAGACCTGCCCGCCCGCGGAGTGAATCAGACGACAGACCTCACCGATCGTGTCTTCATAGACCCCGTAGGTCGAAGGGTAGGTCAGCATCACGGCGGCTAGGTTCTCGCTATTGGTCTGGACCTTTTCGCGCAGGTCAGCGAGGTCCACTCCCCCGGTTTCGTCGCAAGCGACGACAACAACCTTCATACCGGCCATCGCCGCACTTGCCGCGTTCGTTCCGTGTGCACTCGCTGGGATCAGGCAGATATTGCGCTGGCCGTTTCCGTTGGCCCGGTGGTAGGCACGAATGGCCAGCAGGCCCGCGAACTCTCCTTGTGAACCAGCGTTTGGCTGGATACTTACTGCCGAATAGCCGGTGATGGCTGCCAACCAGTCCTGGAGTCGATGAATGAGCTCCAGGTAGCCAGCTGCACTTGCCTTCGGTGCGAATGGATGGATATCGGCGAATTCCGGCCACGTTATGGGCTCCATTGCGGCAGCAGCATTGAGCTTCATGGTGCAAGAGCCAAGCGGGATCATCGAACGGTCGAGCGCCAAGTCGAAGTCTGATAAGCGGCGAAGCCACCGCATCATGGCTGTCTCCGAGTGGTAATCGCTGAACCACGGATGGGTCAGGAATTCGCTACGTCGGACGAGCCTCGATGGGATCGAGGCGGGAGTGCCCGAGGTCGAGTCCCAGGTCGGCGATCCGGCAGCCACATCAGCGACTGCGGCTTCAATCGCCGCTATTAGGGCTGGGGTCGTGGTCTCGTCGATCGAAATGCTGAACCTGTCGTCGCTAACCAGTCGCACGTCGATGCCCACATGGCCGATGGCCTTGGCTGCTTGACCGGCCGCGCCCGGCAGTTCGAACGTGACGGTGTCAAAGAAGGAGTCGTGCACTGCCGAGGCGCCCAGCGCTGACAATCGTGCTGCAAGTTCACGTGCCGTCTCATTCACGCGAACAGCGATCGCCCGCAATCCGTCCGGACCGTGATAGGCCGCGTAGAAACCACTCATGACCGCCAGCAACACCTGTGATGTACAGATGTTGCTGGTGGCACGTTCCCGTCGGATGTGCTGCTCACGGGTCTGGAGCGCCAGCCGGTAGGCCGGTTGATTCGTCGAATCGTGACTCACTCCGACGAGGCGACCCGGAAGGTTGCGTTCAAGCCCTTCACGCACGGCCATGAAACCGGCATGCGGGCCGCCGAATCCGAGTGGCACTCCGAATCGTTGTGCCGATCCGACGGCAACGTCAGCGCCCCACTCCCCTGGGCTCTCGAGCAGGGTCAAGGCGAGCAGGTCGGTTGTTGCAACGACGATCGCCCCGCTGGACTTCGATGCGTCAGTGATGCCGGCGAAGTCGGTGTCAAGCGAGCCAGATGACCCGGGGTAGCTCAGAAGGACACCGAAGTATTCACCAACCGGCACCCCCAGCGCCGTATCGAACACCTCAACGTCAATCCCGATTGGTTCCGCTCGGGTCGCCAGAACCGCGAGTGTCTGAGGGTGCGTGTCGGCGTCGACCATGAACCGTGGACTGCTGCTCTTGCTAAGCCTGCGTGCCATTGACATCGCTTCGGCAGCTGCGGTCGGCTCATCGAGGAGTGAGGCGTTGGCCGTGGACAGTCCTGTGAGATCGGCAACCATGGTCTGGAACACCAGAAGGGCTTCAAGGCGACCCTGGGAAATCTCGGGCTGATAGGGCGTGTACGCCGTGTACCACGCAGGATTCTCCAGAACATTGCGACGAATCACGGCCGGGGTGATCGTGCGGTAGTAGCCGAGCCCCTGCATGGGCGTCCGGAGTTCGTTGCGTCCACCGAGTTCGTTCAGCTCGTCTGCGAGTTGGGATTCGGTGATTGCCGGAGGGAGCGCCAGTTCAATTCGTGAGCGGACGCTCTCGGGAAGTGCGTCGTCCATCAACTCGAGAACGGACTCGTAACCCAGTTCAGCGAGCATCTGATCTCGTTCAGCATCGGAATGGCCGATGTGACGGTTCCGGTATTCGGTATTCACCTGTTACGCCTCTTCGCAAACCGAGCCAACCGCGTGTTCGCGGACTTCACGGGCAAACGGTACCTGCCGCGGCTCGGACGCTTCAGTTGCGCAGCGCCGAAGAATCAACCAACGTGTGTGTCAGCCAGTGCGCAGTGCACGTCGCTGGGCGAGTTCGTCGCTGTAACCTTCGGGGACAACGCTACGTCCGTCGGTGCGCTCCCCCGGTAGCTCGGCGAGGCTGCCTTCGATCTCACGCCAGACACGTCCGACAGCGATACCGAAGACTCCTTGGCCACCACGAACAAGATCAATAACCTCTTGTTCAGAGGTGCATTCGTACACACTCGCGCCGTCGCTCATAAGCGTGATTTCGGCGAGGTCGTCAACGCCCCGATCACGTAGGTGGTCAACGGCCGCACGGATGTTCTGGAGCGATACGCCGGTATCGAGGAGTCGCTTGATGACTTTCAGGACCAAAATGTCGCGGAAGCTGTAGAGGCGCTGGGATCCAGATCCTTGTGCCGTACGGATGCTTGGTTGGATCAACCCTGTCCGTGCCCAGTAGTCGAGTTGGCGATACGTGATGCCCGCAGCACTGCAGGCGATTGGACCGCGGTAACCGACGTCTGGCGAGAGGCTGTCGCCCGACGTCTCGAAAAGTGCCTCCTGCTGCGCATGCATTCGAGGACTACTGACGCCGCTATCCGATGACTCACTCACGAAATCCTCCAACGAGAACACAACTAACCTCACTGCGCACCGTAGGGATCTGAATATCCACCGTCAACCTACGACGCACCTATCTGCCAATAAACTCTCAACTACTCAAACACTCAACCTCAAGTTCAGGGTTAGAACTGAGTAGATATATCCGTTACTGGGGGCCATTTGCTTCCGGTGGCGCGCTTCCACCGAAATCCTCAGGCGATACCGAATCCAGAAATTCTCTGAAGGCCTCGACTTCGTCTTCTTCTTCAGCCTCTGGAGTTTCCACTCCCGCCTCGTCAAACACTTCATCAGCAACCGATGTTGGGGTGCCAGTCCGCAACGCGATCGCGACTGCATCTGAGGGGCGCGCACTCACGGTCGTACCGTCGTCGAATACCAAGTTTGCATAGAAGACGCCGTCTTCCAAGCGATCGATGTGCACCGCAATCAATTCGTGACCCCACTGCGCCAGCAACATCACGAGCAGGTCGTGCGTCAGCGGGCGTGGCGGTTCAACATCTTGCTGCGCGAACGCAATGGCAGTGGCTTCTACCGCCCCGATCCAGATCGGCAAGAACCTAGTTCCTGAGACCTCACGCAATAACAACACGGGTTGGTTGCTGGGCATCTCAACTCTGACCCCGACAACTTCGACGTCAATCACAGAATCACTGTACGCCGACAAGCGGCTTCGAACCATCACACTTGGCGCAAATCGGAGAACTGCCGCTTGGGACTAGCGGCCAGCTGTGTTCGAGTGTCCGAACTCTTGGGCAAGTGCCGAGCGCATAACAGTTGACTGCAGCCTCAGCAGGTCCCTGGCGAGATGTTGCGCCTCTTGGCGAACTTCGTCAGCTTCGGAGTCGATGCTGCCCGCGAGTTTGGGGCCTAAGAGGTTGCTGATCATCTGGACCTGACGGTCGGCGGCATTCATCACGGGCCGCAAATGACGTGCCTCAATCCCGAACTGGGTGAGCACGGAAATCCCGCGCGCAACTTCAAGGGCATCGACGCCAAACTCATCGGATCCCGGCAACGGGGAGATCATCTTCATCTGGCGCAGTTCGACGATCTCCGAAACGCTCATACCGACCTGTTCAGCAAGGTCTGTGACGCTCATGGTCACTGTCGAAGTTGCAGGCGCAAACAAGGGGGCTGGGATCGCGTCCTCGGATTGATCGTCAACAACCACGCGGGGTGCATTCTCCGCCACAGTGGGTGGTTCGAAGCCCCGATCGATCTTGTCCAAGTGCTCGCGGATCACCTTCAGTGGCAAGAAGTGGTCGCGCTGCATTCGCAGTGTGTACCGCAGTCGGTCCACATCAGTTGGCGAGAACTTCCGGTACCCCGTCGGCGTACGCCCCGGATCAACTAAGCCTTCGGCTTCAAGGAAACGGATCTTCGAAATTGTGACATCAGCGTCAGGGAACTCGTTCTGAAGGATTGTGAGCACCGCGCCGATAGTCAACCGCTGATCCACCGCATTCTGCACTTACTCGTCGCCCCCACCCGGACCAACGAGGTAATGGAACCGGTACTTGCCGATCTGGATCTCATCACCCTTGGAAAGTGCGACTGTGTCCACCCGGTCGCGGTTGACGTAGGTGCCATTGAGACTGCCAAGATCCACCAAAGTCCACTCTCCGGCCACACGTTTGAACGTCGCGTGTTGACGCGAAACGGTGATGTCATCGAGGAATATCGCGGTCTCTGGCGAACGACCAGCTGTCATCTCGTCTCCAACGAGCTCGATGCGGCTCCCCGAAGCTGGTCCACGAACGATGAGCAGAACATGGCTGCCCGGCTCCAAGTCCGCACTTTCAGGAGACTCAACCGGAGGTAGCGGGCCGGAATCCGTCGTCGTGCCCAGCGAATGGATCGTTCCGGTGACATCAGGTGACGTCGGCGGACGCTGCACAACAGCTCCGCAGTCCGCGCAAAAACGGGCGTCAGGGGTTAACGGCTTACCGCAGGAAGTACAGAGATCGCTCACGAAGGCTAAACCTACGGTTCAGGGTGAGGGCTGGTCAACAGCGAATTGCAGAACATCGAAAGAAGTCATGAATTTGGACTATTCAGCGATGAGTGCTTCGTACTCGGCGGCACTCAGCAATGCGTCAAGTGCTCCGGGATCGGCTGGTGCAACCTCGGCCAGCCAGCCGCCACCGTAGGGATCAGCGTTAATCGACTCAGGCGATGTCTCAACAACATCGTTGCGCGAGACAACTTCACCACTGACGGGTGAGTAGATCTCCGCCACGCTCTTCGTGGACTCGATCTCCCCGCAGGTTTCACCAGCGGTCAGAGTAGATCCCGGCTCAGGAAGCGTCACGAACACGATGTCGCCCAGTGCGTCCTGGGCGTGGTCAGTGATGCCAAACCGAACGGTTCCCGTCTCGGTGATCAACGCCCATTCATGTTGCGAGGTGTACTTCAAGTGGTCTGGAATCATGGCGGCACTCTATCCCGTTGGCGTCGCTGCGGTGACCTTCGGCTGCGACTTAAGGATGCGCGCCGCCTGCTCGAGGTACAATACCGCCGCCCACAGGTACAGGCCCGTGCCCCACAGCGCGAACGCCCATCCGAGCACACGGCAGACGTCAGCGAGGGTGCCCGTGCCCGCGCCCAGAAGAATGAGTGGGAAAGCGTAGAGAAGGCAGAACGTGGCGGCCTTCCCGATGAAATGGACCGGCAACCCGGTCAGGCCCGTGCGGCGCTTGATGACGAAGAGAACGATGCCCATCACCACGTCACGCCCAACCAGGACTGCGACCAACCACCAAGGGATGATTCCGCGGATTAATAATCCAACAAGCGTCGCCAAGATGTACAGCCGGTCCGCGAGCGGATCGAGGATCTGCCCCACACGACTGATCTGATTCCAGCGGCGGGCGATCTTGCCATCGAGGTAGTCCGAGACTCCCGCGAAGATCAGGACAACAATCGCCCAACCGTCAGCTTTGGGCACGAGGATCAGCCAGAGGAACAGCGGAACGCCGAGCAAGCGCAAGAAGGAAAGCAGGTTAGGGACTGTGAGGACCCTGTCCGTCTGTACCTCTGTCTCCTGAACCTCCACGCCGACGACTCAGCCTTGGGTGGGAGGGGACGAGACCTGAGCATGCTCAGGTGTCGGCAGGACTACTGTCTGTGGTGCCGCAGGAGGCACGACAACCTGTGGACCAGGCTGATAGTCGGCCATTGCGCTTGTGCTAGGTCCATCAGTCGGAGCCGGCGGGTCGCTGCGGCGGCCTGCACGTATCGCGCGAATCAGGAGCCAGACACCAAGAACGAAGATCAATACTCCCACGATGAGGAGCCCCAGACCGACAGGGAAGATCGCTGGTGACGTCAGGCCGAGGGTGACATCCACCGTGACTTGTGGCTCTGGCACCGCGTTCATGATGACGAGAGTCTGATCGTCACCGGATTGAGCGAGTGAAATCTTCGGGTCGGCACCCTGTGCCTGTGCCGTCCAGAACTTCTGGTCGGCCGGCGTTGCGGGTACGGACTTCCCGGGGATCGGAACCACTCGAGCGGTTCCGTCAGTCAGATCGGATACGACGTCGCGTGCACTCAGTTCCAGGTATTCATTCACTTGGGCTGCCGGTGCGATGCCCATGAAGATGTCCTTGCCAGTTCGCGAGGTGGCACCTAGCTCAAACTCCGCGAATTGCCGAACTGTTGTCGGGTCCCCAACCGTGTTGATGGTGAACTCGTTGAATACGAGGGCGTATCCGTTGCCGGAGACTTTGCCAGCATCGGCTGAGACAACTCCATCGGGACCTGAGAGGAACGCAAGACTCCCACCAACACCGCCAACTCCAAGCCCCACAACAATCATGAATGCGCCAACGATGGCCAACAACGCGCGTTTCATTGTTCCCCTTCACCCCAACATCTTGTGTGCGCCCACGCTATCTGAGATCGGCACCATTGGCGGCGAATCTGCCGAGGTGTCGCATGATCATTGAACAGGATGTGGCAGGACGCAAAGGCGCAGCATCGAACTCGACCACACGGTGTTGGTTGATTGCATCCCCGAGATCTGATGGTGGAAGCCCATGATTGCGGGAGTTTGCGCAGCCTGGTCGTCCGATGCCACAACGAGTCGGATGCGATGACCGCGAGCGAAGCGTCGAGCAGTGGCGATCAACGGAATGCGATAGCGGGTCTGCTCCCCCGGCTGTACCGCAACTGCCGTTTCGCAGCGCAGCTTCGGCGCGCCGGGCACACTCGCTTGCTCGTCAACCTCGCGCAAGGCTGCACGCAACCAACCAGCAGTGACATCGACAGTTGATCCGTCCGCGCTGACATCCTGCAAAGTGACGATCCATGACGCATCGGTCGCTGTGATCGACGCGTCCATGACAAGTTCACAGTCGCCCACAACATCGATGTCGTCAATTAGCGGTTGCGTCTGCCAGGACAGGAAGCCTGGATGCCGTGGCGGGGGTGCACCCTTGGGAAGTGACAGATTCGTCGGCAGGAACTCGAAGCTGGCCGAGCCGCTAGGAGGCTCATTCGATGAAAGGTCGCCATCATCACGCAGCCAGTAGTCGTGGAGCTCTGAACCGACGGGGGGCCACTGCGTTGCGCTGTGGAATTCGTCGGCACCCGGCAGCCAATATCGGATCTCTGGGCCATCCATGATGCCTGTGTCAATGCCCTTGAGCCAATGATCGAACCAACCCAGAGCTTCTGTGTGCAGACTCTCCCACGGCCAAGTCAGGCCCCCGGCACCCAACATCCCAACCCGCAAAGGAGCGGTCTTGCGCAACACCTCCCAAAGTTTGAAAGTGCTCGGAAGGTGTAGCGGGACGTTCTCCCAATCGCAACCCAAATACGTCGGGATCGTGCTCCCCTCGATGAGAGCTTCCAGATTCCGCTCTTCCCACCACTCGTCGCGAAGCTGATGATTCACAGTCACGTCAGTGAGTAGGTCACCCCATGGCTCCTGCGGAAAATGCGCGCGCATCACCACGCCCAGCGCTGAAAGAGCTGCCTCGCCGTTGAGGTGTTCAAACCTCTTGTGGACGGGCGCACTACGAAGAAGGCGCGACGCCGCATCAATGAACGAGTTGCGGAAGAGACCATCACCGCGTTGGGCCAGCGTCGCCACCCCGGATATCCAAGCCGAGATGAAGGTAGAACTCAGCAAGCCGTTGTGCCAGGCGGCCTCGTAGATGTCCCCCGTCGTTGCCACTGGAAAAATCGCTTTGAGGTGTTCGGGCGCCTCGATCGCCCCAGCAAGTTGCGCCATGGCGAAGTAGCTGATGCCGATCATCCCGACGTTGCCGTCGCACCAATCCTGAGCTGCCGTCCACTCAACCAGATCGGCGATGTCTTCTCGCTCTGTCTTGTCCAGCCATGAGTAGGTGCCGCCCGATCCACCGGTGCCGCGACTGTTCGCGATGATGTGCGCGTATCCCCTGCTCACCCAGAAGTCGCTGGCGCCGGCCTCAACAAACCCAAGCGGTGCACCGGAGTTCTGGATCTGGCGCGGATAACACGAAAACGCCAGGAGTGCGGGCGATGGGTCTCGTTTGGCTGGTCGGTACACGTCCGCCCGCAAAGTGGTTCCGTCTCGAACTACAACGTCCACATCTGGGGTGAGTTGAATCGAGTATTCGGGTTCAGAGAGGTTGCGCAATGTGCGGCCCGTGGTTTGTGGACCGTTGAGCCTGCGCGTGCCACTTGATGTTGTGCCAGGTTCTCGCTTCACCGATTGCTCCCATAGGGTTTGACGGGCAGATTCAATCCACATGTTGATGACGCCGGGCGCCCGTCGAAGCGGGCTTGAATCCATTGGCTGACCGCCGTTCCACTCAGCGACTGCGCGCTCAGATGCGACGCCCCGTCGAGCCACAACATCGAGAGGTCACTGCCCGCCCGACACCACCGTTCGGAAAGTTCTGCCTGGGTGTTCGGCAGGACCAAAGTGTCACCGGTTCCTTGAACGATAAAGGTGGGCATCGCGGGTCGCATCGGTGGTGGAGTCTGCTCCTGCGCGATCTTGCTCCAAGCAGGGTCGTCGAGTGGATTCTTCGTAAACAGGCTCTGGCCGAATTCGGCGCGCGTGTGTCCTTCGAGCGCGGCTTCAACGATGCAGTCCTGCGACAGACTCTGATAGTTCGCGCTGCCCTGATCCGTCAAGATTCCATTGAGCGGCAGGTTCGGATACTTGCTCGACCAGCCAACGATGAAGTCAGGCCCGATGGACCACTGTGCCGGCTTGTCCCACTGTTGAGCAATGAGCGTTTCGAGTTCAGCGGCAGGAGCGACTGCAGCCGTGCCGACGAGTTTGAAGTCCGGAAGGATCGATTCACCAAGTTCCCCCGTCCACAACGCTGAGTGCCCACCTTGTGAATGGCCGTAGACCGCCCAGGTCTTGCTCGTATCAGCGGCCGGGAAGTTGTGCGCCATCGCCACCGAGAACGCAACGTCGTTTGCCTCGTCCTGCCCGACCAGATAGCGCCCAGTCCCCTGCGTGCCGACGCCCGCGTAGTCGGTTGCGGTGATGACCCAGCCATTGTTGATCATCTCTTGTGCGAACCCCATGTCCAACAAGGTGTCGGCCGAGCGCGAGGGTGCGCACGCATCACCCATGCCGAGCGTGGGATGTGCCCAGGCAACGATCTTGCGACCATCGGCCGGGGGCTTGGCGGTAGGAACCAGAATCATTGCGCCGCTCACCCGCGGCGTCCCTTCGCTGCTTCGGGTCCGGTACACCACACGGAAGGCACTCACATCAGTGAGCTTCACCGCCAACGGTTCCGAGCGAACAATGGACCCGGGCACGCCAGCGATTTGATCGGCCTCCACGGCGTAGAAAGGATCCAATTGCTGCTGGTCTTGCGTCACATCGGCAGACTCCACATGAATGACGGCAGCTGTCACCACGAGTAGGGCGAGGAATAACCCGCCGAACACCAGCAACGTAATACGCAGTCGCCTATGACCGGATTTCCTGACGCCGCCACCATCGGGCTCGCCATCAGGAGCCTTGGCTAGCTGGCTGGGGTCGGCGTTCACCCTGACGTTCTATTGCAGAACGCGCAGGCGGTCAATACCTGTTGTCCATATACATC
>JAOAUD010000123.1 GCA_030157755.1 Candidatus Nanopelagicales bacterium
GCCTTCTCGCGGGCGTCGCGTTCCTTGGCTGCACGCTTGGCTGCGGCCTCGGCCTCAGCAACTGCCTGCTCACTCAGCGGCTCAACAAGTTCGATACGCGCCATAGGTGCGTTATCGCCCTTGCGAGGACCCAATTTGGTGATGCGCGTGTACCCACCGTTGCGGTTCGCATAACGCGGACCGATCTCGGTGAACAACTCGTGCACCACGTCCTTGTTGTGAACGACGGTCAGCACGCGACGGCGGGCATGCAGATCCCCACGCTTTGCGAACGTGATGAGACGTTCGGCCAGTGGCTGCATCCGCTTCGCCTTGGCCTGGGTGGTGGTGATAGCGCCGTGCTCGAACAGTGCTGTGGCGAGGTTCGCCAGCATCAGCCGTTCGTGCGCGGGGCCTCCCCCGAGCCGTGGGCCTTTAGTAGGCGTTGGCATGACTTTCTCCTAGCTGTAGTCGGCACACATTTGGCGCCAACAAGTAACGGTGGATTGGGTTAGAGCTGCTCGTCTTCGGCGTAGGCGGCATCGTTGTCGTCGTAGAACGCAACGGCTGCGGCTGGGTCGAATCCGGGAGGGCTGTCCTTGAGCGCAAGGCCCATCGACTGCAACTTGGCCTTGACCTCATCGATCGACTTCTGGCCAAAGTTACGGATGTCCATGAGGTCAGCTTCGCTGCGGCCGAGCAATTCGCCAACCGTGTGAACGCTTTCGCGCTTCAAGCAGTTGTACGAACGAACGGTGAGGTCGAGCTGCTCGATCGGCATGGACATCTGCTCAGCCATGAATGTGTCGGCCGGGCTCGGTCCGATGTCGATGCCCTCGGCCTCGACGTTGAGTTCGCGAGCCAAACCGAACAGTTCCACGAGAGTCTTTCCAGCGGAAGCAACAGCATCGCGTGGACGAATCGAGGACTTGGTTTCGACGTCGACGATTAGGCGATCGAAGTCAGTGCGCTGCTCAACACGAGTCGCCTCGACCTTGTAGGTCACCTTCAGCACTGGCGAGTAGATCGAGTCAACCGGGATACGTCCGATTTCCTGACCCATCAGGTTGTTCTGCGCTGCAGAAACGTAACCGCGGCCTCGCTCAACAACAAGTTCGATCTCGAGCTTGCCCTTGCCGTTGACCGTGGCGATGTGCAGGTCGGGGTTGTGAACCTCGACGCCAGCCGGCGGAGCAATGTCAGCGGCCGTGACGACGCCTGGTCCCTGCTTGCGCAGGTACATGACGACTGGTTCGTCGTGCTCAGATGAGACAACGAGTTCCTTGATGTTGAGGATGATCTCCACGACGTCCTCAGTAACCCCTGGGATTGTCGAGAACTCATGCAGCACACCATCGACGCGGATGCTGGTGACAGCGGCACCCGGAATCGATGACAGCAAGGTGCGGCGAAGCGAGTTCCCGAGTGTGTAGCCGAATCCGGGCTCAAGCGGTTCAAGAATGAAGCGTGAACGGTTTTCTGAGACTGTCTCTTCGATCAGAGCTGGACGTTGTGCAATAAGCACGGCATTTCCTCCCCGCGGCGACCACTATTTGACGCCGGTTGTTTCGCAGTCGTGAATCGGTTTTGTTGACGTGCGCCACCGATTCACGACCGCGCTTGACTGGTTACTTCGAGTAGAGCTCGACGATCAGTTGCTCTTGGACCTGCGTGTCGATCTGTTCCCGGTTTGGAAGCGTGTGCACCAAGATGCGCATCCGGTTGGGAATAACTTCGAGCCACGCGGGAACGGTGCGTTCGCCCGCTTCTGCGTGGGCGACAACAAACGGGGTCATTTCGCGTGACTTGCCGCGAACTTCCACGATGTCGTTAGGGGTGACGCGGTAGGACGGAATGTCCACCTTCTTGCCGTTCACGGTGATGTGACCGTGACGAACAAGTTGGCGAGCCATATCGCGGCTCTTGCCGAATCCTGCACGGAAGACCACGTTGTCCAAGCGGCTTTCCAGGATCGTCAGGAGGTTTTCACCAGTCTTTCCAGACTGACGGTTTGCCTCTGCGTAGTAGTTGCGGAACTGCTTCTCAAGCACTCCATAGATACGCGCGCACTTCTGCTTCTCGCGCATCTGCAACAGGTACTCGCTCTCCTTGGTGCGAGCGCGACCGTGATCCCCTGGGGGGTACGGACGCTTCTCGATCGGGCATTTCGCCGTCTCGCACTTTGCTCCCTTAAGGAAGAGCTTGGTCTTTTCCCGGCGGCAACGTTTGCAATCCGGGCCGGTGTAGCGGGCCATTTCGCTATCTCCTTCGGCTCAGACTCGGCGCCGCTTTGGCGGGCGGCATCCGTTGTGGGCGACTGGGGTGACATCAGAGATCGCGCCTACCTCCAGGCCAGTGGCCTGCAGCGAGCGGATCGCGGTCTCGCGGCCGGAGCCGGGACCCTTTACAAACACATCGACCTTGCGCATGCCGTGTTCCATCGCGCGACGTGCGGCAACTTCTGCGGCTTGCTGCGCGGCGTAGGGAGTCGACTTACGTGATCCCTTGAATCCGACCTGACCGCTGGATGCCCAGGCAATAACTGCACCGGACGGATCAGTGATCGAGACGATTGTGTTGTTGAACGTGCTCTTGATATGAGCGTGGCCGTGGGCCACGTTCTTCTTTTCTTTGCGCCTAACTTTCTTGGCGCCTTTTGCTGGTGGCATTCGCTGAATTTCTCCTGATGTGAGGTCGTCGGTCCGCGGTCTGCCGGGTTGGCATGAGGACCTAGCGGACTACTTAGGCTTTCTTCTTACCCGCGACGGTCTTACGTGGTCCCTTGCGGGTGCGGGCGTTGGTGTGCGTGCGCTGACCGCGAACGGGCAGACCACGACGGTGACGGATTCCTTGGTAGGAACCGATCTCGACCTTGCGGCGAATATCGCCTTGGACCTCACGACGGAGGTCACCTTCGGTCTGGAAGTTAGCGTCGATGTAGTCACGGAGCTTGATGAGATCAGCTTCGGAAACGTCGCTAACACGTTGGTTGGGGTCCACGCCAGTAGCCTCAAGTGCTTCGCGTGAACGTGAACGGCCTACGCCGTAGATTGCGGTGAGTGCGATCTCGAGCCGCTTGTCGCGGGGGAGATCAACTCCGACTAAACGTGCCATGTGTTGGCAGTTCCTGCTTTCTGTATTGGACGAAGGTGTCGGTTACGCCATCGTTCCTTGACTCTTAAAAGAGCCAAGGTCCTCAGCCTTCGCACTGAGGGTGTCGTCCGCAATGCCAGTGGCTGCGGGGTCGGATGACGCTGCGGTTCGTATTTAGTTGTCGGTCAGTCAGGTTGCTGCATGGCAGCTTCGCTGAGAACTCGACTCTCGTCGTGTTCTCAGCGAGTCCTTGCTAACCCTGACGCTGCTTATGGCGAGGGTTCTCGCAAATCACCATGACGCGGCCGTGGCGACGAATCACCTTGCACTTGTCACAGATCTTCTTAACGCTTGGGTTGACCTTCATCGTCTTCCTTCGTGCTTGCTTGCCGTTTCACCGGCTCGGCTGGCGAACTTCTAGCGAAATCGGCTTACTTGTACCGGTAGACGATGCGTCCCCGGGTGAGGTCGTAGGGCGAAAGCTCCACGACAACTCGGTCGTCGGGCAGGATCCGGATGTAGTGCATCCGCATCTTTCCCGAAATGTGAGCCAGCACCTTGTGGCCGTTATCTAGCTCCACCCGAAACATTGCGTTGGGCAGCGACTCGACGATGGTGCCTTCGAGCTCAATGGCACCTTCTTTTTTGGCCATGCGGGTACGTACGCTCCTTCAATGGGTTGTGGTGCGCAGAACCTAAGTGCACCAAGGGTCGAGTCTACGCGACACCTGTTCCGGAAGGGAAGCCCGGGTCCAAGCGGTCTACGTCACGTTTCTATCCGCCTGCGATCAGACCGGGGACAATCCCGCGAGCCCGCCATCAGCTGCCGTCGTGACGACTGGCCCGTTTGCGGTGATCGCGACCGTATGTTCCCAGTGCGCTGCAGGGCGGCCATCCTGGGTGACAACCGTCCAGTCATCGGCGAGTACGTCGACTTCTGCCGATCCCAGCGTGATCATCGGCTCGACTGCCAGCGCCATTCCCACCACAATCTCAGGCCCCTTCCCGGGATTGCCGATGTTAGGAACATTGGGCGGCATATGCATCGATGAACCGATCCCGTGTCCGACGTAGTCGACAACAATTCCGAAACTATGGTCCTGCTCGCGGACGTACTGCTTGACCGCGGCGCCAATGTCACCGATGTGGTTCCCGGCCTTTGCCGCCCGCAATCCCGCCCACAACGCACCCTCTGTCACCGCAGACAGGTCCGCGACTTCAGCGCTGATCTCGCCAACTGGGACCGACAGTGCCGCGTCACCATGCCAGCCGTCGACGATCGCCCCACAGTCAATTGACACCAAGTCACCATCTTCAAGGACGCGCGCGCCCGGGATTCCGTGGACGACCTCCGAGTTCACCGAAACACAGATTGATGCCGGGTACCCGTGGTAGCCCAAGAATGACGGGGTTGCTCCCGCTCCACGAATGACCGCTTCGGCGATCTCATCCAGTTCGATTGTGCGTACGCCGGGCGCGACGGCAACTCGAACCTGCTCCAACGCATCCGCTACAACTAAGCCCGCTTCACGCATCCGCGCGAACTGCTCGGGCGTCTTCAGTTCGAATTTTGGCTTTCGGATTCCGATTCCCACAATGCCAAAGGTAGATGCACAGTCGCGGTGGGCGGGCGGTGGACTGCCGGAACCCGGGCAGCGGGAAAACTCCCGTAATCCGCCCTAGGCTGCAACGGTGGCAACCGGGGCAAACGTCAGGCGCGTTTTCCTGATCGTGTTGGCGCTGATCGGTTGTGGATTCCTCTGTTGGCAGATCTTCCGACACCGACCGGCGGATCTGACCGTCTACCTGGCCGGCGCGCAGGCACTGCTCGATGGGAAACCGCTCTACGAGAGCGTGGCCATACCCTCTGGAACTCTGATCCTGCCCTTCACCTACCCGCCTTTTGCCGCGGTTGTGATGATTCCGTTTGCACTGCTGCCGTTTCCAGCAACGTTGCTGATCTGGGCGCTAGTCAGCCTGGCAAGCCTATTCGGCATCGCCTACCTCACGGCTGCACGGCTTCCCTCCCTCGCGGGGATACCCAAGGCACCCTGGCCAACCTGGCAGTTGGCTTTGGGGATCTTCGCAATCAGTGCTTTCTCGGAACCGATCATCCAGAACTTCGACCTAGGCCAGGTCAACCTGATGATCGTCGTGGCGGTTCTGTACGACACCGTCAGCCGCACGCGCTACGCCGGTTTTGCCACTGGTATTGCTGCTGGGTTCAAGGTCACGCCCGGGCTGTTCATGATCTTCATGTTGGTGACAAAGCGTTGGGCGGACTTTGGCCGTGCGGTCTTGGGATTCGCTGTCACGCTGGTAATCGGCAGCTTCTTCGGGCTAGGCCAAGTCTGGCAATACTGGACCGTTGAACTGTTCGCGACTGATCGAGTCGGCAACCCACGGCGCTACTCCAACCTCGGAATCTCAGGGGTACTGCAGCGGTCACTGGCTAGCGATACAGCGAACGCGATCTGGATCGGATGTGCGGTCGTTCTCATCGTTGCTGTGCTCTGGATGGGTGCCATCTGGTGGACCCGCAGCAAGCTGGTTTCCGCGACTCTGGTGGGTCTGGCGACAGTCCTGGTTTCACCAATCTCGTGGCCACATCACTGGGTGTGGTTGGTTCCCGGAGTCGCTTGCGCCGTCGCCCTAGCTCTTCGGGGCTTCAAGCAAGGTCAGGGCAAGGTGGGCTGGCTGCTGGCGATTGCTGCCGCCGTGACGGGAATCCCAGCCCTCATCCAGTTGCGATTCCACCTGCTCGAAATCATGCTCGCAACCAAATCTCCGGGCATCAGCTTCGCCGCGGCGTTCTATGCGCTCGGTGGGGTTGTGCTCGTCATTGCCCTCGGAGTGGGTGCGCGACTAATCGCCCGCGGCGAAGGCACTGGCGACGACGTGCCACCGGGAGACAACGTCACCGGAGTAGTCGCGGGCGCCTGAGCGAGATGTTCGTGCCACGCAGCGGACTATGCTGCGAACGTGGTGGGTTCGATCCGCATGAGATCCGTGATCGCCGGGATTCTGGCGTTGGCCGCACTTGTGTTCCTCATTCTAGAAGCGGCCCGCCTCGTCGATGTTGACTTCCTCGTCTACCTCGGTGCCGCGGATGCACTGATGAGCGGGCAAGACCTCTACAACAACTTCAACGTTGGTGGGTTGCCGTTCACCTACCCGCCGTTTGCCGGGGCGGTATTCATCCCGTTCGACCTATTCCCTCCAACCGCCGCCTTTGCAATCTGGACTGCGGTGTCAATTGCTGCACTCGCTGGCATTGCCTGGCTCACCGCCATGCGGTTGCCAGCCCTCGTTGGCAAAGAACTCACCACGAAGACGTGGGAACTTGCGCTGTTTATCTTCGCCATCGGCGCCTTCTCCGAAACGGTCATCAAGAACATCGAGTTGGGTCAAGTCAACTTGGTGCTCGTTCTGTTGATCATGTTCGACACCGTGACCAAGGCCCACTATCGCGGCTTTCTCACAGGAATGGCTGCTGGCTTCAAGATCGTTCCGGCCATCTTCATCGTCTTCATGCTCGTGAATCGACGATGGGGTGACTTCGGCCGGGCACTGCTCGGCTTCCTGACCACGCTGGCAATCGGAAGCTTCTTCGGGATCGGTCAGGTGTGGCAGTTCTTCAGCGTCGAACTCTGGGATACGACGCGGGTCGGTGCGGCAGACCGCTTGTCGAATGTTTCGATGTATGGCGCGCTCACGCGTTGGATCCCCGGCTCAGATCCGGTTGTCCTGTGGGCGGTGCTGGCAGCAACTGTGGCTGCGGCCGGGTTGGCGATTGCGGGTTTCTGGTGGAATCACAGCCGACTCGTTGCCGCCGTGGTCGTCGGAATTACCGGTCTGCTCGTGTCGCCGGTTTCATGGGTCCACCACTGGGTCTGGTTCATACCCGCTGCGTGCGCCGCGATAGCGCTGGCGATCCGTGCGTTCCGATCCAGCGACCGACTCGTTGGCGTCTGCCTATCAATCGCTGCGGCAGCGATGGTGTTGCCTGAGCTAGGCGAGCTCCGGTACGCAGGAGGTCGCCTAGCTCAAGACAGCACGTTGGGTGAGTCAGTCGTCGGCAGCGGCTACAGCCTGTGCGGTCTCATCGCACTGGCTGCCTTTGCACTAGCGCTTCGGTTGCCACGGCGCGATGCTGACTCGTCTTTCGAAATTCCCGATCAGGCAGACAAAGCTGACAGCAACCGGGCAGTCACATCTTCGACTGATCCCATGCCGTCAACCTGAATCAACTTGCCTTCCTCACGGTAGACAGCAGTGAGAGGTTCGGTCTGCTCTGCATAGACCTCCATCCGACGACGAATGACCTCTTCGGTGTCGTCGGCGCGGCCTTCGAGCTTTGCGCGGTTAAGCAACCGTGCGATGACCTCTTCAGTGTTGGCCGTGATCTCAACAACCTTGTCCAGCGGGGTTCCGAGACCAACCAGGATGACGTCGAGCTCGCCGACCTGCTCCAGGGTGCGCGGGTAGCCGTCGAGGAGGAATCCGTTCTCGGTATCCGGCTGCGCCAAGCGGTCGGCGACCATCGCGTTGGTCACGGAATCCGGCACGTACTCGCCCTTATCCATGTACTTCTTGGCCTCGACACCGAGTTCGGTCCCAGCGCCAACATTCGCGCGGAAAATCTCACCGGTTGAGATGTGTGGGATGTTCAGTTCCTTGGCAACAACCGCAGCCTGAGTTCCCTTGCCTGCACCGGGAGGTCCCATGAGCACAATTCGCATGTCAGCTAGCCCTTCGTTTGGTTTTTGACGCTCTGCCTGACGCTACTGAACCCGCAGCGTCAGCGCATCTCGACATCCCGCGTTTGGCAGGCAAGGCAGTGAGAACGCCGCCTACGAACGTAGGCAAGCGAGCGAGAACGATGCCAGTGCACGCCTCAGACCGACGCACTCAAGTAGTGCTGAGTTCAGCAATGGCAAGGCCGCAAGGAGCGCCGCCTACGAACGTAGGCAAGCGACTGAGAACGCCGCCAGTGCAGAACTCAGCTCTACTTAAGAAAGCCTTCGTAATTGCGTTGTTGCAACTGAGATTCGATCTGCTTGACGGTGTCGAGTCCGACACCCACCATGATGAGCAGCGACGTGCCACCGAAGAGGAATGACTGCCCGAGACCCAGCCCGCCGAACGCGATGAACGGGATGATCGCGATCACCGCTAGGTAGACCGAACCCGGCAGGGTCAAGCGGGTCAGTACGTAGTCGAGGTACTGCGCCGTGGGCT
The DNA here is from genome assembly GCA_030157755.1 of Candidatus Nanopelagicales bacterium. Taxonomy (GTDB): domain Bacteria; phylum Actinomycetota; class Actinomycetes; order S36-B12; family UBA10799; genus UBA10799. The sequence continues at coordinate 8,314 of JAOAUD010000123.1, forward strand.
TTCCTGCACGAATACCAGGAATGAACCCGCCGTACTTCTTCATGTTGTCGGCGACTTCGGTTGGATCGAAAGTAATCGACACATAGAAGTACGCGAAGAACACGATGAGCAGGAAGTAGACCACCAGGTAGAGCGGCTCGGAACCGTTTGAGAGGTTGCGCGAGATCCACTGCGCCCATTCGTCTTGGCTTCCCGTGAGCGTGACGATGAGTTGCGGGATGTAGAGCAGTGACGAGGCGAAGATGACTGGGATAACACCGGCCATGTTGACCTTGAGTGGGATGTAGGTCGATGCACCGCCATACATACGCGAGCCGACCATTCGTTTCGCGTATTGGACAGGGATCCGCCGTTGAGCCTGTTCGACGTAGACCACTGCCGCGATCACCACTAATCCGACCGCGACCACGACGGCGAATACGAAGACTCCCTCCGTCTGGAAGATCCGCAGGAACTGGCCAGGCATGGTCGAAATGATGGAAACGAAGATCAGCAGCGACATGCCGTTTCCGACACCACGGTCGGTGATGAGTTCACCGAACCACATGATGAGGGCCGTACCTGCGGTCAACGCGATGATCATCGAGAGGATCAACGGAATCGACTGGTCGGGAATGAGTTCCTCATTGCAGCCTTGGAACAGGCGTCCAGGCGTACGTGCGAGGGTGAGAATCGTTGTTCCCTGCAAGACCGCGAGAGCGATCGTGAGGTAGCGGGTGTACTGCGTCAGTTTCGCTTGGCCGCTCTGGCCCTCTTTCTTAAGGGCTTCCAACCGCGGAATGACGACGACGAGCAGCTGAATGATGATGCTCGCCGTGATGTACGGCATGATCCCGAGCGCGAACACGCTGAGTTGAAGCAGCGCACCACCACTGAAGAGGTTGATCAGGCCGTACAGGGAGTTGTCCTGGACAACCGACACACACTTCTGAATCGCTGTGTAATCAACACCCGGGGTGGGAATTACGGTTCCGAGCCGGTAGATAGCGAGCAGACCTAGCGTGAAGAGAATCTTCTTCCGCAGATCAGGCGTGCGAAATGCCGCCGCCAACCCACCGAGCACGGCTGACTCAGACCTCTACCGCAGTGCCACCGGCAGCTGCCAGCTTGTCCTTCGCTGACTGTGAGAAGGCATTGGCGCTCACCTGCAGAGCAACTGAGATTTCGCCGTTCCCAAGAACCTTCACGGGCTGATTCTTACGCACCGCGCCAGCATTTACCAGGTCAGCGATCGAAACTTCGCCACCATTTGGAAATAGTGCCCCGAGAGCTGCAACGCTGACGACCTGGTACGGAACCTTGTTCGGGTTCTTGAAGCCCTTGAGCTTCGGAAGGCGCATGTGCAGTGGCATTTGGCCACCTTCGAAACCGGCTGGTACCTGGTACCGAGCCTTCGTTCCCTTGGTTCCGCGACCCGCTGTCTTTCCACGCGTGCCTGCTTCACCACGGCCAACTCGAGTCTTCGCAGTCTTGGCTCCCGGTGCGGGGCGCAAGTGATGAACTTTGAGTGTCATGCCGACTCAACCTCCTCCACTGCTACCAAGTGCGAAACTGTCCGCAACATTCCACGAACTTCTGGACGATCTTCACGCACGGCTGAATCTCCGATGCGACGCAATCCGAGTGTATGCAGGGTTGCGCGCTGGTTGGCGGTTCCGCCAATTCCCGACCGTGTCTGGGTCACCTTAAGCTCAGCCATTGTTGACACCTGCCGCAATTCCGGCTGCGCGTGCGCGCAGCAGCGCTGCGGGAGCAACGTCCTCAAGCGGGAGTCCACGACGAGCGGCAACTTCTTCCGGACGCTCGAGTTCCTTGAGCGCCTGAACAGTTGCATGAACGATGTTGATGGCGTTGTCGGATCCGAGCGACTTGCTCAGGACATCGTGAACGCCAGCGCACTCGAGCACAGCGCGCACCGGTCCACCAGCGATAACTCCGGTACCAGGCGATGCCGGGCGCAAGAGCACCACACCAGCTGCCTTCTCACCCGTGACGGGGTGAGGAATGGTTCCCTGGATCCGTGGAACGCGGAAGAAGTTCTTCTTCGCTTCCTCGACGCCCTTGGAGATGGCGGCCGGAACTTCTTTGGCCTTGCCATAGCCGACGCCAACCTGGCCGTCGCCGTCGCCAACCACAACGAGTGCGGTGAAGCTGAATCGGCGACCACCCTTGACCACCTTTGAGACGCGGTTGATTGCGACCACGCGCTCGAGGTAGTTGCTCTTCTCAGCACCACCCCGACCTTGAGGGCGCTCCCGGCGCTGTGCAGCCATGTGTCCTTCTTCCTTCGTTTACTAAGTCGATGTGGGGTTAGAACGTGAGTCCGGTTTCGCGAGCCGCATCCGCGACTGCAGCGATTCGCCCGTGGTAACGGTAGCCGCCGCGGTCGAACACGACCTCGTCGACTCCTGCGGACTTCGCACGCTCGGCGACAAGTTCGCCGACGCGCTTTGCAGCTGCCGTCTTGTCGCCATCGAGGGAACGAACATCTGACTCCATCGTGGAAGCCGCTGCCAGCGTCTTTCCTGCGGTGTCGTCGATGACCTGGGCCTCGATGTGGCGGGCTGAGCGGAATACGACCAGACGCGGGCGAGCAGTCGTGCCGGACACGTTCTTGCGAACGCGCGCGTGACGACGGATGCGCCCGGTTGACCGGCGAGTACCGGAACCAATCTTTGCGCTGATTGCCATGACTACTTACCAGCCTTTCCGGCCTTGCGACGAATGACTTCGTCGGCGTACCGAACACCCTTGCCCTTGTACGGGTCGGGCTTACGAAGCTTTCTGATGTTGGCGGCTACTTCGCCGACCTTCTGCTTGTCGATGCCTTCGACGCTGAAGCGCGTTGGCGTCTCGACTGCGAACTTGATGCCTTCAGGAGCATCAACCTGCACAGGGTGACTGAAGCCGAGCTGCAGTTCCAAACCAGCACCCTTGGGGGCGACGCGGTAACCAGTACCGGAAACCTCCAGGGTCTTGGTGTAGCCCGTGGTCACACCGATGACCATGTTGTTCACCAAGGTGCGTGACAAGCCGTGAAGCGACTTGCTCATGCGCTCATCGTTGGGACGGCTGACGACGAAGCTGCCGTCCTCCTCCTTGGCGATCGTGATTGGTTCGGCGATCGTGTGGCTCAAAGTGCCCTTAGGCCCGGTAACCGTGACGTCTTGACCTTGGATCTCGATCTTGACGCCGGTTGGAACCTGAATCGGCAAACGTCCAATACGTGACATGACTCCCCCTTACCAAACGTAGGCGAGGACTTCCCCACCCACGCCTTTCTTGGCAGCCTGTCGGTCGGTCAGCAGACCCGACGAGGTCGAGATGATGGCGATACCGAGTCCACCGAGGACCTTCGGCATGCCCGTGCTCTTCGCGTAGACCCGAAGACCTGGCTTGCTCACGCGGCGAAGGCCTGCGATGGAGCGTTCGCGGTTGGGGCCGTACTTGAGATCAACAATCAGCGTTTGACCGACGGTTGCTTCTTCTGTGCGGACGCTCGCAACGTATCCCTCTTGAACGAGGATCTTCGCGACGCCTTCTTTAATCTTTGAGTACGGCATCGCCACGGAATCGTGGTAAGCCGTGCTCCCGTTACGCAGACGCGTCAGCATGTCTGCGATTGGGTCGGTCATCGTCATGGCCATCAGGCCCTTCTCGCCGTGGTTTCCCCTTGAGGGACCTTCAGCGTTAGTGAGGTTTATGAAGTGTGTGGGTGCTTACCAAGATGATTTGGTGACACCGGGCAGTTCGCCGCGGTGAGCCATCTCGCGCAGACAAATCCGGCACAAGCCGAACTTGCGGTAAACCGAGTGTGGACGTCCGCAACGGTTGCAACGCGTGTATGCGCGCACTGCGAACTTCGGCTTACGCTTTTGCTTCTCTTTGAGAGCAGTCTTTGCCATCTGGTCAAATCTCCTTGGTGCTACTTGGCCTGGAAGGGAAAGCCCAGCGCCTTGAGCAGCGCGCGACCTTCATCGTCGTTTTTGGCAGTAGTCACCACGGTGATGTCCATGCCACGGACTCGATCAATGCTGTCCTGGTTGATCTCAGCGAACATTGCCTGCTCGTTGAGGCCAAAGGTGTAGTTGCCGCGCCCATCGAACTGACGAGGCGAGAGGCCACGGAAGTCACGAATACGAGGCAATGACACCGACAGCAGACGATCCAAGAACTCCCACATGCGGTCGCCGCGCAGGGTCGTGTGACACCCGATTGGCTGGCCTTCACGCAGCTTGAACTGAGCGATTGATTTGCGGGCCTTGGTGACTGCGGGCTTCTGGCCAGTAATGGTGGTCAGGTCGCGAACAGCGCCGTCCATCAACTTGGAGTCGCGAGCGGCTTCGCCCACGCCCATGTTGACCACGATCTTGGTCAGGCCTGGCACCTGCATGACGTTCTCGAGCGCGAGCTCAGTCTTGAGCGCGGGCCGCAGTTCGTCGTTGTACCGCTGCTTGAGGCGCGGTACTGCTGGAGCAGCTAGTTCAGTTGTCATGAGATGTCCTTACCACTGCGAACCGATACTCGAACTCCCCGAGTTCCGGTGTAGGCAGTGCCATCAGTGCGGTTCTTGTCGACAGTTTCGCGACGCTTGCGGACGCGGGTTGCCTTGCCGTCTTCATCAACGACCATCACGTTGGAAACGTGAATCGACGCCTCTTGAACGATGATGCCGCCAGTGCGGGCACCGCCAGCGCCTTGACCAGCCTTGGTGTGACGCTTGACGCGGTTCACGCCTTCGACGATCACGCGGTTCTGCTCGGGCAGAGTCTTGATGACCTTGCCCTTGACGCCCTTGTCCTTGCCGGAAATCACCTGGACGGTGTCACCCTTGCGTACCTTCAGGCCTGCCATCACAGCACCTCCGGTGCAAGCGAAATGATCTTCATAAACTTCTTGTCGCGCAGTTCGCGACCGACTGGTCCGAAGATGCGCGTTCCACGAGGTTCGCCAGCTTCCTTGAGCACAACAGCAGCGTTCTCGTCGAACTTGATGTAGGAACCGTCCGGACGGCGACGTTCCTTCTTGGTGCGGACGATGACGGCCTTGACGACCTCACCCTTCTTGATGTTTCCACCAGGAATGGCGTCCTTGACGGTGGCGACGATGACGTCACCAATGCCTGCGTAACGGCGACCGGATCCGCCAAGCACGCGGATGCAAAGGAGTTCCTTCGCACCGGTGTTGTCGGCAACGCGCAGCCGCGACTCTTGCTGAATCATTTGGCCTTCTCCAGGATCTCAACCACGCGCCAGCGCTTCGTTGCTGACAGCGGTCGGGTTTCCATCAGCAGCACGCGGTCTCCGGTGCCACAGGTGTTGTCCTCGTCGTGTGCCTTCAACCGTGAGGTGCGGCGCACGACCTTGCCGTACATGGGGTGCTTGAAGCGGTCTTCAACCGCCACCACAACGGTCTTGTCCATCTTGTCGCTGACTACGAGGCCTTCGCGAACCTTGCGTTCGCCACGGGTCTCAAGTTCAGTCTGGGTCGCCTCGCTCATACGGCAACCTCCTCATCCGTTGCGATGATGCCGAGCTCGCGCTCGCGCATGATTGTGTACAGCCGGGCAATCTCGCGTCGGACTGCTTTCAGTCGGCCATGGCTTTCCAGTTGGCCGGTTGCTGCCTGGAAGCGCAGGTTGAACAGCTCTTCCTTGGCTTCAACCAATTTGGTTGCCAAACCTTCGTCATCCATCTGACGCAGTTCGGATGTAGGCGTTAGCGCTGACATTAGTCTTCACTCACCTCTCGCCGAACGATCCGGCATTTCATTGGCAGCTTGTGTGCGGCGCGGGTCAGTGCTTCCCGTGCAGCTGTCTCGTCTGGGTAGGTCAGCTCGAACATCACACGTCCGGGCTTCACGTTTGCGACCCACCATTCCGGTGAACCCTTACCCGAACCCATGCGAGTTTCCGCAGGCTTCTTGGTCAGTGGGCGGTCTGGGTAGATGTTGATCCAGACCTTGCCGCCACGCTTGATGTGCCGGTTGATCGCAATACGTGCCGATTCAATCTGACGGTTCGTAACGTATGCAGGTTCCAATGCTTGCAGGCCCCAGTCGCCGAACGTCACATCGGTACCGCCCTTGGCGGCGCCGCTGCGCTTCGGATGGTGCTGCTTGCGGTACTTAACCTTGCGAGGAATCAACATGTGCTACTCCCCCGTCACAGCTTCAGTAACGGCCTTGGCCGAATCTGGTGTTTGATCTGCAGCCTTAGCGGTGTCCTCAACCGGTGCAGCCGCAGCTGCCTCGACGCCGCGTGGGGCGCGCGAGCGGTTGTCGCCGCCGCGTCCGCCGTCACGACCGCCACGACGCTGCCCGCCACCAGCACCTGGACGCGCGAGGCGTTCCTGCTGCTGCTTGCGACGCTCATCAGTGTCGGTCGAAACTTCACCGTGGTAGATCCATACCTTCACGCCGATGCGGCCGAAGGTCGTGCGTGCTTCGTAGAAGCCGTAGTCGATGTCGGCGCGCAGCGTGTGCAGCGGGACGCGACCCTCGCGGTAGAACTCGGTGCG
>JAOAUD010000124.1 GCA_030157755.1 Candidatus Nanopelagicales bacterium
TAACTGCAGCCGGAGGTGCTCCCACAACCCTCGCAGACATAGCAGCTGCCTGCCGGACGCATCTTGATTCCACAGGTGAAACAAAGCGGTGCATCCGCCGCCTTACCTTGAATCGCTTCAAGGAGTTCCGTTGAGGAATGAACTTGCGGTGGCGCTGTGGGAGCCGACGGAGACGACTTCTGTTCAACCGGACCATCGGACTGCTCCACGGCCGCAGTTTGCGACAGCGTCTCAACCACTGCCTCAACTGCCTCGATTGCCGCGGGCTGAGATCCGTACGAACCGGCAACCTGGTCCGCTCGTTCCTCTGCCGTGAAGATTCCCAAGCCCTCGCGGGTTTCGGTTGGCAGGAAATCCAAAGCAAGGCGTCGGAAGATGTAGTCCATGATCGACTGAGCCATCCGAACGTCAGGATCGTCGGTCAGCCCCGCCGGCTCAAATCGCATGTTCGTGAACTTCTGAACGTACTGCTCAAGCGGAACTCCGTATTGAAGTCCGATCGAGATTGCGATCGAGAAAGCATCCATCATTCCGGCAAGCGTCGAACCTTGCTTGCTCATCTTGAGGAAGATTTCGCCGAGCCCGTTATCGGGGTAGCTCGATGCCGTCATGTAGCCCTCGGCGCCACCAACACTGAATGACACTGTGCGTGCTGGACGTGACTTGGGGAGCCGCTTACGCACAGGGCGGTACTCAATGGTCGGTTCTGATTCTTCGACGGGGGCCTTCTTAGCCTTCGCATCATTGAGAGGTTGTCCGACCTTGCAGTTGTCGCGGTAGATAGCCAGCGCCTTAAGGCCTAGCTTCCAACCCGCCAGGTAGATCTCCTCTACCTCAGCGATGGATGCTGTCTCCGGCATGTTGACTGTCTTCGAGATCGCACCGGAGATGAATGGTTGAACCGCGGCCATCATCCGAACGTGACCCATCGGAGTGATCGCACGCTCACCCATCGCACAGTCGAACACTGAGTAGTGCTCAGGCTTGAGACCCGGAGCATCAATGACGTGACCATGCTCGGCGATGTGCTCAATGATCGCCTCAACAGTCTCGCCGCTGTAACCGAGCTTGCGCAGCGCACGAGGAATGGTCTGGTTCACGATTTGCATCGACCCACCACCAACGAGCTTCTTGAACTTGACCAGCGAGAAGTCAGGCTCGATACCGGTGGTGTCGCAATCCATCATGAAACCGATCGTTCCGGTGGGTGCGAGGACGCTTGCTTGCGCATTGCGCCAACCGTTCACTGAACCGATTGCCAAGCAGTCTTCCCACGCCTTTGTCGCCACTCGGACAACGTCACTGTCGAGCGTTCCGACAGTACGAACCGCATCGGTCGCTGCAGCGTGCTTACGCATCACGCGCGCATGAGCATCGGCGTTTCGGGCGAAGCCGTCGTATGGCCCGACAACACCGGCGAGTTCCGCTGAACGCTTGTAAGCAGTTCCTGTCATGAGGCTCGTGATCCCTGCAGCAAGCGCACGCCCGCCGTCGGAGTCGTAAGCGAGGCCACATGCCATCAACAACGCACCAAGGTTCGCGTAGCCGATTCCAAGTTGGCGGTAGGCACGCGTGGTGTCACCGATTGCTTCAGTCGGGAAGTCGGCAAAACAGATGGAGATGTCCATGGCCGTAATGACCAGTTCCACTGCCTTCGCGAAACGGGTGGCGTCGAATGAGCCATCGTCCTTGAGGAACTTCAGCAAGTTGAGGCTCGCCAAGTTGCAGGAGGAGTTGTCGAGGCTCATGTATTCCGAGCAAGGGTTGGAAGCCGTGATACGACCGGTCTCTGGGTTGGTGTGCCAGTCGTTGATCGTGTCGTCGTACTGAATTCCGGGATCCGCACAGGCCCAAGCCGCTTCACAGATCTTGTCGAAGAGGGTCCGCGCATCGACGGTTTCCACGATGGAACCGTCCGTTCGGGCACGAAGGCCAAATTCTTCCTTTGCCTCGACTGAGCGCATGAACTCGTCAGACACACGCACTGAGTTGTTTGCGTTCTGGTACTGAACGCTGTGGATGTCTTTGCCGCCGAGATCCATGTCGAAACCGGCGTCACGTAGGGCGCGGATCTTCTCCTCCTCGCGCCACTTGGTCTCGACGAACTCCTCGATATCGGGGTGGTCGACGTCGAGCACGACCATCTTCGCTGCGCGCCGAGTTGCGCCACCGGACTTGATGGTTCCGGCTGACGCATCTGCGCCGCGCATGAACGAAACGGGACCGCTCGCCGTTCCGCCAGATGAACGAAGTAGTTCTTTGCTTGAGCGGATACGCGAAATGTTCAGACCAGCGCCTGAACCGCCCTTGAAGATCAGTCCCTCCTCGCGATACCAGTTAAGGATCGAGTCCATCGTGTCGTCAACCGCCAGGATGAAGCACGCAGAAACCTGCTGCGGCGAGTTGGTACCGACGTTGAACCAGACAGGCGAATTGAATGAGAACACCTGGTGCAACAGCATCCATGTCAGTTCATGTTCGAAGATCTCCGCGTCAGCTGGCGTCGAGAAGTAACCATTCTCTGTGCCAGCGCGCACATAGGTCAGCACCACGCGGTCGATGAGCTGACGCAGACTGTTTTCGCGCGACTCAGTTCCAACCGCACCGCGGAAGTACTTCGTGGTAACGATGGTGGAGGCATTCACCGACCAATCGGTTGGGAATTCGACGCCACGCTGCTCGAAAACGGTCTCGCCGGTCTTCCAGTTGGTCTGAACGACGTCGCGTCGTTCCCATTCAACGCCGTCATAGGGATGAACGCCCGGGGTCGTGAAGAGACGATCGATGGTGAGGCCATCACGAGTCACAGATACCTCCGGGGTCCGTGCCGATTCCGAAACGGATGGGCCGTGACCCGCCGGGTCGGCCAGGGAATCAGTTGCGCCGATTCCGTCTGCGGGGTTCGAACGTTCAGCCATCTTGCGTCTCCTTCAGGGGGCGTTTGCCACGCCTGGGGGTTGGCGATGGCGAATTACTTAGTGGACGTTGCTAATTCGTTGTTCTGGTCTGTCGGTCTTGTTCGGTGGTGGCGCGGGATGTTGCAGCTAGCGAGATCGCGATCGCTGGTGAATCGCTGAGGTCTGTTTGCGATTCGCGCTCCATCCGGAGTAGCGCGACTTCGGCCTCAAAGTCTTCGAGGCTTTCAAAGCTCCGATACACCGATGCAAACCGCAGATACGCGACCTCATCGAGCTTGCGGAGTGGTCCAAGGATTGCCAGGCCGACCTCATGCGCAGGAAGTTCCGGGTTTCCGACTGCCCTGACTGCATCTTCAACAGTCTGAGCAAGCTTCGCGAGGTCGTCCTCGCTGACCGGGCGACCTTGGCATGCCTTGCGGACACCGGAAGCGACCTTTGCGCGACTGAACGGCTCGAGAACACCGCTGCGCTTTTGAACCTGTAGCGCAGCAGTCTCGACCGTCGTAAATCGTTTCGAGCACTCCGGGCACTGGCGGCGGCGACGAATCGCGGCACCATCGTCAGCTGTTCTGCTGTCAACGACCCGTGAATCATCGTTATGGCAGTAAGGACAGTGCATCTCTAACCGCCTCTCAACCCTCAAAATGGACGAAATTGGGGATAACGGTGGGGACTCCCTGAGGAGAACCTGTGGACCGCCATCCACAACCTGTGGATGAATTACACCAGTGTGAGCACTAGATGTGGTGGAAGATTAGGTCGGCAGACACAAGATGGCAAGCACTTTCCAATCATCCGTTCGGCCGACAACCCGTCAACCGAACCGTCTTCGCAGGTCAGGCGCCCGAAAACGAACGAACTAAGCGAACCCTCGCGTGCGTGTCGCATTTCTAGCGACCCGGAACCACGAGCTTTTGACCCGTGACCAGGTTCGGGCTGTTCAGGGCGTTGGCTTTGCGCAATTCAATGACTGCACTGCGGGTGTCCATTTCAGGCATCGTTCGCTTCGCCACGGACCACAAGCTGTCGCCAGGACGGACCGTGACCACAGACTGAGCCGGAGATTCCGGAACTCCTCGGGATGCTTGTGCACTCAAACCAGGAAGGAACAAAACGACGCCCGCGAGCAGAAAGCCCAGCGCCGCAATGAATATGTACCGAACCTTCGAACGTGGCCGAACCGCATCAACTCGAGCTCGCGCAGCGTTCTCCCGCATCCGCTGCTCTCGCGCGGCGCGCGACGATCGTGGCAAACCAGAGTCGGTCGCGGCCGCGGGGCGGGTAGAGCGCCCAGTACCTGTGCCACCACGTCGCGAACTGACCTGCGAGCGACTGGTGCGCCGTTGCGGTGATTGCCTGGTCTGTGCCCCCCAGGCTGGAACTGTGACTGCCATCTTGACCTCCGAAGTATTCGTCGTACACGTGTTCGATTCGAACGCGTGTACTAGAAATAGCACGGTGCCCCGACATTTTGCGAGTCACTTTCGAACATATGTTTGATTCGGGCGATATTTGTCGCTATGGTCTGGGCAACGAAAGCCAGTCATCACCTTGGGAGGCACCGTGTCAGTCGGAGACCGCACCAGTCAGAAGTCCCCTCGTCGTGCACCAGCTACGGGCGCCACAACGCCGGAAGCAGGCACTACAGACGTGGCGCAGTTGGACGCCCAAACGGGTCGGGCACTGACTAGTCGCCAGACCAGAATCCTTGACGTAATCCGGGAAGCCGTTGAGGCGCGGGGCTACCCCCCGAGCGTGCGGGAGATCGGGGACGCGGTAGGACTCACGAGTCCTTCCAGCGTCGCGCACCAGCTTCGAGTTCTAGAGCAGAAGGGCTACCTCCGGCGTGACCCCAACCGTCCCCGAGCACTAGAAGTCACAGGTCCGAAAGCCCGAACCAGCAGCGGGTCGACAACCGCCGCCGCAGCCTCCAGCAAGCCTTCGGCTCCGGACAACACCGCACTGGTGCCTGTTCTCGGTCGGATCGCAGCAGGTGGGCCCATCCTTGCCGAAGAATCGGTTGAAGCCGTGTTCCCGCTCCCCCGCGAACTTACGGGTCAGGGTGACCTCTTCCTGCTGCACGTTTCGGGTGATTCGATGATTGATGCGGCAATTTGCGATGGCGACTACGTCGTGGTGCGCAAGCAAGAGACAGCCGAACAGGGCGAGATCGTCGCGGCACTGCTAGGCGACGAAGCTACTGTCAAGACGCTCAAGAAGAAGGATGGGCATACCTGGCTCATGCCTCACAACCCCAGCTACGAACCAATCCCCGGAGATGATGCACGGATCCTCGGCAAGGTTGTCTCAGTGCTACGGAGCCTCTGAAGCAGAAGACGCAAGCAATTGCTCGGCTAGCTGTGGGTGAACTCTGGCGTGGACTCTCGTTCCTTCATCGAGATGAGCGATCTCGATGATTTCAGCCTCCCTATGAACCTGGGCCACGAGGTCTGCTCGGTCGTATCCAACAACCACGTCAACCTCGACGGCGGGACGGGGTAGATCGTCTTCTAGCGCCTTGAGCAGCTCATCGATGCCCTCACCAGTGAGGGCAGACACAGCGACAACGTGCCGGTGGGACCGGCGGATATCTGCGAGCACCTCCGGATCCGCAACATCGGACTTGTTCACGACAATCAGTTCGGGTACATCGGCTGCACCGACTTCATCGAGCACCTCACGTACCGCGGCAATTTGCTCCGCAGGGGCTTGCGAGGATCCATCGACCACATGCAGCAGGAGGTCGGCCTCGGCTGCCTCTTCAATCGTGCTTCGGAAAGACTCGACCAATTGATGAGGCAGGTGACGAACAAACCCGACGGTGTCAGACAGCGTGAACTCGCGTCCTCCCGGTGTCCGCGCCTTTCGCACCGTCGGATCCACTGTTGCGAATAGTTCGTCTTGGACCAGGACACCGGCTCTGGTCAAACGGTTCAGCAGGCTCGACTTTCCGGCATTCGTATAACCAACGATCGCAACCGAGGAAACGTTCGATCGGCGACGAGAGGCCCGCGCGACTTCGCGTGCGGTACCCATGGCTGCCAACTCACGCCGCAACTTGGCGATCCGTGCGCGAATCCGCCGCCGGTCTGTTTCGATCTTCGTTTCGCCGGGACCACGGGTGCCGATGCCGCCCGCCTGGCGGCTCATCGCGTCTCCCCAACCGCGCAGGCGAGGGAGCATGTAGTTCATCTGGGCAAGCGCCACTTGTGCTTTGCCTTCACGACTGCGCGCGTGTTGGGCGAAAATGTCCAGGATCAGCCACGTGCGGTCAACAACCTTGACCCCGAGCACCTTCTCTAACTGCTGGAGCTGACCTGGCGTCAACTCACCGTCACAGATCACAGTGTCAGCACCCAGCGCTGCCACCGTTTGCTTAAGTTCGGCCGCCTTGCCCGATCCAACAAATGTCGCAGCGTCGGGTTTGTCGCGACGCTGTACGAAGCCCTCTAGCACCTGCGAACCAGCCGTCTCGGCCAAGCGTGCGAGCTCTGCCATTGACCGCTGGGCCTGCTCTGCCGTGCCGGTCGTCCACACTCCCACGAGAACGACTTGCTCAAGGCGCAGCTGCCGGTATTCGACCTCGGAGATATCGGTGAGCTCGGTTGACAGCCCAGCAACACGTCGCAGCGCGTTTCGTTCTTCGCGCTCGGTCAGGACAGCATCGTCAAACTCGCCGACGTCTCTCACGACAATCAGTTGGCTTGAACTGCCGCTGCGCCGAGCTCAGCACTTTCCGAGCGATCGGGAAATGCAATCGCAACGGCTCGGTCCAGCAGGGTTGCAAATTCGGCGCGGTCCCCGAGGTTGAGCGTCTGCCAGCTTGCTGTGAGCATGCGGTCAGTCTTGCGTTCCGCCTCTGCGCGCGCGGACTGAATGAAGTCGTAGCGGTCTTCTGCGATCTCGACGTCTGCCCAGCCGAAGAACGAAGCGTTTGCGCCGCCACCTGGACCTGAGACGATCGCCTCTCGCGGGGTCAGACCTGATGCCATCACCGCGGCAAGGTGCATCGCTCCACGCAGTTCCCGCAGGGTTGTCATGACCTGAGCGAGGCGCGCTGGCGCATCCTGTGCCCGTGGCAAGGTTCGCCATCCAGCAAACAGTGGCGCACCAATTGACGGCGTTTGGTCGACCACTTGTTCAGCCAACTCAGACAGTCGCTCGACGTCATCAAATCCCGATAGGTGGGCGCGTCCCCACTCTTGGCAAGCCTGCAGGTAGACCTCCACGGCGAGGGTGAGGTCGACCTCACGGCCCTCATTCCATGCCTTCTCGACAAATGACTCAGGAAAGAACCCACACACGGCGGTGACGACGTCGGCCTCGACGGGCCCGAGAACTCCACATCGCCCGACGAAGTAGGTCGGCCAGCCTCGAAGCCCGAGGTCTTTGCCCGCCTGGCGTGCCTGTGCGGAAAGGAAGAAGGCTCCACCGAGGCTGCCAACTCCACCGCGCACTCGGGCTGCGTAAGCCACGTCATCGTCAGCGGCAAAGATTTCAGTCATTCGGCATTCTCCCACCAATCGGGATCGAAGGTCCCGCGTCCAACTAGTTCCGCAGGACCTATGAGATTAATTCGACCATCGGCGGTGTGATGAACCCTCAACCGCCCCCCGGGTACGTCAATTGCGGATGTCCCGGGCGCTTCGACGCCATGGCGCTTTCGGACAGACAATGAGACGGCACAGGCTCCCGTTCCACATGACAGGGTCTCCCCGACCCCACGTTCGTGCACCCGCATCTCGGCATGCAGCTGGCCGGGAATGCTGACGTCGTGCACGAACTCAACGTTCTGCCCCGTGGGGAAGCGACGGTGATCAACGACCTCAGGTTCTGGCAACGGAGTGTCAAAGGCTTCGAGATCCTCAACAAAGACAACTGCGTGGGGGTTGGGCAACCACCACGCGTCGGCCTGGTAGGAACGGCCTCCGAGCGAAACAATCGGATCCCGCCCAGCTACTCCGTCGGCAGGTGCACCCATCCCAACGCTGATTTCGCCATCTGAACCGATGACGACATCGTGGCGGCCAGCTCGCGTCGCAATCGTAAACTCGGGCCCATCTTCCCAGCCCTCGTCAACGAGGAAATGGGCGAAAACCCTCGCACCGTTGCCGCACATTTCGGCGATCGACCCGTCTGCGTTTCGGTAGTCCATGAACCAGCGAGCAGAGCTTGACTGCGTCGCATCCGCAACGGCATCGGTCGGCACAACTCGCAGGACTCCATCGGCGCCAATACCGGACCGCCTGTCGCAGATCCTGGCGACTTGGCGCGCAGACAATTCCAGCGTGGCATCCCGGTCAGGGATGATCACGAAGTCGTTCTTCGTGCCGTGCCCCTTGAGGAAGCGCACATCAGACGAGTCGGCCATTGACTCAGCGTACGCAGGAGGCCACCGCTGCGGTCACGAAATAAGCGAAAGTGCGGCGTTCAGCACGTTCGTGGGCTGTTGATCGCCCCCGACAATCTCGAGCCAGTTGATGCGTTCATCACGATCGAACCAAGAATGTTGGCGCCTGACAAAACGACGGGTGGCAGTGGTCGTCACCTCGCGGGCAGTCTCTTCGTCGCATTCGCCCGCCAGGTACGCGGCAATCTGCGCGTAACCAAGAGCTCGTGAGGCAGTCGGCGCTTGAGCCAATCCGCGCTCAAGCAGCTCACGAACCTCGTCGACCCAGCCCTGCTGCCACATGCGATCGACCCGGTTCGCAATGAGCTCATCGAGTTCCGCTCTCGGACGTCTCAAGCCGATCCTGACGGTCGGGATGAAGGCCTCGGGCACGCCCAGGCCTGCGTTGTAAGGCTCACCGGTGATCTCGATGACCTCCAGCGCGCGCACGATCCGGCGGCCGTTGCGGGGTTCCATACGCGCTGCCGCTACGGGATCACGAGATGACAGAACATCATGCAATGCCTCGGGTCCGATCCGATCGAGTTCGGATTCCCAGCGTTGCCGGATCCTAGGATCGGTCCCAGGGAAGTTCAGGTCGTCAACCGCGGAGTTGACATACAAACCGGATCCGCCAACCAATATTGGAACCCGTCCTCGCGCCTGAATCTCGGCAATCGCGGTGCGTGCAAGCTTCTGGTATTCGGCAACAGTCGCAACATGGTCGAGGTCCCAGACATCGATCACGTGATGCCTGACGCCCTCGCGCTGAGATGGCAAGAGCTTTGCCGTGCCGATGTCCATCCCTCGATACAGCTGCATCGAGTCAGCGTTCACAACCTCGCCATTCAACTCGTGTGCCAAGGCGAGCGACAGCTCGCTCTTGCCCACCCCCGTCGGACCTAACACCACGATGACCGAGTTGGAGTCGTCGGGGACGGTGAGTGAGTTCACTGCGCAATCTGAGCACACGAGTCGTTTCTGACGGCCACCCTGGGCTAGCGTCGCAGGGTGATCAACGCGATCGGGTTCGCTCCACATCCCCCGCTACTCGTCCCTGAGGTTGCCAGCGGGGCCGCCGTCGAACTTGACGATCTGCGTGTGGCATGTGACCAACTTGTTGCAGACCTCGTGTCCTCGTCAGATTCAATGATCCTGCTCGGCAGTGGTCAGGGCATCGAACTTGGCCGCTGGCTGCTGCGCCGAAACGATTGGTCGGGCCCACTCGTCGAGCTAGTGGCACCGGAACATGGCGAGCCCTTACCAGACCACATCGCCGCAGCCATCGCATCCGAAGATCGCGTGGCCGTGTTGGCGATGGGTGACGGCTCAGCCTGTCGTACAGAGAAGGCGCCGGGGTACCTCGACGACCGCTCGATCGACTTCGACAATTCGGTCGCCGACGCTTTGACCGCGGTCGATGCGGCAACTCTCATGAACCTTGATCAGCAGCTCGCGACCGAACTACTCGTCGCGGGCCGCTACGTATGGCCGATCGCCGCGCGCATTGTGGAAACGGACTCCGGAAATTGGCGTGGAGAACTTCGGTACCGCGACGACCCGTACGGCGTCAGCTACTTCGTGGCGTTGTGGACCAGTGTCGGCATCCCGAGCACTACCGGACCTTGAGCGCCCCCTCCGGTTCCGCATGAGTCCTGCCAGGCATCGCCAGCACGAGTTCTCTCAATGCGGATCGGCTGCCCATCGGCGACCAGGTGGAATGGGGCGGCATAACTCACCTGCGTGGTCACCAAATCGCCCGGGCGTGGGTCTAGATCGCCGGGGACGAAGTGAACGAGTCGGTTATCTTGCGCCCGACCGCTGAGGCGATGAGTCTGCGCATCCTTCTTGCCTTCGCCTTCGGCCACCATGACCTCGATCTCGGCACCCTCAAGCTTCTGATTTTCTTGCCAGGCGATCTTGTTAACGAGCTCAACGAGCCGTTCGTACCGCGCTGAGACGACCTCTGGCGGCACTTGATCGGGCATATCTGCGGCTGGAGTTCCCGGCCGCTTCGAATACTGAAATGTGAAAGCGCTAGAGAATCTCGCCTGTTCGACAACATCGAGAGTCGCCTGGAAGTCTTCTTCCGTCTCCCCCGGGAATCCAACAATGATGTCTGTGGTGATCGCAGCATCCGGAATCTGTGCTCGTACCCTGTCAATGATCCCGAGGAAACGCCTCGCACGGTAACTGCGACGCATTCGAGCCAACACGGCATCACTGCCCGACTGCAGGGGCATATGCAGCGAAGGCATGACATTGGGAGTCTGCGCCATTGCCTCAATGACGTCGTCAGTGAAGTCCCTCGGGTGCGGGCTTGTGAAGCGCACCCGTCGTAGTCCGTCGATCTGACCGCATGCCTGCAGCAACCTTGCGAATGCAGTTCGATCGCCGAACTCGACTCCGTATGCATTGACGTTCTGCCCTAGCAGCGTCACTTCTGCCACCCCGTCGGCAACCAACGCCTCAACCTCGGCGAGCACGTCGCCTGGCCGCCGATCGCGTTCCTGTCCACGCAAACTGGGGACGATGCAGAACGTGCACGTGTTATTGCAGCCAACGGAAATCGCGACCCACGCGGAATATGCAGATTCTCGGCGCGCAGGCAGCACCGATGGGAACTGTTCGAGGTAGTCGACGATCTCGACCTGGCTTTCAGCCTGTACCCGCGCGCGCTCCAACAGCACAGGCAGCGCTCCCACATTGTGAGTCCCGAAGACCACATCAACCCATGGCGCACGCCGGACGATCTCGTCACGGTCCTTCTGGGCCAGACAACCGCCGACGGCTATCTGCAGGTTGGGGTTCTGATCCTTCACCGGCTTGAGGTAGCCGAGGTTTCCGTAGAGTCTGTTGTCTGCGTTCTCGCGCACTGCGCAGGTATTGAAGACGATGATGTCGGCATCGTCCCCGGCTACAACTCGGCGATGACCAGCAGCTTCGAGAAGTCCGGCAATCCGCTCGGAATCGTGCACGTTCATCTGACACCCGTAGGTGCGAACTTCGTACGTGCGGTCTGCTGAACTCACCAGGTAAGGGTAAGCCCGCTACCAAACACCCTCGTCGCAGCCGTCGCCAACTAACACCTCGGACACCACAGCAGTCGCCACCGATCCGCTGTAGCCGCGCCGCATCAGCACCCCCATGAGTCTTCGGCGTTGAGCTGGTTCGTCGTATCGACTCAGGCTCCTGAGCTTGCGCGTCGCCAACTCCAACGCCGCAGCGTGCTCACTTGCGTCGTCTATCTGCTCAAGCGCAACTTCTGCATCGATATCCGAGATCCCCTTCTGCCGAAGTTCCTGTCGCAGGACTCTGCGCGTGAGACCTCGAACTGCATGCCGCGAGCGGACCCAGTTCTCAGCGAATTCACGGTCGTTGACAAGACCCACCTCAACGAAACGATCTAAGACCTCGTTGGAGACGTCAGCTGATACGAGCCTCTTGTCGAGGAGGTCCGCCAACTGCTTACGCGTTCGTGGCGCCTGATTGAGAGAGCGAAGGACGATGGTGCGTGCCACCTCCGCTGGGATTGCATCCGGAATGTCGTCTGCAATCCCAGCGGGTGGCTCTACCTCTGCTCTTGTGCCGCGATGACGGCCCGCCATCGGCGTTACAGATCAATCGGAGCGGGCTCCGCTGGGAGCACGACATCAATCGGTGCATCAACGTCAAGTCGAGCACCAATCCCCAACTCCTCCTTGATCCGCTTCTCCAGTTCATTCGCGAGATCAGGGTTGTCCTTCAAGAAGTTGCGCGAGTTCTCCTTACCCTGGCCGAGCTGATCACCCTCGTAGGTGTACCAAGCCCCAGCCTTGCGAACGAAACCGTGCTCGACACCCATATCGATCAGGCTTCCTTCGCGCGAAATCCCCTCGCCATACACGATGTCGAACTCAGCCTGTTTGAACGGCGGGGCCATCTTGTTCTTCACTACCTTGACCCTGGTCCGTGAACCAACTGCGTCCGTGCCGTCCTTGAGAGTTTCAATCCGTCGGACATCAAGGCGCACTGACGAGTAGAACTTCAGCGCCTTACCGCCCGTTGTTGTCTCTGGACTGCCGAACATCACACCGATCTTCTCGCGCAGCTGGTTGATGAAGATTGCCGTCGTCCCGGATCCGCTGAGCGCGCCCGTCATCTTCCTCAGTGCCTGGCTCATCAACCGCGCTTGCAGCCCAACATGACTATCGCCCATGTCGCCTTCAATTTCGGCGCGGGGCACCAGTGCTGCCACGGAGTCAATCACCAGGATGTCGAGTGCACCGGATCGCACCAACATGTCAGCGATCTCAAGAGCCTGCTCACCGGTGTCCGGCTGACTGACGAGCAGTGCGTCAATGTCGACACCCAGCTGCGCGGCATACACAGGATCGAGAGCGTGTTCAGCATCGATGAATGCCGCCACTCCACCTTGCGCCTGTGCTGAAGCAATCGCGTGAAGTGCAACTGTCGTCTTACCTGACGATTCAGGTCCGTAAATTTCGACGATCCGGCCGCGGGGCAACCCGCCAATACCGAGAGCAACGTCCAATGCGATGGCTCCAGTCGGGATGACCTCCACCGGCGGGCGGTTCTCGTCGCCGAGTCGCATGACGGAACCCTTACCGAACTGCTTCTCGATCTGGGCTAGCGCTGAGTCGAGCGCGTTGTCACGATTGGCGTGATCGCGATTTCCTTCTCGAAGGTTTGCGATGTCGCGGTTAGTCGGGGTGTTGCTGCTCGCTCTGGCCATGATGGACCCCTCGTGCTCTGGAGGGGTCGTTCCCCTCGCGGTTGTGGTGTGTAGCTGACGCTAACCACCGCGGCCGACAATTCTCACCAAAGATCAGCAAGCTGTGGAAGCCATTGCGCGTCCACATGGGCGTTGCGGTCAATCTTGCGACTGACCGACTACCTGCCTACTTGATTTCTGCTGCATCGTCGCGAGACAGACTAGAACGAACATGTGTTCGAATGCGCTTCAGACACGCCGCGAATCGCAATTTTTGAGAAGTTTTCAGTCTGTTGGCGGCTTTCGGAAGCGCAACCAGGAACCGATGAACACCGCCATAGCAATCAGAAGTGCGAGTTCAACCCAGTAGAAGATCGCCACATCGAGCCAAGCACCAATTGGTGGGGCCCCTGGCATGTTGGTGCGCAACGGCACCAACGCAAACAGCAATGCCGCGAACCACCCTGCCATCGTCGCCTCAATGGGCCGACGTTTGCGAGCCACCGATCGTGCGACCAGGGCCGATAAGACTGCGGTGACAACCATTAGCCCGAGGACCACCAGAACGAATGCCAGTACTCCCCCGCCACGTTTGACCACCAGCTGCAGCATGAGGGTGTCGCCCGCCGCTGCTTGCCCAACCGGCTGCTCTGACAGTGAGTACTGCCAGTCCTCTTTCCACCCCTGAAGTCCACCGGACGGGTATACCCCGATTGGTATTTGGACGGCCAGCGGCTGATTGTCTGGCCCAAGCTCAACGACTGACACCAACGGCGCTGGATCTGACAGCTGCGCTTCAATCGGGTCAACAGCGTCCACCGGAGGTTGACCGTATTGGTACCGATCGAACGGATAGGTATTCGGATTTCCATCTATGAATACATTGAGCTCAGCCGTGCCGCCCACCGGCGTTCCTGCCGGGATATCTCGAGTGACCGCCCCAGTCGTGAGGCTACGAACGGTCAGCCGCAGGCTCTTGGCGAACGTGACATCTTGGTCGTTGTAGAACGATCCCTCCGGCTTGACCAGCATGCGTAGTGTCATTTGGTTCTTCGCTGGGTCCATCGCAACCAGATCAAACGCGAAGTCGACGCCGTCCCCATCTTTGCCGATGGCAGGTGGGCCCGTTTCCAACTGACTTTGCCCGGCCTCGGCGTAGGCTGCGAGAGAAAACAGGTACACAAGTACTAGAAGTGCACCGATCACAATTGCCGTCCATTGCCGCCAACTGCGACGCTCGCGCTCTGCCACCTCGGCAGTCTGCGGGGAAGGCGCGGACGGACTCATGGGTAGAAAATAGGGCTTACTCGCCTATCTCAGCGCGTTGACGGAGGCAGACCCAATTCTGCGTGAACCGCGCGCCAGATCACCTTGGGGTCCATCCCCGAAGCCAACGCCTGCCTCACCGTGCGACCACCGAGGCTCTCAATCACGAAGTCGTTCGCCCACGACTCGGCATATCCGGCACCAAGCGCCTGATCCATTCGTTGCCAGAAATCCGTCAGACGCATGGACAAGAGTGTGCAACG
>JAOAUD010000125.1 GCA_030157755.1 Candidatus Nanopelagicales bacterium
GTCTTCGCCGCACCCTCGCGCCGCGACAACTGCGGGCCGAGATCGAACAGTTCCCGCAGCGTTCGCGTGAGCGATGTATTGCTGTGGAGGTCCCGGATCACGGTCCCCTGTTTGGTGTGAGCTGACACTACGATGAATGGGACCCGGATCCCGTAGCGGTCGAACTTGAAGCCCTCCTCGCCTTCGATGTCATCAGGTGGGATCGCGGCTGGCGGTACGACGTGGTCGTACGTTCCACCGTGCTCGTCCCACATGATCACCAGCGCGGTGTCTTCCCACGCGGGGGACGTTCGCACGGCGTTGTAGAGCTTCGCCAGCAGCGCTTCTGCAGCGCGGACATCTGTCGGCGGGTGATAGTCATCGAGATCACCGGTCATCATCGACGGCTCGACCCAGCTGTATGCCGGAAGAGTGCCGTTTGCGCAGTCGTCGTAGAACTCCGGCATGTAGGCGGTGTGGTCGCGCCACAGGTCCAAGTGCCGCGCGCCCGCTAGGTTGATTGCGGTCAGTGGCACAACCTGGTCCTTGGGAAAGTAGCACTTCCACGGAACCTTCTTTTCGGTGAACAGGTCGAACAGATTCGGCAGATCGTTGTCCCACGCGTAGTTGTAGGTTAGGTCGTTGTCGACTCGGCCTGCACTCGTTCCGGCGTGATAGAAGGTCCGGTTTGGGAATGTGCAACTCGGCACCTCGCAGTGCCAGTTCGTGAAGACCGCGTACTCCTGGGCCAATGTGTTGAGCACCGGTAGCGTCTCGGGCGTAAAGACAGCACCGATGCTCTGCATCTCGGCGTCCGTCAACTTTCGCTCCGCCTGCCACAGGGAGTTGTAGTAGTAGTCGAGCGCGAAGCCGTCCATCGTCGGAACAGTTCCCTCGGGGGCGGCATTGAACGGCGCCTCCATGAAGTCCGGGAAGATCGGATAGGCGGCCTTTCCCGCATTCGTGGCCGGGTCGTAGCGGCCGTAGATCTGAGCATTAACGTTCGGATAGCCCTCGCCTGGATCCGGAATCGGGTCGGTGAAGTTCGTCGACGGGTGGACCGTGACAACCCCGCCGGGATACGGGAGCGTGATCTCGCGATCGCGGATTCCGTCTTCGGCATCGATGTGCGGCAGATGCCCCAGCAGGTTGTCGAATGAGCGGTTCTCGAACATGACGACAACCCAGTGCTTGATCTTCTCGATCGACATCTACAACTCCTCATCGGCAGGTCTGCGCGACCAGTCTGACCGCCACCAGACCATCACGCATCTCCGCGAAATCCCATCAGCCACAATGGGTGCATGTTTCCTGGAGCTCCTGATGCAGAACCGTTCGGATCAGTCCCGTCCCACTCCCCGGACTCAGCCCCTGTTGAGTACGACGCTGACGGACTTGTGATCGTGCGTGACGCTGCAGTCGCGAGCCAACTTCCTGCGAACCAGGAAGCCGACGAAGAGGAGCGCCAGGTCACCGACCTGATCGAGCAGCCAGCCAAGGTCATGCGTATCGGCAGCATGATCAAACAGCTGCTTGAAGAGGTCCGCAGCGCGCCACTCGATGACGCCAGCCGCGCTCAGCTCAAAGAGATCCATCAGCGCTCGATCACCGAACTCGAGGACGGACTGGCACCTGAACTCGTCGCTGAACTCGACCGCCTGAGCTTGCCGTTCACCGACGAATCCACCCCAAGCGACGCTGAGCTCCGAATCGCCCAGGCGCAGCTGGTTGGGTGGCTAGAGGGTCTATTCCACGGAATCCAGACCGCGATGTTCGCTCAGCAGATGGCGGCTCGCGCCCAGTTCGAGGAGATGCGCAGGCGTGCTGCATTGGGTTCCGGTGGCGAGTCCGAAGGTGGTTCGCCAGGTCAGGGTGGACCGTCGTCCGGCCCTTACCTCTAGCCGCCCGCTTAGCGGTCTTCGCGGACCCGCGGCTTGATCGCGGAGCTGTAGTCCGGTTTGACCATCGCCTGATACGCGTCTTCGGTAGAGGCAAACAAGCAGCGTTCCGGTAGTTCTTGCGTGATGCGGATGCGCTCCAAGGAATCGTCGGCTTGGCCGGGGATGTGCGTCATCGCCACCTGCAGACCGCGCGTTCCGAGCATCACCACGATGTCCGCCATCACACTCGCGCCGGTGTAGTCGATGTCATCAATTCCGGTTGTATCGATGATCACGCCGGTGACGTCCGGTGTTTGGTCTAGGTGCAGTTTGATCTCATCGTGGAACCAACTGGCATTTGCAAACCACAGCGGTCCGTTGAGCCGGAAGACCACGATCTCGCCAGTCGGTTCAGCTGAGCTCTCCGCGATCGGCAGCCAGTGCCCGTCAGGTCGGCGTCCGAGTTCAATAATCTCCGGCCGCGAGGTCTTGACGCCGCGATTGATCAACGCCAGCGCAACTGCGATCAGCACGCCGAGCTCAACGCCGAGAATGACGACGGCGGCGAAGGTCACGATGGTCAAAGCCAATGCAGGTTTGCTATAGCTGCGGATGCGTCGTAGTTCCTTCACATTCACGATGCGCACAGACAGGAGGATCATGATCGCGGCCAGAGTCGCCGTCGGGAGGTCCGCCAACAGCCCACCCGCGAACAGGACGACCACAAGCACACAGACCGCGCCGATCACCGAACCGAGCTGGGACTTAGTGCCTGAGCTTTGCATCACCACGGTCGCACCGGGGCTGGCGTCGACTGAGTACGCCCCCACACCGGCTGAGGCGAGGTTCGCGACCCCAACGCCGGTGAAGTCCGCGCGTAGCGAAGTAGTGAAGCCCCCCGCGTCGGCTGATGATCGCGACGTTGCAGCGGTCTGTGCAATCGCGATCAATGCAATCGCGAACGCAGTCGGCAGGACCACCCGAATCGCATCAAGCGAGAAGTCCGGCCATACCCAATGCGGAGCGCCGGTCTGGAGCGGACCCAGGACTTCAAGTCCGTACCTAGTCAGTGACAACAGCGCCGTTGCCAAGGTCGCGAGGGTCATAACCAGCAACGCACCGGGGAGTTTGCGATTGAGCTTGGTGAACAGTGGCAAAGCCACAAGCGACACCACACCGATGAGGGCTGCCAGCCAGTTGATCTTGTCGAGGTTGCTGAGGACATTCCACAGCTTTTCGAGCGTGGTCTTTCCGGCGGCTGGAATTCCCAACAGCCCGGCAAGCTGGCCGACCACGATAATCGTCGCGACCCCCGCCATAAATCCAACGGTGACCGGACGCGAAAGCAGGTCGGCGATCCACTGCATCT
>JAOAUD010000126.1 GCA_030157755.1 Candidatus Nanopelagicales bacterium
GGAAGAACTGGTCGTAGCGTCGCACCACCGAGGTGACTGGTCTACTTCTTGGGCTTTCTGTTCATCTTTAGCGCGTACCACGTTGCCGCATCAACTACCCCAGTCCTCGGAAGGTGCTTGCGCTTCTGGTACTTCGAGACGGCCTTCGCAGTGGCAGCACCAAAGAAGCCAGCCTCGGACTTCACCTTGAGCTTCTTCTGGACTCGAATGACATTGGTACCCGTACTGCCCCGCCACAGCCTCTTCGCCTTCTTCAGCGACGCGGGTAGCGCTGGTGGGTTTGCACATGGTGTTGGGTTCGGGTGCGTCCAGATCGGGGCTGGTTGTCCCGCGTATGGGCGGCAGGGTCCGTAGTCCTCTGCAGCGGCAGTGCCTGTCCAGAAGGATGTGCGGGCCGTGGCACCGTTCCACGTGAATGAGAAGTGCACGTGATCTGTGTGCGCGTTGCTGTTGTTGAGTGGTCGCCATCCCTCGGCCACCCGGTAGGCACCCCAGATCTTTGCGTTGTAGCCGATGTACATGATGCCAAGACGGCGTGCGTTATAGCCGTTGTCGTTCGTTAGCCACGTCAGCAACTGTGCGGCCTGTGCGAACTGGGTTGGGTTCTTAACGTTGACGTTCCAATCCCACGCTCGACCCTCGAGGTGCTCGCTGATTCCGTCATCGGTGCAATTGCGAACTGACCCCCAATCTCGTCCCGCGGGATACGTACTCATGACAAGTCGTTTGAAGGCTGTGATGCCCGGCTTCTCCCTGGGGTCACAGCTCGTCTGTGGAACATAACTCGGGGTGCGATCAAGAACTGCCGGTGCGTTCTTCCCGCCTGGGAGTCCGGGCAGGACTGCTGGCACCGGGAAAGGGGCCGGAGCGTACGCCCGCAGTTGTGGTGTCTGATCGGCAGCGAGCGATTCGCTCGCGCCTTGCGAACTCGCGCCGGCAGTGGCGGCAGCAGCGGCAGGGAGCACAACAGAAACCCCCACAGCTAAGGCACAAGCCACAAATCGGCGCATGTGATGACCATCGTCACGGCGTCAAGGCGACAAAAACCTGATTCATCCATTTGCCGTACAAGTTTGATACTGCGAGGAGAGGGTTAGGGGCCCTCGGACTGGGTCAGATCGTTGTTGTCGACGCCGGTATATGACACAACGCCGCGTCGAAGACCTGCCATTGCGTCACGCGCTGTGCGTCGTAGCTGCGCATCGGGAGCGGCATCTGAAATCTGCGCCATCAGGTCAATCAGCTGACGGCACCAGCGGACAAAGTCACCGGGGGCAAGTTCGCTGTCCCGAAGGACGGTGTGAAGCGGATTCCCCTTGGCCCACGACCACGCAGCCATTGTGAATCCGGGGTTTGGTCGGCGTACAAAGTTGACGTGGTGACGAGACTCGCGCTCCGCGAGATCTTCAGCGATATCCAGCTGTTGAGCCAGTGCCTCCGCAAGAGCTGGTGACCGTGGCAACGGAGGTAACGCGCCACCTTCATCAGCACCACGGCTCTCGAAGACGAGGGCAGCTGCTGCCCCGGCGAGCTCGGCGGAATTCAAACCTGCCCACACGCCCTCACGGATGCACTCACTTGTCAGTAGATCTTGATCGGCATAGAGTCCTGCGAGCATGTTGCCGTCCGGGGTGACAACCACCGTCCCGTTCGCTTGTTCCGTCAGGTACCCGAGGTCGTTGAGAACTGCGCAGACTCGGTCGAACTGTCTGGCAATCGTGTTCGTGCGTGACTCAACCCGACGGCGAAGTTCTTTCGTTTCCTTGTTGAGGCGGTTGTATCTTTCCGCCCACCGGGCATGCGCTTCGCGGTCCGAACAGCCGTGGCAAGGGTGACTGCGCAGGCGGCGGCGCAGGTCCTCGATCTGTTCATCGGGCGATGCAGAGTCGCCAGACTTCCTAGGGCGCTTGATGTCGAGGTCGGATGTGCGATCTGCCAAAGTCCGAGCAAGGTCGCGTCGCCAGTTCGCGCTGCGAGCGTCGAATCCGCGCGGGACTTTCATCCGGGCAACCGCCTCGATGCCATGAGGGACATCACTGGCCGCGATCCGTCTGACCCGGCGGTCCAGAGACAACAGACTCGGCCGCGGTTCGTCATCGTTGGGGTTCGCAGGTGTGACGACGAGGGCAGGCCCGGCCCGTCGACCGGAAGCCAGCACAACTACATCTCCCACCCGGAGCTCACTGAGCTGTTGCGACACCTGTTGCCGGCGGCGGGCCGAAGAGTCCCGCGACACGGCGCGCTCCCGATCGGCGAGTTCCTGACGTAGATTCGCGTACTCCGCAAAATCGCCGAGATGGCACGTCATTGATTCGGAGTAACCGGCGAGCGCCTGTTCATGCTTGCGAATCTGGTTCGCCAGACCGACCACTCCAGCGTCCGCCTGATACTGCGCAAACGACGTCTCCAGGAGTCCTCGGGCCTCACGTACGCCCATTCGCTCAATCAGATTCACCGCCATGTTGTACGACGGTCGGAAGGATGACTTGAGTGGATACGTTCGCGTTGAGGCAAGGCCTGCCAGGTTCTGCGGATCGATTCCGTTATGCCACACAGTGACTGCGTGACCTTCGACGTCGATACCGCGGCGGCCAGCGCGGCCCGTCAGCTGGGTGTACTCCCCTGCGGTCACGTCGGCGTGAGTCGATCCATTCCACTTGACGAGGCGTTCGAGCACCACACTGCGCGCCGGCATGTTGATGCCCAAGGCCAACGTTTCGGTCGCAAAGACCGCCTTGATGTATCCCGCGCTGAATAGCTCCTCGACGGTTTCCTTGAACATGGGCAGCATGCCGGCGTGGTGCGCAGCAATGCCGCGTTCAAGTCCCTCGCGCCATTCGTAGTAGCCGAGGACAGCCAAGTCTTGGTCTGGCAACTCCCCGCAGCGCTCGTCTACATAGGCGCGCACGGCGGCCCGATCGGCGGCGTCGGTCAAGGCGATACCCGAGGCAAGGCACTGCTTGACCGCTTCGTCGCAACCTCGACGACTGAAGACAAAGACGATCGCGGGCAGCAGCCCAGCTCGATCGAGGCGTTCCAACACTGCGGGCCTCGACACGTAGTTTCCGCGTTGGGGGCGACCACGCGATTTGCTCGATCCGCGACCGCGGCCACGACCTGACTCGTTGAACCTTGCTGACCGTGAATCCTCTTGAGCGCGCCTGATAAGCACGGGATTCACTTCGGTGCGCAGCTCGTGTGCCGCTTCTTTGTCCGATCCTTCAAGTTCACCGTCGGGGTCAAGGTCCTCGCCGACGAATAGGTCCACGAGGCTGCGGCCCGCGAGTACATGCTGGTGCAACGGGATCGGTCGGCGTTCTTCGACGACTACCTCTGTGTCGCCCCGGACCTGACGCAACCAGGCACCGAACTCCTCGGCGTTGCTGACAGTAGCTGACAGCGCAACCAGCGTGATGCGTTCCGGCAGGTGCAGGATCACCTCCTCCCAGACGGCTCCTCGTTGCCGGTCGGCAAGATAGTGAACTTCGTCCATCACAACGTGAGACAGAGTGTCAATGGCGGCGGAGCGTTCATAGAGCATGTTCCGAAGGACCTCGGTGGTCATGACAACCACCGGCGCATCCCCGTTGACCACACTGTCGCCGGTCAACAAGCCAACGTTGTCGTTGCCGTGTCGTTCGCACAGGTCGCGGTACTTTTGGTTGCTGAGCGCCTTGATCGGGGTTGTGTAGAAAGCGCGGGTGCCACCGGTGAGGGCGAGATGGATCGCGAACTCGCCGACAACGGTTTTGCCGCTACCGGTCGGGGCTGCGACCAAAACGCTATGCCCCTGCTCAAGAAACTCGCATGCCTGCACCTGGAAGGGGTCGAGCCCAAATTCGTAGCTGCTCTCGAAAGCGGCAAGTTGAGTCTTCGCTCGGGAATTGCGGCGTTGAGCTTGCGCGAATCTTTCGGCAGGCGACTTGGGTTGTTCCTCCCGATCATTCACACGTAGAGGCTACGCCCTCGGCACTATTCGTCGGCACGCTGAAGGTCCAAGCCACAGGCATCTATCGCAATCAGAAGATCGCAGGCCGCGGCGCGAGCGCCTCGCGCACATCACCGAGCAGGCCCTCGGTCTTTGGATCAAGATTCAACACTGGAGCGCCTTCACTGAAGTCAAGGTCACCGATTTCCAACCAGATCAGATTGGGGCTTGTAACAACTTGGAAGTAGTAGCAGAGGTTGGTGACGTCGACCGCGCTGATCCACCACGTCGGATAGACGGCGAAATCGTCGTAGGGCGCTCCCGGCGGCACCGCGACATTGCGCGCGATGAGAATCGGGCCAGCCAACGCCTCGGCATAAGTCTGCGGCTCGGGCAGGTAGTGCAAGAAGTAACTGGCGCGCACAAAACGGTCGGGCGACAGGATGTCTCCCGGAAGGGGAAGCTCGCCACCAAATGGCCGGTACCTTGCGAGGTTCACCAGTTGCTCTTCGTAGACCGGGTCGTTTGTCATGACCGTGCAAGAACGTTCGTGATGCACCCGCGTCACGCCGTCCACGATCTCGACGATTGCGGTGTCCCCCGACGCGTCCTCGAACGCGAAATGGACACCTAGGTCTTCGCCATTGACCGGCGTCGAATAGATACGCACTTCAGTGAGCCTCGCGACGGCTTCACTCACTGTCGCGCAGGTATCAGCGATGAACTGCATGATGCGGGTATTCGAAATGGCGGGGCGGGCGTCGGCTGGTTCATAGGTGGTTTCTTCCAGATACAGCAGGTGGTAGCCAAGGCCGACTTCATTGATGCCGTCAGTGATACCAACACCAAATCCAGATACCAACACGCTGCCGTACTTTGAGACCCATGTAAGTGCGTGTGGGTCGTCTCCGCCAGCACGGCTCATGCCGCGGGGCAGCACCCAGATCTCGGGTTGATCCGATATTGCCCAGTCCATTGTTCGCGCGGCCACAGCAGCAATCGGGCTATCAGGCCAGAAGACTCTTGAACACATGATCAAACTCTATGAGGCCGGGGAAGGTGTCGCAGGGTCGGTACTCCGGCTTTTCAGATTCATCTTGGTTTGTCGCCTGGATCTGGAATGTGCTGTTCGAAACTTCGCAGTGTCAGTTCGTGGATACCGCGCAATAGGAAGGGCCGTTGCTCGCCCAGATGCAAGGCGCAAAGTCCGGGCTCAAAAGTGCTTACCTTCCAGCATGTTTGACTGCCGGCTCGTTGATCTGCGGCAGGCTAACCGATATTATTCGTACAGGTGTTCGAAGGCGTGGAGTGCGATCCGAAAGGGGGTCACAGACGTGCAAGGTTCAATGGAATGTCCCGGCGGTTCAGCCGGGGTGATTGAGCATCTCATTGAAATTCGGTCTGAACTGGCAGGCGCGGACGGAGAGGCGGCGTCTAGTCGGTTGGCTGAGCTCGACGCGGCAGCCGCGGTCCTTGATGGGTTACGCCTGTTGGCGGTGTCGCGAGTACAGGAATCTACGATCTGGCGTGACGACCCAAACGGAACCGCAAACTCGTATCTCCGATCGCGGCATCGCCGCTCACATAAGGAATCTGCAGCCGACTTGCGCGCCGCCCAGTCTTTGGTTGACTTTCCCCAATTGCGCGAAGCCGTGGATTCAGGGGCAGTCTCGCGAAGCCATGTCGATGTGATCGTTGCGATTGGCTTGCGCAATGACACTCGCGCCCGAATGCTGCCTGACTTCCTACCTGCATTTATCCAAATCGCTACACACTACCCGGCGACAACTCTTCGCACTGTGATGCGACGCTGGGCAGACCAAGTCGACCCACTCATGACCGCACGCGATGAAGACGAGGCACACCAACGCCGTTACCTGCATGTGAGCCAACTAGCAGACGGCGTCGCCGTCGAGGGCTTCTTCGGTCGCGCACAAGGAGCGACGATCTTGGCCGCGATGAATGCAGCGCTTTCAGAACTGCACCGTTCTGGCAGCTCCGCCGATGAGGCCGACAAAGACCACTCGGATCAAGGGATGCCCGTGTCAACATCTCAGCAGCGTGCCGACGCGCTCGTCAACCTCATGGATCGAGTCCTGGCTGGTGGTGGCTTACCGGCCGCGGGCGGCTCGCGAGCCACCGTGACGGTACTCGTTCCCCTTTCCCGCCTGGAGCAACCGTGCGAACGTCCGGCTGACCACGACACACTTAAACTCCAGGTGGCGGCCCACCATCATTTGGATCCCCGATTCTTGTTCGCGACGGGCAGTGCTGAAATTGGTGTAAGCAATGGACCCGGACGCGACGTCATCTCGGCGCAAGCGGCACAGCGTCTCACCTGTGACTGCGAAATTCACCGCATCGTGCTCGACCCAGATGGGCTGCCAATTGATGTCGGCCGCAAAATGCGTACGTTCCCAACCCACATGCGCAAAGCACTCGAAGTCCGCGATCAAGGGTGCGTCTTTCCTGGGTGCTCGAAACCACCGGGCTGGGCTGACGCTCACCACATCATTCACTGGGCACAGGGCGGCAAAACGTCACTCGACAATGCCGCCCTACTCTGTTCGCGACACCACCACGAGGTCCACGCCAACAACCACACCGTCCAAGTCCAACCGGACGGCCGAGCAACCGTCACACTCAACCGAAGACGATTATGAGTCCCCGGTCACATAAGGACGATCCCCGATAGACCTCGCGAGATACGCAACGCCCTACGCATTGGTTGGTGCGTAGACATGCACGGCACCAGGCTTCACTGACACGGTCACCGGAACGGGACCGATTCGCTCCCCATCGGCGTAAGCAACTTGGCCCGGAGCGTTGATCTTCCCGGTCCGGAATCGGTGCTGAACGACAAATGGCTCATTGACGTGGGTTCCCTTGAACACGCTCGGGAATGACTTCAAGAACTTCAACTTGCTGACAGCCCCCAGGACAGTCATATCGAGCATGCCGTCATCTTGGACGGCATCCGGGCAGACCTTCATACCGCCGCCATAGGAGATGCCGTTGCCGACTGCCACGAGCATCGCTGACTGATCCACGGTGGTCCCGTCGAGTGTGATCTCAAATGGAACCGGTTTGAATACCCGCAACTCAGCGACGGTGGCAGTCAAGTATCGAGCTTGCCCATGCGGCCACGTCATAGCGTTCGCCCGTTCGTTGACCTGTGAGTCGAAGCCGACGGACATGATTCCCAGGAAGTACCGCGAAGTTCCGTCAGCGATCTCCAGGTGGCCACAATCAATCTGCATCGTGCGCCCATCCGCGATGACATCCGCGGCGGCAGCCGGATCCTTCCTTGGCAGACGCAACGTTCGTGCGTTGTCGTCACCGGTTCCGACTGGGATGAGCCCCAGTGGCACGTCGGTTTCTGCAACGGCCTGTAGAGCGAGGTGCAGGGTTCCGTCTCCCCCACATGCGATCAAGGCCTGCGCGCCCTCACGGATCGCGGTATGCGCGAGTTCCAACGACTGCTCTGCGCTTCCGCCCGTGAGTTCCGTAACTTGGATCCCACGCTCCCGGAGTCGGCGGGCAGCGATGGGTGCGATCTTGGCACCCTTGCCTCCGCCGGACGCAGGATTGATGAGCATTGCGACTTTGCGTTCGGTCATAGATCCAGAACGTATCTCATTGGCTTGGATGCCTCAGCAAGTGTCAGTGGGTTTCTGGTGCGTGCGCCCAAGGGTCACAGCGGACTGGTCTCGTCATCCGCCCACTGGTTGAACTCGGATTCGGTCGATCGCTTCGCCCGGCGCTTGTCGTTCAAGAAGCAGAAGATCAGCGAGGCGCCGACCAGGATCAGAATCGGGGTCGCGAGCATCATCAGGTTGATGGGGTCCGCAGTCGGTGTTGCGACCGCAGCGAACACGAAGACGGCAAAGATGATCCCGCGCCACCAACCGAGCAGTGTCTTGCCGCTCAGGATCCCTAAGAGGTTCAGCGCAACGATGAGCAGCGGCGTCAGGAAGCCGACGCCAAACACGAGCACCAAACGAGTGAAGAACGACAAATAAGCATCAACGGGCAGGAAGTTAGCGACGCTGTTTGGCGTGAAGTCAAAGAGGATTTGCAGTGCACCCGGAAGCACCACATATGCCATGACGACGCCCGCGAGAAACAACGGTGTAGCGATACAGACAAACAGCAATGCCCAGCGGCGCTCATGCTTGTGAAGGCCAGGTGTCACAAAGCGCCACAACTGATAGATCCAGATTGGACACGCCAGGATGACACCAGTCACGAGAGCAACTTTGAGTTGCAGGGTGAATGCGCCGGCGACATCAGTAATCGTCAGGGTGACGTCGCGTCCCTGTGCGCGCGCCTGTTCGACAACTTCATTGATGGGTTGCGCGAGGAAGTCGAAGATCTGCTGGTAATAGATCCAGCCAATTGCCGTTCCAATGATGATTGCCAATGCGCTCTTGAGCACGCGCGAACGCAGTTCTCGCAAGTGATCGGGCAGCGACATGTTTCCAGAGGCCGTCGGACCACGTCCACGAGGTTGGCTGGTACCACTGGTACCGCTCATAGTGACCGTCACAGGTTGCGCCTAAACAACGGTGTTATGCGCTCGCTGAGGGATTTTTGGCCTCGACGGGCGCGGCGGCAGTACCTTCCGCGGGCTTCGTAGACACCTCGGCTACTGGCGCAGGCGCCTCGGCATCGGCGTCTGGCTTCACTGCCTTGTCGGTGTCGTCATCGGCCAGACCCTTGGTCTCGGCCTTGAAGATGCGTAGCGATCGACCGACGCCACGCGCGGCATCGGGAAGCTTCTTGAATCCACCAAAAAGTAGGAGTGCCAAGAGCAGGATGATGATCCATTCCCAGCCGCGAAAGTTACCCATGCCAGGGAGCATACGCCGAACTGTCGAAGAATCACACTGCCGACTAGCCGAAAACTTCCAATTGCCGCCGGTTCTAACTCAGGCTCAGGCGCCAGGTGCTGGACTGAAATCGCCCGCAACCAGGTCGTTCTTTTCGAGCCACAGAGCGAAGTCGAGAACATCGTCGTAGGTGAATGCTGCGCCGGAATGGCCTTCTAGGGCTTCAGCTGGCACTCGATCGATGGCCACACCTGCGCTCGAAAGCAATGCGACGACTTCTTCGTCCGCGGGCTTCTCAACGTTGTCGTGGCACTCGCTGCAACGGAAGGTGTAGGTCGCCCACCCGGCTGACTCAGCCACCGTCAAACGGACATCACTCGGCGTCAGGTCGACGTCCCCGCACACCGGGCAGGTGGCCTTGATGGTAGTCATCCCAATCGCCTCCGTAGAAGAAATCCGCCTTAGCGGTCACCGCTTCTGGGTGTTCCCTCGACAGGAGACTGACCGAACTTGAGCCCCTATTTCACGGCGAGTTGTCAAAACCGCACCAAATCGTGGATTTGTGACTCTCTGTATTCGTAAATGGGGCTAAATGGGGTAATTCGCCAAGGCCAATGCAGCCCGCTCCGTCACTGCTTGTGCAAGCGCCAACGGCTCGCGGATCGTGAGCTTTCCTGCCAGTCCCATGGCCGTGCGGACCGCCCAGGCATCGGAACTGACCCGCAGCGCCACCAAACGTGCGCCGGAACTTGTCGTGATGACCGCCTCGTGCGGCACATGGTCAGCCCACCAGCTGATCGACGGCTCAAGCTCAAACACAGCGTGTTCACCGTCCGGGGCGATCGTCGCCAGCAGTGGTCCGGCATCGTGCGGAACTACGCCAGGTTCGTCTAGCACCGTCAATGAGCGAATCCGGTCCAGCCGGAACAGGCGCACCGCTTCGGCTCGCCGACACCACGCCTGTAGGTACGTCGCACCATCGGTCGTCAGCAAACCCATCGGATCCACAACTCTGGTCGACATCGCGTCGCGGCTGATCGAGAAGTATTCAAGACTGATTGCGCGGGTGGAGTTGATGGCACCCACGATTGCCGCCCGAACGTCGGCGACGTCGCTATCAGCCACCGGAGCAGGCGAATCGATGGCTAGCTTTTCTGTGAGTCCAGCTGCATCTCCCACCGCTGAACGGAGCTTCTCGCTGACCGTTGCGACTGCGCTCAGATCGTGCGGGCCAGGGATTTGGGCGAGGAGATCAAGCCCCACCAATAACGAGAATCCCTCCGATTCAGTGAACCGAAGAGGCGCTTGAATCCCTTGAGCATCGCGGACCTGGATTGTGTTTCCCCACGCCTCGATATCCAGCGTTAGCAGGTTGCTGCCAAATTCCGTGCACACCGCCAGTTCCAGATCCTTGTGCAGGCGATCCACGCCCACACCGAAGTGGTCAGCGGCAAGCTCGTAGGTGACACCAGGGTGCGCTCGCAGCCAAGGAACCAGCGCAAGCAACCGTCCCAACTGGTCGACAGAGGACTCGATCGGATTGCGTTGGCGTCGCTTGACCTCTGCCATCAGCGCATCGCGCTCACTCTTGCTGCTTGGCTTGGTTTCGGCCGTGCTGAGATTCTCCAAGGCCTGGCGAACCCGATCCACGAGGTCCACTGGCTCAACCACTCGTGCATCGGGGCCTGCCCGAAGCACCTCCGAGAAAATGACGTCAGGATCTACGCCCTCGAAGCTAGCGGTGTTGTCGTCGACAGACGTGGCAAGTTGTCGCAGCCGAGTCGCGCGATCTTGCGCAAGCTCTACAACAACGTCGAGTGTCTGAGCCGGCGCGACGTGTGTGAGGACCAATTCACGCAGATCGACATCGTCCGGGCCGGAGAATGCGTCTGGCTCTTTGCCGACCTCAACCTTCCCGATGATCCGGGACAGTCGAAAAGCTCGGGTGTCATCCCGATCGAGGTCATGACCCACGACGTACCACTGACCGCGTGCTGCAACAACTCCCCACGGTTGCACGTGACGCTCCTGCGGAGCCGAATTTGTTGCCGTGCGGTACTCAAAGGTGACCTCGCGCTTGTCTTGCGCCGCGCTTAGCAGGGTCGTGAGCGTCGCTGAATCCACTCGCATCGACACGTTGAAAGCAAGATCCGCATCCCCTGCGAACCCACCGACCAACTCGAGTTTTCGCAGTCCGGTGGTCGCGGCATGCGACCACGCTGCCTCTTGCCACATCCGCGAGGCCAAGGCGAGCGCCAAACTCTCGGATTCGTCGACCTCGATCGCAGGCAAGAACGCCTCACGATGGGACAGGAGGTAACCGACACCCTCTTGTTCGTCGATTTCCACCGATTCGATCGGGAGCCCCATCGAACGGAGTTCTTCCTTGTCACGCTCGAACATGCGCTCGAACGCTTCTTCGGTGCCACCCGATGGGTAATCACGTACCGCTCGGCGAAGTTCCGATCTTGACAGCGGACGCCTGGAATTGATGAGTACAAGCGCCAGCGCCAAGAGCCGTTCGGTACGTGAGGCAGACACCAGCTTGGTCAGCCGATCTTCACAAGTTGCACAACGAAGACAAGTGTCTCGTCAGGCGAGATTTGCGGCTGCTTTCCCTGCGGGCCATAGGCAAGGTTCCCCGGAATCACCAAGATGCGTTCGCCGCCGACCTTCATGCCAGGGATGCCCTGAATCCACCCTTGGATGAGCCCACCGTCTTCAAGTGGGAACTGTGCCGGTTGAGCACCGAATGATGACTCAATCTTCTGCCCGGAAATGGCTCCGGCCAAGTAGTAGTTCACTGTGATCACAGATCCGAGCTTGGCGGCAGCGCCGGTTCCGACCTTGACGTCCTTCTGCGACAGAGCCGAGGCCGACGACGGGAACGGGAACGTGACGTTCATGTTCGCGCCGGCGCCGGTGACGGTGACGTCATTTGCCGTGAGGTTCGTCGTCTTCAACGACGGCGACGCTGAACTAGAAGCGGACGCAGATGACGAACTGCCGTTCGATGTGCCCGACGTGCTTGAGCACGAGGCAACAGCGAGGGCGAAAACTGGGACTGTGGTGAGTGCCGCAACGCGGGCGAGTTTGGAGGTCACCCGATCGACCTTACCCGCCGCCGCTGCAAAAGTCGGCAGCTACATGCCGGCGATCAACTTCTCGACACGTTCGTCGACGTTACGGAAGGGGTCTTTGCACAGCACAGTTCGCGCCGCCTGGTCATTGAGCTTCAGGTGAACCCAATCGACAGTGAAGTCCCGACGCCGCTCCTGCGCACGCTTGATGAATTCACCACGAAGTTTCGCCCGAGTCGTCTGCGGTGGGACTGACTTCGCGGTGAAGACCTCGATGTCGTTGGTCACCCGCGCGGCCAATCCATTGCGTTGCAGCAGGTAGAACAGCCCGCGTGTGCGCGTGATGTCGTGGTACGCCAAGTCCATCTGAGCGATGCGTGGGTTCGACAAGTCCATGTCGTGCTTGTTCATGTACCGCTCGAGCAGTCGCAGCTTGATCACCCAGTCGATCTCGGTGTCAATAGCGCTCAGATCAGCCGCCGAGACGGCTTTGAGGGTCCGCTGCCACAGCTCGATGGTCCGGGCCGGGACCGAATCGGGGTCATCAAGCAGGCCAGTGGAATCCGCGAAGCTGTGAACCTTCTCGAAGTATTCGTTCTGCAAGTCCAGGGACGACATCTGCTTGCCGTTCGCCAGTCGAACAGTTCGGCGCCCCGTCTGGTCATGGCTCATCTCGCGGATCGCTCGAATTGGATTCTCAAGGCTCAGGTCGCGCATGGTCCGACCCGATTCCAACATCCGAAGCACGAGGTCAGCGGAACCCAGTTTCAACATTGTCGTCGTCTCGCTCATGTTTGAGTCGCCGACGATTACGTGCAGCCGTCGGTACCGTTCAGCGTCCGCGTGGGGTTCGTCCCGCGTGTTGATGATCGGTCGAGAGCGAGTGGTGGCACTCGAGACGCCTTCCCAAATATGGTCGGCGCGTTGGCTCACGCTGTACACCGCACCGCGCGGGGTCTGAACTACTTTTCCCGCACCGCAGATGATCTGGCGTGACACGAGGAATGGAATCAGTGCATCGGCGAGGCGTCCGAATTCGCCCTGACGGCCAATTAGGAAGTTCTCGTGGCAGCCATACGAATTACCAGCCGAGTCCGTGTTGTTCTTGAACAGGTAAATGTCACCAGCAATCCCCTCCTCGCTGAGCCGCTTTTGAGCGTCTACGAGCAGGCCTTCCAGGATTCGCTCGCCAGCTTTGTCATGAACAACGGTCTCAATGACGTCGTCGCATTCGGGTGTGGCGTACTCCGGGTGACTGCCAACATCGAGGTACAGCCGGGCACCGTTGCGCAGGAATACATTCGAACTGCGGCCCCACGAGACCACACGTCGAAACAGGTAACGCGCGACTTCATCCGGGGACAAGCGCCGCTGCCCCCGGAAGGTACAGGTCACCCCGTATTCAGTCTCGATCCCGAAGATCCGCCTGTCCATGCCCGCTACCTTACGGCGAAATCAGTGCGGTTAGCTGATCCCCAATAATCCTCTTGAATCGCCTACGGGGGCGGTTGCGGTCCAACACCGCGACTTCAAGTTCGCTCGCTGTCAATCTGCGTTCGGCGCCACTCTGAGCGCTACCGGCCTTCGAGAGCTCGTTCACGGCGAGGTTCACGGCATCTGCCAGCGAGAGGTCTGCACGCCAGTCAGATGACAGTGCCCCGCTGATCGTCTCCGCAGATCCGCCCATTGCGACATAGCCATGCTCGTCCGCAACGGATCCATCAAAGGTCAGGCGGTACAGCTGATCGTCTGCCGCCGTTTGGCCAACTTCGGCCACAACGATCTCCACCTCATAAGGCTTGGGTGCCTCGGTGAAAACGGTGCCCAGTGTTTGCGCGTAGGCATTTGCGAGACTACGAGCAGTGACGTCGGACCGGTCGTACGAATAGCCGCGCATGTCGGCAAAACGGACTCCGGCCTGGCGCAGATTCTCGAACTCGTTGTACTTGCCAACCGCCGCGAACGCGATCCGGTCGTAGATCTCGCTGATCTTGTGCAGCGCGCGACTTGGGTTCTCGGCGACGAACAAGATGCCGTCGCCGTACTGAAGGACAACAACCGAACGCCCGCGAGCGATCCCCTTGCGCGCGTAGTCGGCTTTGTCCTTGATGAGTTGTTCGGGAGATACGTAGAAAGGCATCGACATGGTGAGCTACTCCCCCGATCCGGCTGGCAGTTGAGCGACAGGACCATCGGGTGCCTGCGACCGCGCACGCACCACCCGCTCAACGATGCTTGCCATCGTGGGTTCATCGAGTTTGCGGACGCCATCGATATCCACCACCGCAACGATGGGATAGATCGCCCGATAGAGGTCAGGCCCACCGGTAGCCGAGTCGTCGTCGGCGGCGTCGTATAGCGCCTCAACACACGCGGTAACAGCGGCCGACTCGTCCATGTCTGCGCGATACAACTTCTTGAGGGAGCCGCGGGCAAACATGCTCCCGGAGCCGACTGCGTGGAATGAGTGCTCTTCGTAGCGCCCACCAGTGACGTCGTATGA
>JAOAUD010000127.1 GCA_030157755.1 Candidatus Nanopelagicales bacterium
AGGTACACACCCAGGATTGTCGCGACGATCGGATTCAGCGACATCACTGCTGGGAATGAAGCTGTGATTGGGCCGGCCCGGAAGGCCATCAGCGGGAACAACACTCCAAGCAGCGCTGCGATCAACGTGACGTAGATCAGCCAGTTGCCAAACAATGCACCCAACCCGCCCGATCCCTGAGCAATCGTTCCTTTGGTCAACGGGGCAACGAGACCGTTGATGAGGCCGCCCGAGACGCCGAGCAGGGCCGCTCGCGTAGCACCTGTGAACCGGTAGCCAACGGCGATGAACACGGCGCACGCGATGCCGACAACTCCAATCGCAACCGCCCACTTCGCATCCGATGCCGAATCAGTCCCCGCCTCGGGCTTTGCGAACGTGACGAAGACGCCGATACCAACAGTCACGACGATTGCCCCGAGCCAGTCGCTCCCGGTGATCGTGGTCTTGCTGATGAAACGGGCAAACGGCAGGATGAAGACGAGCTGAGTCACGAAGATGACCTGGATGACGGCGAGTTCGCCGAGCCCCAAAGACGCAACGTGGAATGCGTATCCCACAACCATGAGGGCGAATCCCAAGAGGAACAGCGGCGTCTTCAAAGTCCGCAGGACCGCTGATGCCTCACCACCCGAGCCGGCGCTGACATTGTTGGTGGCTTTGTGCTGGATGACGTTACTGAGCGCTTCAACCGCGGCAGCGATCAAGACGAGGACGACACCAAGGATCTGCGCACTAGACATGGCAGAAGTATCCGCGCCTGAATGTCTGGAAGGGCGAGCGAACCCTACGTACGTATGGGTTTGTTGCGAATGTCGCTCGGCCAAGATCGCGCCGAGTCCTGCTTTGGCCAGAAAATCGGGCTCGCGTGATAGTGACGGCGGCCACAAAATCGCCGCCCGAAACGGGTTGTTTTGTCTGATTTATCCCGTGACTCATCACGCAAAGTGATCTAAGCCCTGTCAATTCACTTGTATTTCCCGCAGGGTCGTCGGATGAATTCAACGACAACGCAGAAGAGAACTGACAAGGCCACGCGGTCGAGCAAGACAGCCGTGGCGATTGCCATTCCGGTTTTGACTGCGACCGCAGTACTTGTCCCGACTACGGGTGCAGGTGCAGCTGCGGCGGCAGTCCCGGGCTCCGAGCAGTCGATCCAAAGCGCACCGGAAAGCCGCATCTCGCATTACAGCGGCGGTGGCGTGACGATCCGCGGAAGCAAGTGGCTCAAGGGCAAGGGCGTCAACGTCATCCGCTCTCGCCAGTGCACTGAGCTTGCGACCCGGTTGTACGCCAAGAAGGGCTGGGGATCTCTGAACAACATCTACGGCATGCGGACCAATCGCGTCTACGGCGGCAAGCTCACATTCCACCGCAACGGTTCGGGCTACGTGCCAGTGCCCGGTGACGTCCTTGTGGAACTTGGCGGCAGCTACCAGCACGTCGCCGTCGTCAACAAGGTGACGAAGAAGGGCATCGCAACCGTAGAGCAGAACGCCATGCCGAGCGGCCACCACTTCTACCCACTCAAGGGCAAGAAGGCATTCGGTGCCTTCGGCCCCCGCCACGTCGGCGGATTTATTCACAGCAAGAAGAACAAGAACACGAACTAATTAATCAGCTCACGCCCGAAGGGCCCACCGGTGAAATCCGGTGGGCCCTTCGGCATATGTGGGGCGTTTGCATTGTTAGACCGAAGACGTGCACATCAACTCGAATGGAGCGCACCATGGCAACTGCCATCTGGAATGGCCAAATCATTGCTCACAGCGACGACACCGTCGTCGTCGAAGGCAACCACTACTTCCCCAAGGAAGCGGTAACGGCCACCCTTGCACCGAGCTCGACGACCAGCGTGTGCCCGTGGAAAGGGACGGCCTCGTATTACTCCGTCGAGGTCGATGGAGACGTCAACACCGATGCCGCTTGGTACTACCCGGCTCCAAAGGATGCCGCGAAGGAGATCAAAGATCGCGTCGCATTCTGGCGTGGCGTGACAGTCACCAACGACTAATCGCCCAACAATCACCGGGCCTGCGTTTGGGTTTCGATGACTACTCGCCGTCGGCAACGCCGGCAAGCGCAGCTCGCTTGTCGGCGCGTCGCTGAACGAAGAAGTACGCGACCATCGAGGCGACACCAGCCAAGATCTGTGGGAGGAACCACACCACCCGCCACAGGACGTCGGCAGCGACGGCGGTCGGCCCGTCTGCACCATAAGCCGTGAGCAGCGCAACGAGCGCGAGGTCGACGGTGCCCAGGCCGCCAGGTGAAATTGGGATTGACACCAACAGCAGCGCAACCGAGTAAGCGGCGAAAATCTCAATCAGCGTCAATTGCCCCGGCCAGGCGCCAAGTCCACCAAGAGCGCATACCAACACGACGTAGGGCGTGAGCTGCGCAACCGCGTTGGCGACCGTGATTGCCTTCCACCTTGTCGTTACAAGGTCGTGGGCGTGAACCCTGAAGTCAATCAGCGCACCCTCAACATCAGGCGTTGGCTTCTTCAACTTCTTCATGATCGGGTTCAACATCCGGTATCCGAAGTGACCGACCTTTCGGGCGCCGTTCTCGCTTCGCAACGTCAGTACGATGACGATCACCGAAATGATCACTGCGATACTTCCGAGAACGGCTATGAATCCGTAGCCGGCTGTGTTGCGACCTTCGATCATGAGCAGGCCGATGGAGAGGGCCGGCATCGCCAGGGTGAGCAAATACACCCAGACCGCATCGGCAGTCACTGCAGCTGCGGATCGTGCAGGTGACACCTTGTAGAACGACAAGATCCGGTACTGGGCCCCGACCGCGAAGACGCCCCCGCCCGGAATCGCGCAGCTGATCAGGAAGCCCACTTGACGCTCAATGAAGCCTGGCCAGTACTTGAGTCCTGGGACCGAGACCAAGACGGTGAAGGGGTACGCGAAAATGTTCAACGCCCCCGCCAGAACGAGCGCGATCACCCATCCGACGGGCAAGTCCTTGAGCTGTTCGAGAGCTTGGCCGTAGTCGCCTAGCTTGGGGAAGATCACTGTGAAGATGCCGATCATGATGATCGTGCCAATCACCGTGGTGATGATCAGGCGCTTCTTACTCGGCTTCTTCTGGTTGCCCGGCAAGCTCGCTGCGAGGTCGGGCTCGCCCGAAGACTCCGCCTGTGCTTGCTCGGTCACGCGCTCGACGATAGTGGCTAACGGCACCACAATGGCGGTCGAAGAGTCGGCACGGAGTACAGGTGGCGTGCGCCGCGGTGGGAAGAACTAGGCGTTTGGCTTGGCAACCGGTCGTTGCATCGTCAACATGCGAGCCCGCGCCTGGGCAGGTGGATCATCGGGCACAATCCCCTTGTCTTGTGGGTCGCCGAGAACCAGTCGACGCTCACGGGGGCTCACTGCCAAGAGCAATGCAAGAACTGCGGCGACAACAACCATTCCGATCGCATCGGAAATCTGAATCAGCGAGTCCTGGGTAGCGCTCGACGTGACGAGACCGAAGAGCGTGAATCCTGCGGTTCCTATCAGCGCGATCTTCAGTTCGATTCGATTCAGGCCGGACGCTGCGAACAAGGGCACACTCCAGAGCACATACCAGGGCTGAACGACTGGCCCTAGAACCACCAGCGTCAAGAAAGCCAGGGCCGCTCCTCGAATCGGCGTGCGCCCCCATGGCCGCAGACACAGCCATGCGAGGACGCAGAGCGTGAGGGCAGTTCCGATAAGTCGGGCAATGGCCACGGTGTTGTCAGTGACGTCGAAGCCGAACAGGCCAAGCAAGCCGCCTACTGCCATCCCGACAGCAGTGGGCGGTGATAGCCAGGTCCGAACCTCCCCGGGTGTTGCCAAAGCCGAGACCCAGCCAAGGCCTGTCTTCGTAAAGACGGCGAGCACCCCAAGGATCACCCCAGCTATCAGCCCGGTGTACAGCCATCGCAACCAGATCCGAACCCATCCGGAGTTTGCCCCCGCCCACAGCAGGCCCACAAATGGCAAGGCCACGAGCCCCACAGGTTTCACGCTGCCGCCGAGAGTGATCAGGATGACGGCGAGGATCGGGAGCCGCTCCAGTGCCACAGCAAATCCGGCGACTACCAATCCGACCATCAGCGCATCGTTGTGCGCACCTGAAATGAAGTGCATGAGAACCAACGGGTTCAGGACTCCAAGCCACAGCGCCTTTGACGGCGAGATCCCGCAGTGGAAGGCGATCTTTGGAACCGCCCACGCCAGCAAAGCCACACCCGCCACTGACAGCAGCCGCATGACGAGCGCGCCGCTATACGGATGTGGGCCGGTGAACTGCACAACACCGCGAGCCAACAGCAACCAGAACTGTCCATAGGGAGTCGGCGCCTCACCCCACATTGGGTCGACGCCATCGTTGAACCACCCCGGCACAGCCGACGACCCGCGGGTATAGGGATCAATACCCGCGACCATCAGCTTGCCTTGGGCGAAGTACGAGTAGACGTCGCGGCTGAACAGCGGTGGGGTCACGATAAGCGGTGCGGACCACGCCCCGAGCGCGAGCCAAAGGCGCTTGATATCGCGATCGCGACCACGCATGACGTCGTATCCGAGCAACAGCCACGACTGCAGCAGGAGGAGCACCCCGGCAACTACCGCCGTTTTCGAGACCACCGCGCCCAACGTGGTTGAGCGCAGCGCATCAACGACCGAGTTGTCGACGATCGCCGTGTCGAGTGGCAGCCAGCCAACTCCGAGCGCACCGAGTCCGATGAGGATCGTGCCGATGAGCCCGGGGATGACGGAACGTAGGACAAAGTCCAGCCAGGTGTCGCTCGGATTTGTCCCCATGGGTGGCCGATCAGCGGGATCACGCGCTGGCGGGATTCGCGCGGGAGGATCGGCTGACACGCGCCTGAGCGTACCTGCGCCGACCTCGTGAGTGGGCACTTGACGTCCAACGGGATGATGGTCTCGTGCGTAGCCGACAACTTGATGCCGCCGGTATCACCGATCCCGGGCTTCGCGCCTCCTATTTGAGATGCAAGCGGATTAACTCCGAGCATGGCAAGACCTACTACCTGGCGACGCTGTTGCTGCCCCCGGCCAAGCGTCCGTATGTGCACTCGTTGTACGCATTCGCCCGCTACGCCGACGAAATCGTCGACTCTCTCGATGACCAACCGGTGGCGCAGCGCTCTGCGGCACTGACTGAACTCGCTGATCGATTCTTCACGGATTTGGCACGCGGCTCCTCTGAACATCCTGTGTGTGCAGCGACCGTCGACACCGCACTTCGCTGGAACATCCCGACGGCACACTTCGAAGCCTTCATCGAATCGATGCAGATGGATCTGCACATCGGCCACTACGACACATACGCCGACCTGGAGAAGTACGTCTACGGTTCGGCAGCGGTGATCGGCCTGCAGATGGTTCCGATCCTCGAACCCTCGAGCGAGCGCGCCTACGGCTACGCCAAGGACCTGGGCTACGCATTTCAGTTGGCGAACTTCATCCGAGACGTGGGCGAGGACTTGGACCGTGAGCGGATCTACCTACCGCTCGACGAACTCGCCCAGTTCGGGGTCACAGCAAATGATGTCCGCAGCCGAGTCGTCACCGACCAATTTCGAGAAGCTCTGAAGTTCCAGATCGCCCGGGTTCGTCGGCTCGAGTCGGCATCTCGCCCCGGGATTGAACTCCTGTCGCCCGACTCACAGCCGTGCATCGAAACCGCTCGAATCCTCTACTGCGGCATCGTGGACGAAGTGGAGAAGAACGACTATCAGGTGTTCACCACTCGTGCCAAAGTCCCGCTAGGCCGACGGCTCGCCGTCGCCATTCCGGGGTGGCAGAAAGCGCGGCGGGCCCGCCGCCGGTAGTCGCTGAATCCCCACGCGCCCCCAGAAGACCCAGAGGCTTAGCGTCAGAAGCACCAGTGCGAACCCGAAAAGCAGGTCTTCGAAAGGCGCAAAGGCGATTCGGCCATCGCCGAGGAACGGTGGTGGGC
The DNA here is from genome assembly GCA_030157755.1 of Candidatus Nanopelagicales bacterium. Lineage (GTDB taxonomy): Bacteria > Actinomycetota > Actinomycetes > S36-B12 > UBA10799 > UBA10799. The sequence continues at coordinate 5,977 of JAOAUD010000127.1, forward strand.
CAACATCAGGCGTCGACGTCCCGACGATGAAGTCACCGTTGTACCTGACGATCCTCAGTCCAGTCAGGATCGCATTGCTCACCAGCTGGAAAAACACGATGATTGCGTAGGAGACCCAGAACACTCTGCGAGTCAGCAGGCGGGTTCGCAGGACCACGAGGTCCACGGCCACCACCGCGAGAACCCCAAGCACTGCCAGTTGGGTGTAGGTCACGAGGAACCTCCCGCTGGCGGATCAGGCAGACCATCGCCCACCGGCCAGCCGCGAACGGCACGGACCGCCTCAAGCGTGAGAATCGCGCAACAGGGGATCACGATGAAGAACAACACCTCGTCGAGCGGCAGGTTGCCCACGACGAACAGGCCGGTGACCTGCGAGAGATCGAACGTCCAGTGTCCGGCGCCGATGGCATAGAGATCCCACAGGCAGAAGATGATCACGACCGGTACCAGCGTCAAAAGCAGTCGTAGCATCCGACGGTAGACGTGCGTCCGGAACACGAACTCAAGCCACAGGGTGCCTATGAAACAGAAGGCAAGCACCGCTAGATACGCGAAGTTGCTCACCTGATAGACCGTAACCGCCCGAAATGTCCCGGTTCGATCGAGTCCCCCCTCACACCCCAAAACAGCGTGCCCATCCCCGCGGAACTCGATGTTCTTCGTACACTCGCATGGTGACTGTCCACAACCAGCCGCTGATCGGCGCGACGATTGACGCCCGCTATCGCGTCGACGCGTTCGTCGCCCGGGGTGGCATGGCGACCGTCTACCGAGCAACGGACCTGCGCTTAGACCGCACAGTCGCACTCAAAGTCATGCACGGCTCACTCGCCGAAGACCACGAGTTCGTGGCGCGGTTCGTCCGTGAGGCGCGGGCGGCAGCCCAACTCAGTCACCCGGCGATTGTCGGGGTATTCGATCAAGGCGAAGCTGACGGCTTCGTCTATCTGGCGATGGAATACGTCGACGGGCAGACACTGCGCGACGTCCTGAAGAAGCGCGGCCGCCTCACCCCGCTCGAAGCCCTCTCGGTGATCGAGCCGGTGCTGGAAGCGCTCAATGCAGCCCACAACGGCGGATTCGCGCACCGCGACATCAAGCCTGAGAACGTCCTGATCAGCACCGACGGTCGCGTGAAGGTCGCTGACTTCGGCCTGGCCCGGGCAATCGTCACCTCGGAGACCAGCGGCCTTACGCAGGGACTCCTCATCGGAACCGTCGCCTACCTCGCGCCCGAACAGGTCGAGCGCGGTGTTGCCGATGCCCGCACAGACGTCTACTCCGCCGGCATCGTGCTCTACGAATCCATCGTCGGCCAAACGCCGTTTACCGGTGAGACTCCGATGTCCGTCGCCTACCAACACGTGCACGCACATGTTCCTGCGCCGTCCACGATCCGCCCGGAAATCCCTGCGGAAGTCGACGAACTCGTCCTGACGGCAACTAAGCAGGACCCCAACAAGCGCTTCGCGGACGCGTCCGACTTCGCCAGCAGTCTGCGAACAGTGCGCGCGCTGCTGCCAGTGGATTCTCAAGGCGCTACGGCCGAGAACCGGACGGTGATCCTCGATCGCACTGAATCGACCGTGACAGTGGGACCGTGGACGACAACGCCGGTCCCCCCTGCACCTGGCGCTGCGGCTGCGGCTGTTGCGGCGACCACTGGATCAGCGACCGACGTGCTGCCTGCTGCAGGTATGCAGGGCCCCCCTGGCGGCCCCTGGGTCGCTACCGGGGGTGGCGAGACCACCGTCGAGCAGCTGCCCGCACCCGAGCCCGAGCCCGAGACCGCACCCGCCGGCGCAGGCAACGAGCCACCTCCCCCACCGACCGAGCCCAAAAGGCGACGTCCTCGCCGTTTTCGGATCCTCATCGCCGCATTGGTGCTTGCTCTGATCGGCATCACCGCTGGCGTCGGTGCGTGGGCGTACACGAAGTCTCAGATTGTGACAGTTCCGTCGCTGGTGGGAATGACACCGGCAGACGCAAAAGCGACCCTCGCACCGAACGATGTGAGTCTCACCGTTGCCGGTGAGGACTTCAGCGCCAGCGTCCCCAAGGGCGCAATCCTGTTAACGGATCCCGCGGCAGGGACAACGATCAAACGCGGCGAGACCGTTACCGCACGAACATCCGCTGGACCGCAGACCGTTGCACTGCCGAAGGTCACCGGGCTCAAGCAGGCCAAGGCTGAAGCTAATCTTCGGGCGATCGGACTTACGGCCCAGTCGAGCGAGGAGTTCAGTGACTCCGTCGCCGCGGGCGTCGTGATGTCCAGCAACCCAAAGACCGGTGCCGTTGTGGAGGTTGGTAGCGCCGTATCCCTGGTCGTTTCCAAGGGTCCGCCGCCGGTCACCGTTCCTAGCGTTGTTGCTATGGATCGCGCATCGGCGGTCGCAAAGCTTCAGAGCCTCGGGCTCAAGGTGTCGGTCCGCAATCAGCTGCCAGTGGTGGTCGTGGGGCGGGTCTACAGCCAGAACCCGAGTCCCGGAACCGTGATCCCTAAGGGGTCCACGGTCACGATCACCCTCGTCTAGCGCCTAGACCGTGCGCAGCGGCTTGTGCGCCGTCTCAGGCATCCGCACCGCCAGGAAGCCTGCCAGCAGCAGCACCGTCAGGACATAGAGGCCGAAGCCCCACAACGGAATCCCGATGTTGGTCATCGCGGTCTGGACTAGTGGTGAAGTGCCGCCCAACAACGCGACTCCCAACGCCATCGATAGGCCCATCCCGACCCCGCGAAGGCGCGCCGGGAACTTCTCGACGAGTGTTGCGTAAAGCGCGCCCTCAATAGCAGCTGCGGGAATTGCAACCACTATCTGAATGAGGATCACCAGCGACGGGTTCGTTTCCAGAACGAACAGCGCTGGTACGACCACGACAGCTTGGGCAAGTAGCCCGCCGCCGAGCACCTTCCGGCGACCAAATCGGTCCGACGCCATGGCGAAGACTGGCAACAGCATCATCATGACCAGCAATCCGACAGTGTTCGCCGCAAATGCCTGACTAGAGCTCACCCCCGCCGCGATCGCCATCTCGGGGAATGCACCAAGCAGCGTCCAATAGGCAAGTGACATCGCGCCAGCAATCGGGATGACTCGCAGGAACGAACGGCGATGCTGCATCCAGATGGTCCGCAGTGGATTCGCTGTGACCTCGCTTGGTAACTCCGCCTCGTGTGCGAAGCGACGCACGAACAGCCCGGCAAGACCGAGTGCGGCGCCGATGACAAACGGGATCCGCCATCCGAATTCGGTCATTTGTGCCGTCGTCAGCTGACTCGTCAGCAACAGCCCAAGGGCGGCTCCGGCGAGAGAACCGGCAATGCTCATCGTGCTGTAGGCGCTGGCGAACAGTGCTCGTCGATTGCTGGGCGCCTGCTCGACGAGGTAACACGGAGCAGACGCATGTTCTCCGCCCATCGCGAGCCCCTGGAGCAGCCGGGCGAGCAGAAGCACGATCCCCGCCCAGAGTCCGATAGATGCCGCGGTTGGGCACAGTCCGATGATCAGGCTCGAGGCGCTGATCAGAATCACGCTGATCACCAGGGTCTGGCGTCGGCCGTACCGATCCGATACGCGACCGAAGAACCACGCACCGACCGGGCGGGCAAGGAAGCCCACAGCGAAGATGCCAAATGTTGCGAGCATGGCGGCGGTGCGGTTTTCACTCGGGAAGAACTGAGTCGCGAAGTACCCCGCGAACAAGGCGTAAATGCTGTAGTCGAACCACTCGACGAAGCTGCCGATCCCTCCGGCAACGACGGCCCGGATTGCCGGGCGTTGGGCGGTGACTTCTTCAGTGGGCGCAAGCGGCGCAACGGGGGTCTGAGTTGACATGGACCAGAGTTACCCCGGCGCATGAAGCCCGAAACGCACAGTGATGCCCGGACATTGGTGTACCGGTTCACCAATTGGCTCGGTTTAGCCGTGTGACTTTCGGGTACCTCTCGTCGCGAGCCGCGAAGCTGCGACGACGCCGATGCCGACCTAGTTCGCGCCGAGAATCTCGGCAACCATGAAGGCAAGTTCGAGCGACTGTTCCCGGTTCAACCGAGGATCGCACGCAGTCTCGTAACGGTCGGCAAGCTGATGTTCCTCGATGCCGAAGCTCCCGCCGATGCATTCGGTGACGTCATCGCCAGTGAGTTCGATGTGGATTCCGCCGGGGTGGCTACCGATCGCTTTGTGCACCTCGAAGAATCCGCGAACTTCGTCAATGACGTCATCGAACTGCCTGGTCTTGTGCCCAGAAGCCGATGTGCGGGTATTGCCGTGCATCGGGTCGCAGATCCACACGACATCTCGCCCACTGGCCTCGACCTTCTGCACGATGTCGGGCAGGACGTCTCGAACCTTGTCGGCCCCCATGCGGGTGATGAGGCTGATCCGGCCTGGGATTCGTTCAGGGTCCAGCCGGTCGAGCAGTCGCAGCGCATCATCGGGGTCTGCTGTGGGGCCCAGCTTGACGCCGATCGGGTTGTGGATCGTGGCCGCGAAGTTGACATGCGCACCTTCGGGGCTGCGAGTACGTTCACCCACCCACAAGAAGTGCCCCGATACCGAGTAGGGATTACCAGTGCGTGAGTCAATCCGCACCAGTGGCTCTTCGTAGTCCAGAACCAGGGCTTCGTGAGCTGCGTAGAAGTCGACCCGGCGGAACTCCTCCGGATCAGCACCACAGGCCTGCATGAAAGACAGCGCCCGGTCGATCTCGGCGGCCCACCGTTCGTAGCGTTGCCCGGCCGGGCTGTCACGGACGAAGTCCTGGTTCCAGGCGTGGACCTGCCGAAGATCTGCGTAGCCGCCCTGGGTGAAAGCGCGCACCAAGTTCAGCGCCGCACTCGAGGCGTTGTATGCCTCGATAAGCCGGTGGGGATCCGGTTTGCGCGCACTGGGATCGAAGATGATGTCGTTCACACCATCACCGAGGTACGAGTTGGCAGTGATGCCGTCGCGGGTTTCCGTCGGTGCAGATCGTGGTTTGAAGTACTGCCCGGCCATCCGCCCGACCTTCACAACGGGCATCCGAGCGCCGTACGTGAGGATCACGGCCATCTGCAGAACTGTTTGCAGCCGTGCCCGAATCGAGTCGGCCGTGTTCGCTGCGAACGTTTCGGCGCAATCTCCGCCCATGAGGACAAATGCCTGACCTGCGGCTACCTGCGCTAGGTGACCCCGAAGCTGGTCGCACTCTCCGGCAAATACCAGCGGCGGAAGCTTTGAAAGTTGGCGGCGCACCGAGGCGAGCTCATCGGCGTCGGGCCACTGCGGCTGATGGGCAGCGGGCAGATCCGGCCATTCGATCACGGTAGGAAGTTCTTGGCCGAATGCCTGGCGAACGTCTGAAGTCACACCTAGAAGAGTAACGCCCCTACGCTATTGCGCGCCTGCGGCATTTGCTGCTGCCGCTTCCTCCGCACGTGACTGTTCCTCCATCTTGCGGAAGAACGCGCGTTCATCGTCCTTGCGGGGGTACTTCCACCACACCAACCCCAGGGCGAACAAGGTCAGCACAAGCGCCAAGACATAGGCCACGGATTTCCCTTCGGTGAACGCCTTGTCCGCAGCAGCAGTCAGTTGCGCCGCAGGTGCCTGTGGGTAGCTCGCCGCGACGGCCTCGGCTCCTTGGTACGAGCCAACAATCTGTTGAGCTGCCTCATCCGACAGATTCGCTGCCTCTTGTGGCGGCAGCGAGGCAAAGGCTTTCGTGAAGTAATTTGCGTAGACAATTGCGAGCACTGTGCCCATGACGGCCTGCATGATCGCACCGCCGAAGTCGCGGGTGAGGTCAGTGAACGCCGACCCCATCCCCGCCCGAGACACTGGCAGCGAGGCCATCAGTGCGTGAGCTGCCGGGGTTGCACAAATGCCGACGCCGCCACCAACGATTGCGTAGGCGAGCAGCACGACTCCGATTCCCGCGCCGCTGCGCCATGTGACCACCATGACGACGAACCCGATGGCGACCACAATGAGCCCAATCGCCAAGGTGAAACGGGACCCCTTGCTCGCGACCATCTTGCCCGCCAATGGCGACACCACCATCAGCGCCAAGGACATTGGCAACGTCACGAGCGCGGCCTTCAGGGCGTCGTAGCCCAGGACGTTCTGTGTGAATTGCGATCCGAGGAACAACGCACCCATCAGCGAGCCGAAGGTAATCGTTCCAGCTACTGCAGCCACCCAGAAGCTCGGCGCACTCGCGGCCTGCAGGTCAACCAGGGGGCGCGGCGCACGTGTTTGACGCCAGAAGAACAGCGCAATCGAAATCGCTGCCACCGCGAACAGCACACCCATCGTGGCGCTGAAACCGTTCGGAAGGGTCTGAATGCCCATGATGAGACAAGCGACACCGATGACCGACAGCACGCCGCCGATGTTGTCCACTGGGCTGTCTTCCTCGCCCGCATGTGCCGGGAGGACCTTCAGCGCCAGCACGATGACCACTACCGCCAGCGGCAGCGCGAAGAGGAACACCGATCCCCACCAGAACACCTCAAGCATCGCACCGCCGATGACCCCTCCGAGCGCTGCTGCACCTCCCCCGATGCCCGACCACAGTGCGATGGCTCGCGTCTGAGCGGCCCCTCGCCAGAGCGCCGACACCAATGACAACGTGGTGGGGAACATGAGGCCCGCAGCGAGTCCCGCGACGTAGCGGGCGAGGATCAGGAACTCAATGTTGGGAGCGTAGGCAGAAGCGACCCCGGCCGGGATCGTCAGCACTGCCCCGAAGAGCAGGAGCTTTCGGCGGCCATATCGATCACCGATCGCGCCGAGATACAGGACCGAGGATGCCAACCCCATCGTGAACATCGACGCGACCATGGTCTGTTGAATCGTCGACGCATCGAGGTCGCGGCCAATGTCCGGAAGTGCAACGTTGGCGATCGACAGGTTGATGTTGGCGACGAATGCGCCCAAGATCAACGTGAAGAGCGCGATTGCCGCATGAGGGGGCGTTGACGAACGCGATTCCATGTGACTAGTGCTGAACTCTCTCACCCTTTTGCTGGCCAATGCCGGCGAGCAATTCGTCGAACCAGGGCTGGTCGATGTCGAACGGCTTCCCGCCACGGATCCGCGGGAACTCAATCGGGCGCAAGACGTCGCCCTGGTCTTCATCCTGACCGATGACTCCGCCTTCGCCTCGCAGCGCAGCGTCCACCGCGAGGTCCGTGCAGGCTCGAATCAGCGCGAGATCCTCATCGTTGGCAGCTGCCGACCGTGAGAAGTAGCCGCTCTTGAATACCTGAGTCTTCTCAGCGCCGAGCATCTTCGAGAACTGGTCGCCGAACCACTGGCCGGGGTTGACCTTGTCGAGTTTGACGTGCCCGAACGGGTCGCGTGGGACCTCCGCACCCGATGCCTCGAGCTCAGCAACGATCGCGTCAAGGCCAGCACCTTCCGACAGGAAGACATTGACGTTGCCAACCTCGTCCATGACGGCGGAGAGGCGCTGCGCCTCGGCAGCGAGATCGATCGCCATTTCAGGCACAAACACCGCGTGAACATCCCAGGCCGCCTGCGATAGGCCAACTCCGGGCAACCACTCCTGGGACGTCACCCAACCGCGATACTCCTGCGCGGTCGCCGCGGTCAGCCATCCGCAATGACGACCCATGACCTCATGAATGATCAGCGAGCGCGGGTTCGCCGAATGCTCAGCGATCACGTTCTGGGCGAACAGCGACCCTTGCTCAGCAGCCGTCCAGGCACCGAGGGATTGCTTGATCGGGAACACGTCGTTATCGATGGTCTTGGGAAGTCCAACCACTGTCAGTTCATAACCGTGTTGATGCAGATACGCAGCCAAGTCTGCTGCCGTGGTGTTCGTGTCGTCGCCTCCGATGGTGTGCAGGACCTGGACACCATCGCGGGTGAGTTGTTCGGCTGCGGCCTGCAGGGGGTCAGTGCCTTCCGGCACGAGGCCGCGCTTGACGCAGTCCTCCACGTTGGTCAGCTTGACTCGACTGTTGCCGATTGGGCTGCCACCGAAGTCCTTGAGGAGGCCCGCAGAAGCGCGGACTTCCGGTGTGATCTCGATCGAACGGCCGCGGAGCAGGCCGTCATAGCCCCCGAGATAGGCGATCAACTCGACGTCTGGGGCGATTTCGGTGTAGCGCTCAATCAGCCCACCTACGGCTGCTGAAAGGCATGGGGCGAGTCCACCGGCGGTCAACATGGCAACTTTGC
>JAOAUD010000128.1 GCA_030157755.1 Candidatus Nanopelagicales bacterium
ACATGCGGTGGAACAAGTACATCCCGCTGAAGCGAGGTGACCGCGAGAGCATCGCCGAGATGATGGCGGCTTCTGAGGAAACGCTGCGATCAGGGTCGTCAATCATGATCTTCCCTGAGGGCACGCGGTCCAAGACAGGCGAGCTCAAAGACTTCAAGCGCGGCGCATTCGACATGGCGCGCGACACCGACTGCGCAATCGTCCCGATCGTGATTCGCGGAACATCCAACGCTCTACCAAAGCACGGCTTCATCCTTCAAGGACGGCATCCGATTTCAGTCACAGTGCTGCCAGAGGTTCCACTGTCTGTCGTCGAATCATCCACGACTGCCGAGCTGAGCGATCACGTCCACAAGCTGATTGCTGATGAACTCACCGGCGACGCGGTGCTTGAAGTTGGGGTCAGTTCACCCGAATCCTCGCCCTAGAAAGGAAGCCCAAATCGAGCGGAGACGTAGGACAACGCTACGCCGATCACCATCCCCAGAATCGCTACCTTGATACCGGTTGCGGCCCGACGTTCACCGCGAACGAATGCGAGGGCGCCACTGACGATTGCCAGCACTCCCAGGTAGAGCGGCATGAAGACGATGGCGAGGATTCCCAAGACCACGGCTGCGCTGGTGAACATGTTCGCGCGCAGTCCAACGGATCCAGATCCGCGGCTCTTGCGCCGCCGCCCCTTTCCGGCCTTGCCCGGTTTGCCTTGGGCGAGGTTCTGGTCTGGCTCGTAGTACGGCGCTGGCCCGGTGTACGGGTTTGACGCGGGGAGCGTGTTGGCCGCCATGGGAGCCACACCTGTGGCCGGTGGTGTGCCAGGGCCCGGCGTGGTCGGTGCTGGATGCGGCTGACCGGTCGGCGGCGGCAAGTCGACGCGAGCGGCGGTGTCACGAACGGCAGTATCATTCGTCCACGCCTGCCCGTTCCAAAAACGGATCCGGCCGGAATCAAGCGGGTCGGAGAACCAACCGGGCGTGCGGGTCTCGTGCTGACTTGTGTTCTGGGCGGACATCGCCCCTCCCTCCGAATAGATGGTCCTCGTTCATCTTTGGGTTACCCCGAATGGGCTAATCACAAACGGGTAAGCCCGCCCAGGAAGGTGTGACATACGTCCGAAGTAGTCTCTGGGGATCTCACCGCTTCAACCCCCCGGAGTTCTCATGCGTTTGCCACAACGAATCACACGAGTTGGCGCAGTGGCGATCTTGCTCGCAGGAACCGGGGCCCTGGCAGCGTGCGGAAGTTCCTCGTCATCAGGCGGTTCGAGTCAGCCGCCACTTGCCGGGGAAGCTCAGTTGCGTTCGGCAATGACGGCGCTGTCGGCCAACGGTGGGCCGCCTGGCGTGATGACGATCGTGCAGCAGGGCTCGCAGGTCTACGAACTCGCCGAAGGCAAGGCCGACATCACCTCCGGCCAGGCAATGTCGGGTGGGGCGACTACCCGCATCGCGAGTGTGTCGAAGCCGTTCAGCGGCGCAATCCTGCTCACGCTGGCTTCACAGGGAAAGTTGGCGTTGAGCTCCACACTCGCCCAAGCGCTGCCTTCGGCTCCGCCAGCGTGGGGGAAGGCCACCCTCGCGCAGGTGCTCCAACACACCAGTGGTTTGCCTGACTACATCAAGAGTCCGAAGTTCCTCAAGGAATTCATCGCCAACCCGAAGATGGAACGCACCCCGCAACAACTCATCGGTTACGTCGCGAACAAGCCGCTGGACTTCAAGCCGGGCAGCCAATACGGCTATTCGGATACAGACAACATCGTTGCCGGACTCGTCGCTGAGCGCGTGCTCGCCAAGCCTTACAGCGAAATCCTCAAGGACCTCGTCACGGCACCGATGCAACTGTCGAACACCAGCCTTCCGAGTACGACGGCGCTTCCGAGCGGGTTCATCCACGGATACGACGTGAACCCACCTGCGATCCCCGAGGGCACGCCCGCGCCCCCGGAAGACGTCAGCGAGCTGATCAACCCAGGCTTGGCCTGGGCATCCGGCGGGATGATCTCGACCGCGAACGACCTCAACACGTTTGTTCGTGGGTTCGTCTCGGGCAAGCTGTTCAATCCACAGGTCTTGACCGATCCGGCTGGGTTCGTCCCAGGTGCCGGAGGACCTCCCGGACCGGGCACCAACTCCAGCGGATTGAGCATCTACCGATACGAAACGGCCTGCGGAACCGTATTCGGTCATACCGGAAACATGCCCGGTTACACGGCCTTCGTCGGGAGCACCGCCGATGGCAGTAACAGCGTGGTTGTGGTGGTCAATAGCCAGATCACTCCGAAGGGCAATGACGCGGTCTTCAATCGTTTGCTCGCAGTCGAGAATCAGGCGATTTGCTCGGCGAATGGCCAAACCGGACCGTCTGCATCTGCATCTGGCTGAAACATCACGGGTGGAATACCACTCGTTCGGGTAAGCGGTTCCCCCGATTTCGTGATCGCTAGGTAGCTCACAATCGGTGTTTTTGCGCACTTTTCGCTGCTAACCTCTTGAGGTGTCTACTGAGTCGTTGGGGCAGGTCTCGACGACTCCTGTTCCCCGACTAACTGCGCCTGACTCGCTGTCGGCCTTCTTCGCTCGCAGCGTTGTTCCGGGTCTTGTGGGCACGGCACTCATTGGCGCCGGTGCGATCGGCGTCGGCTGGGTTCCAGTAAAGGGTTCTCTGCCGGCCCCGCCCCTTATCGACGTTCTCCAATCGACGACATTCGGAACCATCGCCGCTGCCTGTTCGTTGGTGGCAGGGGTCGTCATCTTGCTGCTGGCTTGGCTGCAACTCGGGACCGAACTCACGCGCAGCGGATCAACCGACCTGCGCCGCCTCTGGTTGACGTTGGCGGCCTGGTCTGTGCCGCTGCTCCTGACTCCACCGCTGTTTAGCCGCGACGTGTACTCATATGTCGCTCAAGGCAAGCTCATGGCTGGTGGCTTCAACCCGTATCTGACCGGCCCGTCGGTGATGCCCGGCTGGGTGAGCAACGGAGTCGATCCGCTCTGGGCCGATTCCACAAGCCCCTACGGCCAAGTCTTCCTGCTCTTCGGCCGCCTGTTCTCTGAAATCGCCGGGCCGAGTGCCTTCTCGATGGCGCTCATGTTCCGCGTTCTGGCCGTCGCAGGTGTGGCGATCTTGGCGTGGGCGGTTCCGGTTCTGGCCAAGGCGTACGGCGTAAACCCCGCGCGAGCGTTGTGGCTAGGGGTCCTCAACCCGTTGGTCTTCATGCACTTCATTTCGGGTGCTCACAACGACGCCCTGATGATCGGCCTGATCGCTGCCGGGTTCGCGCTCGTTGTTCGCAAGCACCCGTACGTAGGGGTGCTGCTGATTACGTTGGGCGCGGCAATTAAGCCCATTGGGTTGGTGGCTCTGCCTTTCGCTGGGTTGTTGTGGGCAGGCCAGGGTGCGCCGATGATGCTGGTCGCGCGGCGCTGGGTCCAGTCCGCTGCCGTCGCAATCACAGTCATGGTTGGCTTGGCAGTTGTCTCAGGAACGGGATTTGGCTGGCTCAATGCGGTCGCCACTCCCGCCTCGGTCAAGACCTGGTTGTCGCCTCCGACTGCCGCCGGAATGGCCCTAGGTGCGGTGGTCGATGTTGGCGGATTCAACGCAACTGACACCCTCATTTCGGCTTTCCGCGTTCTGGCAACTGTCGCTGCGTTGGCATTTATCGCCTATCTCTGCCTGCGCCCCGGCACTCGTAATCCCGTGCGTGCGGCAGGCCTGGCGTTCCTCGCCCTCGTCGTGCTCGGTCCGGCGGTGCAGCCCTGGTACTTGCTGTGGTGTCTCCCGCTGCTCGCGGCAACAGCGCTCACGAAGATCGAAACGAAGTGGATGATCTACGGAACTGTGGGGCTCACGCTGTTCAGCCTCGTTAGCCATTTGTGTGACGGGGCCGGGTATCTCTAACGGCCCGAGGTCACTCGGTTGGGTTTGTCCAACGAGTGTGGTTAGGCTACTTGGACAGACCTGAGGAGCATCCACGATGACCGTCTCAAGTGTCGGTGTTACCGCATCGGCTTCCCCAAGCTCGGAACTAGCCGATTTGGCCGCGCGGTTCCGGGCCGTTCGTGAACAGACTGAGCGCCTCGCCGCCCCATTGAGTGCCGAAGACCAAGTCGTCCAGTCGATGCCAGACGTGAGCCCAACCAAGTGGCACCGCGCTCATACGACCTGGTTTTTCGAGGAGTTTGTGCTGTCGTCGGCGGTTCCCGACTACGTGCGCGTGAACCCGTCCTACCGGTACCTGTTCAACAGCTACTACGAGGCCGTCGGGGCCCGCCAGCCGCGCCCGCGTCGAGGAATGATCACCCGCCCGTCTGTGGGGGAGGTCAGCGAGTACCGGCGCCAAGTTGATGCCGCCATGGACGCGCTTTTCGACTCCTTTGGTCAACATTCGGTGGATTTGGCCGCTGGAGGCGCCGATCTCACCGAATCGTCGCGTTGGGCGTCGATCGCACCCCTCATCGAGCTCGGAACGCACCATGAGCAGCAGCATCAGGAGTTGTTGCTCATGGATATCAAGCATGTCCTGTTCCAGAACCCCCTGCTGCCAACGTACGAGGCGGCGCCGCTGGCCTCAGTGCCGCCAACGAACGCCGCAGCCCCTTTGACGTTTACGCAGCACGACGGCGGGCTCGTGGAAATCGGCCATGACGGTGACGGCTTTAGCTACGACAACGAGGGCCCACGGCACAAGGTTTGGCTCGAGCCGTTCGCGCTCGCGAACCGACTTGTCACCTGCGGTGAATGGCTCGAATTCATGAACGCAGACGGGTATAGCCGCCATGAGAATTGGCTCAGCGATGGCTGGGCGACCGTTCAGCAGGAAGGCTGGGATGCGCCTCTCTACTGGGACCGTCGTGATGGTGAGTGGTTTGTGTTCACGCTCAATGGGCAGCAACGGGTTGACCCGTCGGCTCCGGTGGTCAACGTCAGCTACTACGAGGCCGATGCGTACGCGCGTTGGGCAGGCCATCGATTGCCCCGTGAACAGGAGTGGGAGGCCGTCGCGGCGGCGTTCCCCGTCGAAGCAACCTTTGCTTTGCAGCCGCGTGCGGCAACTGGGTCTGGAATGACGCAGCTATACGGCGAGGTGTGGCAGTGGACCTCAAGTGCGTACAGCGCCTATCCAGGCTTCTCTGCCGCAGAAGGGGCGGTCGGTGAGTACAACGGCAAGTTCATGGTTGACCAGCAAGTGCTGCGCGGCTCTGCTTCGATCACGGCGGATGATCATGCTCGACTGACCTACCGCAACTTCTTCCCAAGTTCGTCGCGTTGGGCGTTCTCTGGAGTTCGGTTGGCCTCCGATGCCTGAATCGAAGTCCGCGACGCTGTCGATGGAGGTCCTGCTCAGCGAGGACGATTGGGCTGAACATCTGCGCGACGAGACCCTGTTGGGACTGCAACAGGACCCACCTTCGACGCCCCCCGTGTGGTTCTACGACGCCGTCGGTTCGGATCTCTTCGATCAGATCACAGGGCTTGAGGAGTACTACCCGACGCGAGCGGAGCGTGCCATCCTCGCGGAGTTCGGAAATGAGATCGCCGGGCTTAGTCAGGCGAATAGCCTCATCGAGTTGGGGGCGGGTTCGGCGGATAAGACTCGGCTACTGCTGCAGGCGCTTACCGACTGCGGAACGTTGCAGCGCTACGTGCCGGTCGACTGCAGTCAGGCGGCCCTCATCGATGCCGGCCAACGCGTGAACAGTGAGTTCCCATCACTCGCGGTTGACGCGATCGTGGCGGACTTCAACGCGCACCTGCCGCACTTCCCGCGTGGTGACTGCCGCATGATCGCCTTCCTTGGCTCGACGATCGGGAACTTCACACCTGCACAACGAGCGATGTTCCTCGCAGACGTTGCCGATCACCTGGCACCTGGCGACACTCTTTTACTAGGAACCGACTTGGTCAAAGCGCCGGAGCGCCTGATCGCCGCGTACAACGACGCTCTTGGTGTGACGGCGGCGTTTAACCTCAACGCACTCGAAGTAATGAATCGCCAGCTGGGGTCGAACTTCGACGCGGATCGCTTCCATCACGACGCTGTGTGGAACGCGGACGACAGTCGGATCGAAATGCGTTTGGTCGCCGACTCGCAGCAACGGATCGTGTTCTCCTCCCTCGGTGGATATGCCGTCGAAGTTCCGGCGGACGGCTGGATACGCACTGAGATCAGCATGAAGTTCACTCGCGAACAAGTGGCTGGTGAACTCACAGACGTGGGCTTAGACGTTGTGGGCCAATGGACTGATCCCGATGCCGACTTCCTGGTCACGCTCGCTCGTCGCTGATTCACGGCGGTAACTGCGCAAACGCGTAACGCGCGATGTAGGGCGAGACGCTGAGACACTCTCAGCTATGGCTTCACGACCGACACTCGCCAAGGTGGCTCTGACCGCCGGGGTGTCTAAGACCACGGCTTCGTACGTGCTCAATGGTCAGAAGAAGATGAGTGCTGAGACCACACGACGTGTGAAGGAAGCCGCGAGGCGACTCGGGTACCGGCTCGATGCGTCGGCGAGCGGATTGAGTCGCGGCCGCACCCAAGTCGTTGGAGTGCTGACCGGCAAGACCGTCACCGAGCTCGTCACAGGTTCGAACAGTCTGTTCTGGCTGCGCCTCAACGATTCCTTCGTCCAGCGGTGCTCCGAAGAGGGGCTCGTCGTTGCGTTTGCGGGAGAAGACCGCGCGCAGGCACTGATCGACTCCGGCGTCGATACCTTGATCGTCTTGGGTAGCCACGGCTTGGAAGCATTCGAGGGCCTACGCGTCCCATTCGGACTGCCGATCATTAGCGTCGATCCGATCCCTGATCACGACAACGTTCAACTCAGCTACGACAACGATGCGATCGCGGCGTTGGTGGCTGGTCACTTCGCAGAGCAGGGCGCGTCCCATCTGGCCTGGGTGTCGGCAGCCGGTTCCGAGGCAGTCTTCGCGATCCTCGTAGCGGCGCTGACGAACTGGGCGACTGACAACGGTATGGACTTCTCGTGCCACGTCTATGACGGACTGGCTGACGTGCAGGCATCAATCCATGAGGCGCTGGATGCTGGCGCAGACGGCATCTTTGCGATGTGTGGAACCCCGAAGCGCATCACGGAGGCGATTTCGGACAGAGGGCTCTCGATCCCCGACGACATCCTGTTGGTGATGCAGTCCGAAGGTGCAATCGAGGAGTCGATGACTCCACAGCTGTCGAACTTCTCGTACCTCGGAACAGAAGCTGGCATCACGATTGCCGAAATGTGCGTCGATGTTGTGAAGAACGGCACCCACCCAACCCAGCTTGATCTCAACTTCGAATTGGTGGCTCGGGAATCCTCCCTGCGGACAGACTGAGCGTCCGGTCCGGCTACTTCGCGATGGGACGCAGGGCACCGTTCTGAGCCGATGCGTAGTCGATCTTTGCGCGTGCCAGCGTGCGGGTCTCCTTGTCTTCGCCAACGTTGAGTTCGGTGACTGCTGCAGCGATGACCTGCTCGTTCAGCGACGTCATGACACGTGCCCACGCCGTGTCGAACGCCGCCCCGGAAAGCTTCTTGAGCGCCGCGATCTGGGTGCTGCCCACAGCAGGCTTGTGGTGCTCGTCGGTCGTCGCGTTGCCGTCGGTGACCAACTTGTTGCGCAGAACCGTTGCTTCTGGCCCCACCGTCTCTGCTGACTGCTTGGCGATCGCAAGGACGGCAGCGCTGGCCTTGCTCGAAGGATCGAGTGCGATCTGATCGAGTTCGACCTGGGTTGTGTCAACAACGAGTGCGGTCTGTTCGTAGTCGGTGTCAGCGACGCTGTGGACGCCGTCAGCAGATCCAGGTGCGGGCGCTTGACTGCCCGAGATCACTGGGGTGGGAGTCGAATCAGCGGAACTGCAAGAGGCAAGAAACGGTAAAGAGATTGACAAAACCATGCCGATTGTCAAAAGGCGTGCACGTCTTGTGTCGATCATTTCACCGTTCCAAACAGTAGATCTCATACCTAAGGTGGAACCCGATTGAGCGACGGCGTAGCCGAATCAGCGGATCAAACTTAGGGTGGGCATCTCGTTACCCGAAGTAGTTTCCGAGTAAGTAACTCACAAGTTGGCGATCCCAACAATCCCGTATGCGAAAGGCTCACGATGAGTTCCAACCGCACCCGTATTGCGGCCACCGCCGTAACCTCCGTCCTCACCCTCATGCTCGCAACGCTCGGGGTGGTCTTCTCAGCAACAAGCGCGTCGGCACATGGCTCGACTCAAGATCCACCGTCGCGTACGTATGGCTGCCGGTTTCTGACTCCGGACAACGAGATGTGCAACCAGGCGTGGACTTCCAACAGCCAAGCGCTTTACGACTGGAATGAAGTCAACATTGGATCTGCCGCGGGTAACCACCAGGCGTTGATTCCGGATGGCCAACTGTGCAGCGCGGGGCGAGCAAAGTACGCCGCGTTCAACACCGCAAGCGACAAGTGGCCAGTCACGAATCTCAAGCCTGGGACCGACGGCAAGTACACGCTTCAGTGGCAGAACACCGCCCCCCACGCAACCGCGTACTACCGCGTCTACATCACCAAGCCCGGCTTCGACGTGAAGGCCGCTCCGCTCAAGTGGAGCGACCTGGACTTCGTATACGACTCCGGGCCGAGTGCACCAACCGCCGCCGAGGTCCTGCGGACATCCTTGCCGCAGCGCTCAACGCACTCGATCATCTACACAATCTGGCAGCGAAGCGATAGCCAGGAAGCGTTCTACGCGTGCAACGACGTCACAGTCAACGCGGCTGGGACGCCAACCCCGACACCGACACCGACAACGGCCACGCCAACTCCGACCCCAACATCAACCACACCACCGGTCACGAACGGCGGCGTGACGTTGGCGTTGAAGAAGACCGATGAGTGGGGATCGGGTCGCAACTACGACGCAACGGTTACAAACACCAGCGGATCGGCGAAGGCATCATGGAGTGTATCCCTGCCTTGGCCCAACAACGTCGAGCCGTGGAACGCGACCGCGTCCTACTCCGGTGGGCAGGTAACGCTTGGGAACGTCGAATGGAACGGCTCACTGGCGAGTGGAGCGGGAATCACCTTCGGGTTCACCGATCGAAGCTACGTTCCTCCGACTGCGACCACTTGTTCGGCGAAGCTGAACGGTGTTGCCGTCCCATGTTCGATCGTCGGTGCGCCTTCGCCGACTGCAACCCCAACACCAACACCAACGACTGCCAGCCCGACACCGACACCAACACCGACACCAACACCAACCCCGACGACGGCCAGCCCGACTCCGACACACACCGGTACGACCGTCGGCGGAGTCACGACTTCGGTTCAGGTCACGACTGACTGGGGAACGGGCTACTGCACGAATGTGACGGTGAGCACCGCGAGTGCGGCGCCGATCACGTGGTCGGTGAAGGTCCCGGTCGCCAAGGGCAAGGTGTCATCGCTGTGGTCCGCAGACTACTCGGTGGCAAACAACACCATCACCGCCAAGGGCAAGGCGTGGAATGCCACCGTGAAGGCCGGGCAACCCGCAACCTGGGGCTTCTGCGCCGGCTAGCCGTCCCGCACCTCCGCCATCCGCAAACCCCCACCGTGTTGGGGTTACTTGACGGGCAAAGGCCGGAGTAAACCCAACACCGTGGGGGTTTTCAACCAGCGGATGGCGCGTATGTGCAACGCGTAGGCAGGCACGCAGGTAATCTCGCACCATGATTTTGTCTGATGGAAGCATCCGCCGCGAGATTGCAGACGGTCGCCTGATCATCGAACCGCTCGATCAGCAGCAGATCCAGCCGGCAAGCGTGGACGTTCGCCTCGGGGATGCGTTCCTAGTCTTCCGCAACCACACCTGCGAAGTGATCGACCCGTTCGACAAACCGGCTGACCTGATGGAAACCGTCAAAGTCAGCGACGGCGAGGCGTTCATCCTGCACCCAGGCGAGTTTGTCCTCGGCACGACGCTGGAAGCGATTGGCCTGCCTGACGACATCGTCGCGCGTGTCGAAGGCAAGTCGTCCCTCGGCCGACTCGGCCTCCTGATACACGCCACCGCTGGATTCGTCGATCCAGGTTGGGCACGCGGACAAATCACGCTCGAGCTGTCGAACGTTGCGACGTTGCCGATCAAACTGTGGCCGGGCATGAAGATTGGCCAGTTGTCGTTCCACACCCTCGATGCCCCCGCCGAACGCCCATACGGCCATCCTGAACTGAACTCCAAATACGTCGGCCAGTCCGGACCCGTCGCAAGCCAGTATGAGAAGAACAAGGCTTAGGGATTAGCTTGTCGCAGGGTGAAGTTGCGCCCGAGGCAGGATGGTTTGCCAGGCACCGGTCAGAGTTAGGCGCCTACGCGGGCGTCGTCCTTGCAACTGTCCTGTTCTCCGCCATCCTCATCAAGCCCTGGATCGCGACTGACGGAATCTTCACCTCCGGCAATGACTACTGGTGGATCCAATCGTCCGCGCAGGTGGCGGCGCAGTCCGGGCCGTTCGCTGTGGATCCCCACCTCGGATGGTCGGTCGGATACTCCCTGTGGAGCGTTCCGCAACTTGGCATCTGGATTGGCGTGATGCTATGGCTGCTCGGCGGGATCTTGGGTTTCTCGAGCGCGGCCGCGGTGCTGTGGGTTGCAGTTGCCAGCGCCGCACTCAACGCTGCCGCCTGCCTCTTCTTCTTCCGCTCGGCGTTACCAACGGTCCGCCCGGCCCTCGCTGGATCCTTCTCGATCGCGCTCGGTGCGGCACCCGCCGTGCTCTTCATGCCTGCCCACCTCAACGTCGGCGCCTGGTTCCTCGTTCCATTCGCGCTTGGTCTGCTGTTCCGGCTCAACCGACGCGTATCGACGCGACAAACAATCACGTGGCTAGTGGCACTTTCAGTAGTGATGGTCATCGCGCCGTTGTGGTGGGTAGTCGTTGTGCTCCTGCTCATTTCCGCCGCCCTTGTTCCGGCCCTCCTGCTTCGCAAGTGGCGTGCGCTCGCCTACCGCATCGTCATCGTTGTTACCGCAGCGGTCGCATTCGGGATCCAGGTGTTGATCTCCAGCACTGTCCCGAACTCCAGCGACGTGCTCAGCCGCAGTCCGTGGGATTCGAATGCGTTCGGTGGCCATCTGGTCGACTTTGTACTTGCCTCGCCGTTGGTTGATCGGTATCTGCCGCCAATGCAGTTGTTGATCACGGGCGCTAGCAAGGAACTGAAACCGATCGGACTCATCGCTGGATTGGCCGCTGTGTTCCTCGTTTTTGTCCTACTCGCCGGGACGGGGCTTCGTCGCCTGTTTCCATCCCTGCGCGATGACGACCGCGACCTGATGAGTCAGTTGTCGATCATCGTCCTACTCTTCTTCGTCGTCGGCGGGCTCGGGAACCTCCAGGCGGCAGTCGGCGTTCTTGCCGGGCCGGGATCACCTGCGCGAGCTTGGTCTCGCCTGGGGCTCGTTGTCGCGCTCATGGGATGCGCCTGGTTGTTGGTCGCACTAAGACGTTGGGCAGTCGCCGAGGAACTGAACAAGCCGGACGAACCGGATGCGTCGCAAGCCCCCAACCGCCGTGCCGCCACGTTCGGCGTGTGGCTGCTCGCCGCAGTGGTTCTCGTCGCCTGGTTCGTCGACTCAGCAGCAACCGGCACCATCAAGTTCCGAATCATGGGAGACGGCCCCCGTGTTGCGGCGCCGTCGACGTTTGCCGAATACGACGCCGTGAACTTCATTTCGCGCTCGCGTCAGCCCTGCCCGGTCCTTCAGCTGCCAGTGACCAACGGGCTCGTTCCGCGTACGAAGAAGGAATCCGAAGAACTGTCCGAGCTCTACTACCGCGGGTACGTACCGTTTCTCATCAACCCTGACTACTACTGGACGTACGGGTCAGTGGCTGTAAGCGACCTTGAGGACATCTCACGTACCGCCACCCAAATTGCTGCTGGGGACTCACAAGCTCAGGCCCGCTACTGCGCCGTGTTATTCGACAAGGCCGTTGCGCCGCTACGAGACCGCAGTGGCCAACCGCTGCAAGGTAGCGACCCGTCGAAGCTTGGCACTCCAGCGTTCACCAGCGAGCGGTTCGACGTGTACCTACTCTCGGACACCGCGACAGGTGCTGGCTAGTCACGCATCTGGAGTTCCGACACGGCGCAGGTAGCTTGTGGCGACCTTGGTCCGCGGGTGCCGCGCACAGATGTAGGCGTACATGCTCACGTGACGCCCGGACAGTGGGAACCGCGAGACCTTCACTTCGCCGAAGAATTCGTTGATCACATCGACGATTTCGGCAGCGTTGTTGATGTGTTCGTGGCGCATCAGCTCGGAGTACGAGGCCTTGGTTCGGATGCGGTAGGCCACCCCCGTGGTCAGCCGCCAAGAGGCGCCCCACAACGCGCCTCCTTCCATTGGGATGCCAGCCTGGAACGATCCATCGGGTGTCAGAGCGAGCGCCGAGGCCGCAACAACCGCTGGCAGGTTCGTGAGGTGCTCCAACACTGCGACCGAGAAGATCTTCGAGTAGCGCAGTTCGCCGCTAGACGCATCAGACACGAACGGGTCGTAGTCATCCCAGTAGCGCCCAACCTCGCCGAAATGCTCCGCCGTCTTCACAACATCTGCGGCCGGTTCAACGACGTCGTACTCGTCGCACCATTGCTCGATCGGAAAGTGGGTGAGCCCGCCCGCTCCCAACTCAAGGACGGCACCAGTGGTGTGTTCGCTGGCTATCTTGCGGTGCATCCAGGATTCAAGTCCGCGGACCGCGCGATACAGCGGACCGCTGCCTGCACGGTTGATGGCGTATTCCTGCTCGTAGACCGCTGCTTGTGCTTTTGGCAACGGAGGTCGCGTCCGCGGGTAAGTCGCGAGCAGTTGCGCGTTGGACATCGTCACGACGCACCCACGTCGCCAGCCGATACCTCTGCGGCGGCTGGTGGTGTCGTTGATTCAGTCGATTGGCGTTGCACGGGCAGGGACCCGTCGGCACGGTTGACCGGCGCGACCGAAGAGATGGGTTCACTCGTCACGTAGATCGGCCGCCCCCGAACCTGCTCCAACACCACGGCGAGGTACTCGCCAAGAATCCCGATGGTCATCAACTGGATGCCACCGAGGATCAAGATCGCAGCCATCAATGAGGGCCATCCGGTGAGTGGAGATCCTAGGGCCCAGTTGAACATCACAAAGATCGCTCCGATGATGCCAACGATGCCAACTAAGGCGCCCATCGCCGTAGCCACCCGCAGTGGCGCAGTACTGAATGCTGTGATGCTGGAGAAACCAAGACGCAGCATTCGCGTCAGCGAGTACTTGGTGGTGCCCTTTGTGCGTGGCGCTGCCTCGTACTCCAAATACGCGGTCTTGTACCCCAGCCACGGCAGCAGGAGTCGGTACACGCGGGTTCGTTCGGGAAGAGCTCGAAGTTGGTCCGCCACGGTTCGATGCATCACTCGAAAGTCCGCGACGTTGGCTGGCGTCTTTACGCCGCCGAATCGTTTGGCGGCTGCGTAATAGCTCTGCGCAGCGAGCCGCTTCCCAACCTTGTCGCCCCGGCGCGAAACGCGAACCGCCTGGGCGACTGGGCTGTCGGTTTCTTCTGCCAATGTGAGCAGTTGCCCGATTAACTCCGGGGGGTGCTGCAGGTCTGCGTCCAGGGAGGCAATCCACTCTCCGGATGCAGCGTCGAGCCCGGCCGTCAGTGCTTGCATGTGCCCGAAGTTTCGAGTCAGTCGCACGAGTTGGGCTTGGTTCCAGTCGCGATTACAGAGCTGGTTGACCCACGCAGTCCCGCCGTCGGAAGAGCCGTCGTCTACGAAGATCACTTCGTAAGTGCGACCCGTCTGGTCTAACGCATTCCGCAGCGTTTCGACGAACTCAGGGAGCACGTCTTCCTCATCGAGAAAGGGCACAACTACCGACAATTGGGCCGTGTTCATCCCGGTTTCAGGTGGCCACGATTCAGCCCGGGACATAGTTCGAAAGTAGCAGCGGTTTCGCCGGTGTTCTTGCCGACTAACCCAGGCAGGCGAGGCCATCGGACGGCCAAACGGACTAACATTGAGCGCAGTACTTTCATCCGGATTACTTTGGAGTTTTTGTGCCCAATGCCCTGATCACTGGTATCACTGGACAGGACGGGCTCTACCTGTCGGAACTGCTCCTCGACAAGGGG
>JAOAUD010000129.1 GCA_030157755.1 Candidatus Nanopelagicales bacterium
ATGCTTCCGGCCGGCGACGAACCAACCCAGCAGCAGCCCCCATCCGCGTAGCAAATTTGGCTGGTGCACGGCGTCCAGAGGTGTGGAATCGTGGCTTCTTCAGTGGCTCCAAAAGGTCTAGTCTTGACACATGGCGATGAGTTTCGAGCTTCCGACCGAGGTGGAGGCGTTACTTCTGGAGCAGGCGGCCCGCGAGGGCATCACTCCGGCAGAGGTGGCGAGCCTTGCCGTCGTCGATCGAGCTATGGCAGGCAGACGGCGAGATTGGGTCGAGAATCAAGTTGATGCCATCGTCGAGCGTGATGCCGAATTGTTGAGGCGACTGGCGGAATGATCTATCTGACGCTCGATGAAATCGCAGACTGGATCAGCGGCCATATCTTCGAATTAGGCTGATTCGGCATATCGCGGCGCATGACCGATCTGCCGTTGTCTAGGTTGGATCCTGTGACTGACCCCATCAGTACCGACGACATTGACCCTAGTGAGCTTCCACCGTTCGATTTCGAGCGAGCAGAAGCGGCCATTCGTGAGTTGTTGTTGGCTGCCGGCGAGAACCCAAATCGAGATGGGCTACGAGACACTCCCGCACGGGTGGCTCGGATGTATGCCGAGATCTTCGCGGGTTTGCGTCAACGTCCGGAAGACGTACTCACAACCACGTTCGACATCGCCCACGACGAACTTGTGCTGGTGCGAGACATCGAATTGTGGAGTCAGTGTGAGCACCACCTCGTTCCCTTTTTCGGGCGAGCACATGTTGGCTACATCCCCGCTGACGATGGTCAGATCACTGGTCTATCGAAGCTCGCTCGCCTCGTAGACGTATACGCAAAGCGCCCGCAGGTGCAGGAGCGCTTGACAACTCAGATCGCCGATGCGCTCGACCGAATCCTCAAGCCCCGCGGCATCATCGTTGTCATTGAGGCCGAGCACCTCTGCATGGCAATGCGTGGAGTTCACAAGCCTGGTTCGCGGACCACGACCAGTGCGGTGCGTGGACAACTCCGAGACGCCGCCACCCGATCTGAGGCGATGTCCCTCATCATGGCCCGGTGATCGACGAACATCTCGCGCGGATCGGTGAACCCGGGCGCGCCGTCGTCATGGGTGTCATCAACGCGACTCCTGATTCGTTCAGCGATGGCGGTCAGTTCGCAGACGCCGACGCCGCAATTTCATTTGGCGAACAGTTGATCCGAGACGGCGCCGACATAATCGACGTGGGTGGTGAGTCCACTCGTCCCGGTGCGGCGAGAGTTGGAACTGACGAAGAGCTCTCCCGGATCGTGCCGATCATCTCCGGTCTTACTGCGCGCGGTATTCGGTGCAGTGTCGACACGATGCGCGCAGGAGTTGCCGCGCAGGCAGTCGAAGCGGGCGCTGAGTTGGTCAATGATGTCAGTGGCGGTCTTGCTGATGCAGCGATGCTGACGACCGTCAGCGATCTCGGGGTGCCCATCGTGTTGATGCACTGGCGTGCCCCGAGTGACGAGATGGATAACTTCACCCACTACGACGATGTTGTTGCCGAAGTGGTTCTCGCACTTGCCGCACGCCGCGATGCCGCTGTTGCGGCGGGGATTAATCCGGACCGGATCGTTTTAGACCCAGGCTTGGGATTCGCGAAGCTCGCGAGCCACAACTGGGAACTACTGCGAGACCTTCCAGCCTTGAGCGCGCTCAATCAGCCAGTACTTATCGGTGCTTCGCGTAAGCGGTTTCTTGGTGCGGTGTTAGCCGGACGCGACGGAACCCCACGACCGGTGGGCGACCGTGACGCCGCCACACATGCAGTTTCGGCTCTCGCTGCTGCAAATGGTGCGTGGGGTGTGCGCGTCCACGAAGTAGCCGGGACACTGGATGCTGTCCGCGTTGCGCGGGCTTGGCGTGAGGGAGGTGCGTGGTGAATCAAGGATTCGAGGGCTTCGACCGGATTACCTTGACCGGCGTGGAGGCCATCGGCTACCACGGCGTGCTCCCATCGGAACGCGAAAACGGCCAGCCATTCATCGTCGATGTTGTGCTCCATGCGGAGATACGTGAAGCCGGGCGCACGGACGACTTAGACCGCACCGTCGACTACTCCGAGGTCGCTGACGTCATTGTGGCTGCGATCACCGGTGAACCACTGAACCTGATTGAGGCGCTCGCTCAACGGATCGCCGAGTCCATCTTCGCGTTGGAGTCAGCAACTCGGACGAATGTGTCACTGGTCGAAGTCACGGTCCACAAACCGCAGGCACCAATCAGCGTGCCGTTCTCCGATGTGTCGGTGACCATCGTGCGGGTCAGATGACGGCTCTGCAGGCGGGCGACGACCTGGTTCCCGCGACTGTTGATGTTGCGCTGAGCCTTGGCGCAAATTTAGGTGACCGCCTCGCCGCTCTGCAGCGGGCGATTGACGTGGTCACTCAAGACCCTGCAGTTGAGGCAGTCGCGGTGTCTGCGGTCTACGAGACAGATCCGGTTGGTGGTCCAGAGCAGCCTGACTACCTCAACGCAGTGCTCAAGGTCCGCACTTCTCTGGTCCCGATCGAGGTGCTTGCGCTCGCGCACCTCGCCGAGCAGGACCTTCACCGCACACGTGAGGTTCGTTGGGGTGCACGGACCCTCGACGTCGACGTCATCAATTACGGCGACGTTGTCAGCGATGACCCGGTACTCACGCTTCCCCATCCCCGGGCCGTTGAGCGAGCATTCGTCTTGGTCCCCTTACTCGATGCTGATCCGCAGGCGACGTTGGCTGGGACTGCCACCCCAGTGCCGGACCTCTTGGCTGCGCTGCCGCTTGAAGATGCAGCCGGAGTGCGCAAGCGTGAGGACCTAATCCTCACTATTGACATCGGGGCATAGTCTGAGCCCGTGACCCCTACGCGCCCACTGTTACTCGCCGCCTTGGCGGTACTTGCCGGGGCCATCGGGTTTGCTGCCGTGAGTCTGTGGGAAACCGCATTCGGCCGAACGCTGCCGGTGCCGTTGATGGCATCGATCACCCTGTTCCTGCTTGCTGTTGCGATCTTTATCTGGGCGCTCTTGATTCGCCCACGCTTGATGCGCAAGGAAGGCACCAAGCCGA
>JAOAUD010000130.1 GCA_030157755.1 Candidatus Nanopelagicales bacterium
GCCAACCACAGCACTGTTGGGGTCCCAACGCGGATCGGGCCCAAGTGCAATGATTCGCTCGGAATCCGGCGAATCGATCGTGATCTGACCGGAATCGGCGAGGAATCGCTGACGTGCAAGCACCGCCTCGTTTGCGGAACTTGCGGCGTTGCCAAACGACGATGACAACACTCGGTCGGTAAGTACAGCAGCCAGTGGCCCAGATTCGGTGCGAAGCACGGCGGAACTAATCCCGCTTGGCCCGCCGTTGGTCGGTGGCAGAAGTGCCGCGTTGTCGAGCGCGACTGTTCTGACACCGGACTTCTGTAGCAAGCTCAGCGTTTTCGTGTCAGTACGAGTTCCTGGCGGCCAGCCGATCGATGAAGTCACCGGGCGCGCGAGCAGCGCAGTTACGGCCTCCGGTGCAGTTGTTGTTGCTTGGACGACATCCTGGGTCATTTTGGCGCGATTGAGGGCAGTCACGTCGGGGACCGCGTAGGCGGCTGCGTTCACCGATGCGGTTGCTAACCCTGCACGCGTACGCGCTAACCAATCGATGGCCGGTTGTGGGCTGCCACCAGGGAGCGCGCCCCCATTTGGTCCGGCAACTTGGTAGCCAGTGGTCATCCCATTCACTGCTTGCAGCACCTGAGGATCAACGACCCATTCGGCCTGCGCCTTCGCAGCGATTCCGAGGTCCAGAACTCGATTCAATCGTCCAGTGGGCGTGATTTCTGTCGGAGTCCGGTCAGTGAGGAACACGTTGTTGGCGTTGCGATCCGGCCAGTCACTGAGCGGCCACAACCACACGACTTTGGTCGGCTTGACGGAATCGGGGTTCGGAAACCATGGCAAGAAGGTCTGCACTGATGTGGTGACTTGTGAGTCGTCGCGTGATGTCGCGTCGACTCGGAGCCCGTACACGCCGCTGTTTCCAAGCCCGAGGTCCGACATCGGAACTTTGATGCTCCACGGGGCGCTAGCTCCCGGTGCCAACGTGGCCTTGACCTCGACGGACCCATTCGAAACGCCACGGGTGTTGGGCGTCTCGCTCCCGTCAGCAACCTTCGCAAGTTGCGCGCGATTACCCATCCGCTCCTGCGAGAGGCGAAGCTCAACGTTGGCGCCACCGATCTCGCGGTCGGACGTGTTGGTGATGGTCCCCGCGAGTTGCAGGTCGTCCTTTGGTCTCGGAACGACGGGGGCCAGCGAATCGAGGGACATCGAGATGCCCGTCGAGTTTTGGCCTTCCTGATCCTTCGCCGCGGGGGCGCTGGCTACGGCCTGTCCAGCGATCGCAACAGAAAAGATCGCCGAGGCGGCGCAGACGGCCAGGATTTGCCTGCTTCTCACCCGTAATCCGCCAACAACTGGGGTACTGATTCCATCAATCGCCGTTCGTCGGCGTATGCGAGTCGGCTGCTGACGTCTGCCAGCGGCACCCACTCAACCTCAACCACTTCAGCGTCGTCAGCACTGAGCTGCCCGCCCACCTGTTCCATCAAGAAGTGGTGCACGGTCTTATGGATTCGTCGGCCATCGGCAACGAACCAGAAATCAATGGCGCCAAGCGGGGCGAGGATGCGTCCGGCGATACCGGTCTCTTCCTCCACTTCGCGCACGGCTGCTTGTTCGCGGGTCTCGCCCGGTTCGACGTGGCCCTTGGGTAACGACCACATCAGGCGGCCTCGGCGGTCCAGCCGACCGATCAGTGCTGCGCATGGCGGACTCGCATTGCGGTCCACAACGAGGCCACCGGCACTTGTCTCTTCGCTTGGCGGAGTTCGACGTGGTGCGCGAACGTCAGAGGGGACGGGAACGTGCTGGCCGCTGACAGGGGTATTCGGAGTTGACGCGGCCATGCGGTGAGGATAGTCGGCAAATCGTTCCGGCACCGGAACTAAGGTGTGCTCAACATGACTCAATCCCAAGGACCTTCCCCGTTACGCGTATCAATGGATGCGCTAGCCGACGTGCTCCCGCTTGCCTGCGACCTCGGGGAGCGGTTTGCCGAACAGGGGTACGAATTGGCCCTGGTCGGCGGTTCGGTAAGAGACGCGATGCTTGGTCGGCTCGGGAATGACTTGGACTTCACGACGAACGCGCGCCCGGAAGCCGTCCTCAGGCTGTTGAACCGGTGGGCAGAATCCACCTGGGACATCGGCATTCGATTCGGGACAGTGGGCGCGCTGAAGGACGGCTATCAGGTCGAGATCACGACGTATCGCGCTGAGTCCTATGACGTCGAATCCCGAAAGCCGGTGGTGGATTTCGGGGACACACTTGCCGAAGACCTCGTTCGGCGTGACTTCACGATCAACGCTATGGCGGTCACGTTGCCGGACGTCGGCTTCGTTGATCTGCACGGCGGTGTGGCCGATTTGGGTGCCGGACTATTGCGGACGCCTGGGCGCCCGGAGGACTCCTTCGATGACGACCCGCTGCGGATGATGCGAGCGGCACGATTCGCGTCCCAACTTGAAATGACTGTGGCACCTGAGGCGGTCGCCGCCATGACGGCGATGGCTGACCGCTTGGCGATTGTGTCGGCCGAGCGCATCCGCGACGAACTATCGAAGCTGCTGTTGGGTGAAGACCCGCGCCGTGGACTGACGTTATTGGTGGATACGGGGCTGACCCAGTACGTCTTGCCGGAGCTTCCGGCATTGAAGTTGGAGATTGACGAACACCACCATCACAAGGATGTGTACGAGCACAGCCTCACGGTGCTCTCGCAGGCAATTGAGTTAGAGACGGCGCACGAACCGATGAGTAATCCCGACCTGGTGTTGCGATTGGCTGCGCTACTCCACGACATCGGTAAACCCAAGACTCGCCGCTTTGAAGATGGCGGCGGGGTTTCGTTCCACCACCATGAAGTTGTCGGCGCGAAGCTGGCGCGCAAGCGGTTGCGGGCGTTGCGGTACTCGAATGAAATCGTTGATCAAGTGTGCCTATTGGTCGAATTGCATCTGCGATTTCACGGTTACAGCTCAGGACAGTGGACGGATGCCGCGGTTCGGCGATACGTGCGCGATGCGGGCGATCAACTCACCCGGCTCCACAAGCTAACCCGCGCCGACTGCACAACCCGTA
>JAOAUD010000131.1 GCA_030157755.1 Candidatus Nanopelagicales bacterium
GGGTATGCCGTTCCGGAATTGCGACGCCCCCGAGTTGCAGATCTGGTCGTGTCTGAGCCCACAGTTCTTGGGCGCGGACAAGCGAGGTCAATGATTTCCTTTGTTGCGATGACGCACCGACAAATACCGTGAGTGCTTTGTCGGCGTCCTGGGCTTCTAACCAAGTACGCAGGTCATCTTCCTCGTACTTACCGACAGCCCGATACACCACGACGGGAGTGGTCCAGTCCTGCAGGTGTTGAGCCCGAAAAGTTGCAGGATCCATTGTGGGTAGAAAGGGGAAGGGTCGCTCCTGCGGGTTGCGATCGCTCTCGTCGTCGATGTCGTACAAAACCAGGCCATCGAGATTCAATCCGGCGAGCCGTTGGCGTGTCACGTCGGCGATCTGTTGAGCACGCTCCGAGCTGACCGTGATCCGAGGTGGAGTTAACGCAAAGAGCAAGAACTCACTTCCGCGTGCCGCAATTCCTCGCGCCAAGTGCATGTACTGACGGTAGTCGATCGGACAGCTTCGATCGGGCCGACTCCCGCAACTGCCAAGTCGATCTCGAGTACGTGGTCGACCTTGGGATCCGGAGAGCTAGGTTGATGCGGACCAAACGATGCTCAATGGGCCGATAGTCCAGCCGCAAGAATGAAACCAATGACCGTGACGATGCCGACAGCGCGTCCGCCCTTAGTGAATGCCTGCGGCATCATCGTGATTGCCAGCATCGCCAGAATGCTGCCGGCGGCAAACGATTGGATGAGCGCAATCGTGCTTGGTGGTGAAGTGCCTAGTGCGACGTAGCCAACCGCTGCTGCGACCACGCACAAAACCACGACACCACCCCAGATCGCGAGGATCCGCGCCTTTGAATACCCGGTGCGAGCCAGTTCGACTGAGGCGGCCATTCCTTCTGGAACATTCGAAAGGAACACGGCGATCACGAATGCAATGCTCACTGGGTTGCCGCCCAGCAGCGTCAGTCCTATCGCGACGGATTCGGGTACCCCGTCCAGCGTCGCACCGAGAGCGAGTTGTAGCCCAGAGCCTGGCTCTTCGATTGAGCCCAACTCCCCTTCGCCGCCATCGGCTTCATCTCCGGTCTGCATCCGCTCGATCAGGATGTCGCCGCCCCAAAAGGCGAATGCGCCGGCCAGCAAACCAATAACTATGGGCAAGCCCTCCGCCTCTTTGAATGCCTCGAAGACTAAATCGAAGGACACCGCGCTCAGCAAGGTTCCGGCGCCGAATCCCATGATCAAACCGAGTGTTCGTTTCGATACATTGAGCCAAAATCCGAGGAATGCACCAACGATCAGGGCCCCAGATCCCACAAAGGCCCAGAAGGCGGCATCAACCATTCCGCAACGGTATCGGTAACGACCTAGTGGTGACTGTGCGGCGCTCATGTAACCCGTGAGGATGAATCCTTCCAAAACTTGGATGAGCGTGGCATCGAATTGCGTCGTGTTCAGTGCATAGCTAGGTATCGTCAACCCGGTGACTTTGGAAGGTATTCAACGACGTCGTAACGGTGCTGCGCGCCTGGCGATAGGCCTTCTTTCGGTGACCGTTGCCGCTACCGGCCTCGCCGTTGCCCCGCAAACGAGCGCCTCGGCACAACCCACCGTGGCGGCGATCGTCGACACGATCCCAGATCTCTCCGAAATTGATCCCGGCCCGCTCCCGCAATTCAGTGAGCCTGCCTTTCCAACTACTCGTAGCACTGCGGCCAAGGCTGCTAGTCAGTGCCAGTTCGGCAGTTTCGGAACACTAAAGACTGACGCGGCAGATGCCAACAACATCATGCGCGGTCAGGCACGAGTCACGCAGTTCGGCACCTTCAAGCTCAAGAAGAATCCCTCGTGGCGCTACACCAGCAGTCTGGATAGCAGTGGAAACGCGAACATGCACGCGTTGCACTGGGCCTTGCCGCTGTTGCGCTATGGCCTACGAACCGGGAACACCGCAATGGTGAACCGCTTCTACACACTCGTCTTTGACTGGATCAAGGACAATCCGCCAAAGCGGCCCCGCCAGAGTGCCGCTTATGGGCAGATCGAATCTGGGTTCCGGATGTTGTCGATGGCTTGTGCGTTGGCGGGTCCAGCACCCAAGCGCAAGAAGCTCAAAGCCGCGCTGAAGACTCAAGCGACCGTTGCGGCCAAGCGGTGGGGCAACGTCAACAATGTGTCGTTCCTTCAGGCAGGTGGCATCTACTCCGCAGGCTGTGCGATCGGTAGCTCCAAGATCCGCAAGAAGGGCTTGTCCCGGATGGCCGCGAACTCGGCCAAGATGATTGCCGATGATGGTTCTGTGCGCGAAGGATCCATGATCTACGCGCGGAACACGTATACCTGGACGCAGCAACAGATCGCTCGCATTCGCGGTTGTGGCAACGCCGTTCCGGCCGCATTATTGCGATCAAACCTGATCCCAGACTTCCTCGCGCACGGGATGCGCCCCGACGGCCGGTACGAAGCTCTTGGCGACGGCGTGCCGAGCAAGGCCCAGGTGGACGAATCCCCGGCGGGAAGTTCCATGCGGTACATGACCGTTGGCGGCACGCAGGGCCCCGCACCGCAGTTCAAGTACAGCCGCTATTCGGCCGGATTCATCTTCGGACATTCCGGCTTCGGTCAGAATCGGCCCTTCTCAGACGAGACTTATTACTCGGTTCGAACAGGTCCTGGTCATTCGACGGAGTACCACGCTCACAGCGATGCTGGTGCTCTGACGCTGGCTTCAAAGGGTTCGCAGTTGCTGTTTGACACTGGTCAGTACAAGTACACCAATGACGCGGCATCCGCCTTCGTGTACAGCCGCAGTGCCCATAACAACGTGAGCCTCGATGGTCGCAGCGCCGCAGCTCCACGCCCCATCATCGTTGCGTCACAAAGCACCGACGATGGGGACCTCACTTCACTCGTTGACGGCGCATATGCAGGAACCCAGCTCCAACGCACCATCTGGTACGACCGGCTAGGCGACTACTTCATCGTTATGGATGACGTCTCCATGGACCGGGTCGGAACGTTCAACGTGAACTGGAACTTCGGTCGAGATCGCACGGTGACCGTGGACGGACAGTCAGCATCCACCAGCGGATCCGGTGCGAACGTGTCCGTATTCAACGTCGGCAATGTGGTGAGCTACACGGTGGGGGCCGGCGAGCAAAACCCCTATCGCGGGTGGAACTCATCGAAGTACGGCGAACTGGTCCCCTCCCCTACGCTTCGCGCCCATGCCTGGGGTCCGTCGAACCGGATCGTCAGCGTGATCGTGCCGCGAGGGGCGGGGGTGGACCCGAGTGTTGCGTCGGCGACTGGCACCGTGACTCCCACAGGGGCTCAAGTCGAAACCACGATTGGATCGCAGACGTACCGCATTGAGCTGTCAACGGCAGGGGCGCTCCGCTTGCCTGATGCGCCTGTTCTACCCTGACCGCGTGGCCAAAACCCTCTACCACCCCTTTGTCTCGACCCCCAGCCCAATCGGCCTGGCGCATCGTGGCGGCGGACGAGAGGCTCCCGAGAATTCGCTGACGGCCTTTCGCAACGCGGCCGACATTGGCTTCGAGTATTTCGAAACCGATGTTCGCGCAACCTCCGATGGCAAGGTGATGGTCTTCCACGATGCAAATCTAAATCGTGTGACAGACCGAGTCGGCCGAATCAGCGCCCTGCCCTACTCAGAGGTCCGGCGGGCGAAGGTTGGGGGCAGTGATCGCGTTCTAAGGCTCGAGGAACTGCTGGAAGAATTCGACGATAAGTACATCAATATCGATGTCAAAGACGACCACACTGTCGAACCCTTTGTCCGACTCATCAAGCAGAAGAAGGTTGGCGACAGGATCTGCGTAGGATCGTTCTCCGCATTGCGGGTCCGAGCAATCCGCTCGGCCTTGGGAAACAGTGCTGCCAGCAGCCTGACTCCTCCCGAGGTGGCCACTCTCATGGCGGCGTCCCGGATGGGTCCCTTCTCTAGACTTGCCGAGGTCGGACTTCCCAGCAATGCCCAGTGCGTCCAGGTGCCGGTCAGCCAGAATGGTGTGCCGATCATCACTCGTTCGTTTGTTCAGACCGCACATCGGCGCGGACTAGTCGTTCATGCGTGGACGATCGACGATGAGCCCACGATGGTTCGGCTACTCGAAATGGGCGTCGACGGAATCGTCACGGATCGACCTACCCTGTTGCAATCAGTGCTTGATCGCGGTGTCGGATCCGGTCGTAAGGCAATCGGTCAGTAGCGATCTGCGTTAGGTCAGTTGGCCGAGTCGCTCCGCGCTAGTCCCCCGCAGTTGTTCAGAGAGTTTCGCGTAGCCGACATTGACCTGATCAATAGCCTCGGCAGCTGCGTCGACGTCACCATTCTGCAAATGAAGTGCCGCTGTCATGAAACTCATCCCGATCTTGCGAAGCAGGCCGCTGCTGACCCCGTTGTCGGGAGAGACGGGGACTACGACGAGTGCCGCCCCAGCGTTGCGCAGTGGCTCAACTGCGGCCGCGAAGTTGCGGTTTTGCACTTCTTGCAGGGCTAGCTTGCGGAAGTTGTCTGATTTTGTTGCTGCCGCTACTGCAGTCGGTGCCCACTCGGCCAACGGATCCTGAGTCGTCGAGCTGGCTGATCGATTGGTTTCGCTCGATCCAGCGGCTGAGTTCTGGATCACCACCGACCAGCCATACGCTGAGGCGGCGATCGCCGCCAGTAGTACCGCAACGAGCGCGAGTGCGATGACCATCACCCGACCGCGTGCCGGTGGCGCAGAGGGCTCGCCATACAGAGCGGGTTCGGTAGAGACAGCCATCGCGTTCACCTGCCCTTCGTCACAAGATCGCTTCGCGTTCAAGTCTTTCGGTCTGCCCGTACTCACCACACCTTCCGCGTCACCCGTTCTGGCTAACGTCGGAGAGGAAGAGGTCATTGGTCACGACGCTTAAGTGGCATTTACCGTCTTCTGACAACTATTTGGCCTAGGTGCGGGCACCAAATCGATCGGCCCGGCGTCAAATGTTTCGACTGGTCAGCGGAGAATGTGCGATTCGTCCCAATTCGGGTGAAACGTGCATCACTGTCGGCCAGCAGGGGAACAACCCCCACGGGATGCGCGTTGAACTGTGCAACACGACGGGTGCCCCAAAATTTGGCGCAATTGTCGGCTAGGCGTTACGACGCGAGAAAAGGTGGCACAGATGAGTGACGGCGCACTGCGGGGATCACGGCTCGGAGCAACAAGCTACGAGACAGATCACCACGTCGAATTCGCACCACGGCAGCCAGTTTCTTACGACTGTCCCAATGGTCACGTAACGACGATGCCATTCTCCCTTGAAGCTGAAGTTCCGCTCGTCTGGGAATGCCGGTGCGGTTCCGAAGCCCTTCTGCGCGACGGCGATCGTCCCGAGCCGAAAGCCGTCAAGCCTGCACGTACGCACTGGGACATGCTCATGGAGCGTCGCACGACAGATGACCTTGAGGTTCTGCTTAAGGAACGGCTCGACCTCCTGCGCAGCAATGAGGTCATCACGAGTGCCGGACGCACGAGCGCCCCGCGTCGCAAGAAGACGGCATAACTTGCCTACTTGCCACCAGGTCCGATTGGCGGATGATTGCCATCGGGAGTGGGCCCTTGTGAATCTGTGTCATCTTCACGCCTGATGACATCACCAACTACAACATCACCCGGAACTACCTTGGTGACGGTTGTGCCTTCATAAGTGGTCGTCACGACTGACATGTTCTGCTTTCGCGCCCATCGTGCGAATCCGAAGAGTCCCAGCCTCTTTGCACCACGGCGGATGGGCGGAATGAGCAACAGCAGCCCAATCACATCGGTGATAAAGCCGGGGATCGCGATCAGCACGCCTGCACCGAACATCACCGCGGAATCGCCCATGGCACCCGTAGGCGCTTGACCCGTTGCAGAAGCTTCACGCAAAGTGGTGGCGGCCTGGGTGCCGGCGTTCGTCATAACTAGTAAGCCGAGTGCAAAGCCTGCAATGGTCAGGCCTATCACCATCAACCAGCCCACGAGTGACGCTATCCAGATTGCGACAACAAACTCGAGGACTACGTAGCCGATGAAGATCGCGAACGTACGCATGTCACCAGCCCTGTTTACGTTTCGCCTTCGCGCTTCGGATCCGTTGGCGGCCTGCGCTGCGCATGCGTTCCCGGAATCCCCAGACCGTGACCTTCCATAGAGCTTCCGTGACGATGGACTGGCTCATTTTTGACGTTCCGATTTCGCGTTCCGTGAACGAGATTGGAACCTCAACGACTCGCATTCCAGCCTGAATGACGCGGTAGGCAAGATCGACCTGGAAGATGTAACCCGCGCTGCCAACGCCGTCTAGGTCGATCTTCTTCAGCGTGTTAGTTCGGTATGCCCGATACCCACCTGTTGCGTCCATGAGCGGCAGCACAAGCGCCTTTCGCGTGTACCAGTTGCCGCCACGCGACAGGATCTCGCGACTCTTCGGCCAGTTCGAGACTGATCCACCCGGGACCCATCGTGAACCAAGTACCAAGTCGGCGTTTCGAAGGGCATCGAGCAGCAACGGCAGTTGTTCAGGCGCGTGGCTTCCGTCTGCATCCATTTCGATCAGGACATCAAAACCGTTCTCAATGCCCCAAGTGAATCCAGCAAGATAGGCCGCGCCGAGGCCTTCCTTCCCGAGTCGATGCAGGACGTGAATGTGATCGTCCTCGTCTGCGAGCGAGTCTGCGATCTTTCCGGTGCCATCAGGGCTGTTGTCATCGGCGACCAAGATGTGAGCCGACGGCACGGCAGCACGCACTCGCGCGGTAATCCGCTCGATGTTGCCGCTTTCGTTGTACGTCGGGATGATCGCAAGGATCTTGCCGAGGTCAGCGAAGTCCTCGGGAGCACCAGGTGACTCAAGCGTCTGGTCAGCGGGATCCACTGGTTCTGGTGGAACCGACGGATTCGGATCAGACACGGTTCACCCTTTCGTTTGATGGTCTAGCAACCTTACCGCTCGGTAGGCAATGAATCGTCATCGCTGTCATCCGTCTGTTCCCCCTCAAGGCGAGACGATTTGCGGTGTTGCACTACTGACAGTGTTACCCCAAACAGGACCGCCAGAAACAGCAGCCATTCCGGCCACGCGCCTACTCGGTCAGCGATGGTGATGGAATCCCGCAGCGGAACTTCATCGACGAGATAGCCAGGCTCTAACACGGGCGCTTGAGCAACTACCTCTCCCGCTGGATTGATGATGGCCGTAACACCACTTGTCGCGGCAATCAGTACTGCTCGCCCGTGTTCGACCGCTCTGATCTGGGACATCGCGGCCTGCTGTTCCGACTGTGCCGCTCCCCCGAAACCGGCGTGGGTGTACGTCGCATTGTTGGTTTGAACGCTGATTGCCCGCCCGCCTGCAAGGACGGCATCCCGCACGACCTCGTCGTAGGCAATCTCGAAACAAATGACATCGGCCAATTTTGCGGGGCCGACCTGAAGCACACCGGGTTCATTGCCCCCTGCGAAGTCATATGGGACACGATCAAATCGAGAAATGAAGCGCGAGAGCAAGCTGCGTCCGGGTAG
This sequence comes from Candidatus Nanopelagicales bacterium, assembly GCA_030157755.1. Taxonomy (GTDB): domain Bacteria; phylum Actinomycetota; class Actinomycetes; order S36-B12; family UBA10799; genus UBA10799. Next base: position 7,563 of record JAOAUD010000131.1, read on the forward strand.
GTACTCCCCAAACGGGACTGGGTGGCGTTTGACGTAGTACTGCGACGGGCCCGCCTTCGGGTTCCACACGATGCCCACGTTCCACAGGGTTCCCGGAACGGTGGGGTTATTGACAACAGCGCCAACAAGGATCGGAACTCCGATGTCGTTCGCGGCATCTGTGATCGCTGCCCCGGCAAGCTGATCCGCCAGAGGATCGATATCCGTCGAATTCTCCGGCCAGATGACAAGCTGCGGCGCGGGTACCTTGCCTGCCCGCACATCGGCCGCCAGAACCTTCGTTTCGTTCACATGATTGTTCAGGACAGCGCGACGCTGCGACATTGCGTCGAGGCCATACCCAGGGACACTGCCCTGGACCAGCGCGACCGTCGCCGTGCCGGGACCAGCGGCGTCCTCACCAGTTGTGGGCCGCGGGATGATCGCGCCCACTGCCCATACTCCGACGGCCAACACCGCGACGATTCCGACTGATCCGCGCCAGGTTGGTGGTGTGGATCCCGAGTTGTCGGCGAAGTCCAGAGCCGATCGCGTCCCTGCGGGCACCAATCGAAGCGCAACCCAGCACAGCATGGCCCCCGACAGGGCAACGGCAAAAGATACCCCTGCTGCCCCGAGGACGCTTGCAAGGCCGAGAGCCGGACTCTGGGCCTGACTGAATGCCAGCCGACCCCAGGGGAACCCGCCATAGGGAATCCGGTCACGCAACGCCTCCTGAGCCACCCAGGCCGCCGCCACCCAAACTGGCCACGCTGGTAGCCGCCGAAGTACACGGTTCACGGCACCCAAGGCGGCTAGCCACAGCGCACAGTACGTAGCGAGCAGCAGCCATGCGTCCAGCCCGAGCACATCTATCCAGGCAAGCAGAACCAGGAAGAACGCAAGGCCTCCGACCATTCCCCAGCCACACGCGCTGCGAACTCGTGGGGTTGTCACCGTCGACAGGGTCAGCAATGCCACAGCGATCGGCGCGAGCCAACTTGCACCGATCGGCGGGAACGATGCTGCCAGCAACACACCTCCGACTATTGCCGCGAGCGGGCGCATCGCGATGATCGCGATATTGCGAGGCGACACAGTTACGTGACTTTCCGAAGGGTGCCGTCAATAACCGTTGAAATCAGGGTCGGAAGTGCGGCTTCCTCGCGTAAGTCAGGCAGGGGCGGCGTACCAGCCCTCACATCGGTTGACCATGCTCGGACCCTTTCGTCCGGCACCTGCACCTCGACGTGATCGCATCTCCACAGGCACATGCGTGATTGGCTGCCGATCTGCAGTTCACCGACATCGGGAGTACCGGCCAGTCGCCAGCCCGAACGTGTGGCGGCGTTGAATGCGGCTCGGGCAGACAGCCCATCGCGTCCGCCATAGACAGCATTGCGTAGCCACTGCCATGGCGACATCGACGTGCCGAAGGATCCAAATGCAAAGGGGACACCAGCACTCGCCAGCTTCGACAACACCGTCCCTTGGGTCTGCGGTTGAACTATGGCGAACAAGCGTTTGGTGAGTAGTGCCTGCACCTCATCAGTGCCGATGTCTTCCGGATCGACGAACGCGTAGGCACTTGCGAGGTCGCGGTGGTCGGGTTCCACTGCCCACTGCCCGTCGGCCGACCTTCGGTGCAATTGGGGGCCGGAATCGGTTGAGACAAGACCCGCCCCAACACTGGCGTCGGCGTCCTCGGTGCTCGCAAGCATTGCATCAAAGAACATCGGGGTGATGAGGGCGCCTTCGCAGTCGACAACAACATCAGAGTCGAGCAGTTGACCAGACAGGCCCCCGTCATCGCCGATCCATGCGATGCGACCCTCATCAAGGATCACAGAGGTGGAGAACGGGAATCGGTAGGAATAGACAAGTCCTGCCGTCAGTACAAGCCTCGTCGCCGCGTCGAACACACCGCAATCCTGCCAGGATGGGCTTCGTGTCCCCCGCAGCCCTCCTTGCAACTGATGCCGACGGCATTCCTGGGCTGCTTGTGGAGTTCGGAATCCTGCTTGTTGGACTCGGGATTTTGGCACGCCTGGCGGCCCGGTTCAGGTTCTCCGCGGTGCCGTTATTTCTGCTTGCAGGTCTCGCATTCGGTGATGGCGGACTCGTGCCGCTGGGCGTTGACGAGGAATTTGTCCAAGTAACCGCTGAGATTGGGGCAGTTCTACTTCTGTTACTTCTTGGGCTGGAGTATTCCGGTGAGGAGCTCATCAGCACCGTCAAGCAACAGTGGTGGGCCGGCATCGTCGACATCGGGCTCAACGTGTTGCCCGGGGCAATCTGCGGGTTGCTGCTCGGTTGGGGAATGCTTGGCGCAGTTGCTCTTGGCGGGATCACGTACATCTCGAGTTCGGGCATCGTCGCTCAAGTAGTACGCGACCTCAAGTGGCGACGAAAGGCAGAAGTGCCAGGGGTCGTTGGGTTGCTGATCGTTGAAGACATCGTGATGGCTCCGTACCTCCCAATTGTGACGGCGATGGCCACCGGCGCCGGCGTTGTAGCGGGGTTGATCAGCGTTGGGGTCGCGCTGGGTGTGGTCGCCATCGTCTTGTTGCTGTCGCTGCATCGCTTCAAGTTCGCGAATTCCCTTCTTAATGCGAATCAGCCGGTGGCGCTGCTGCTGACGCTGTTCGGAGCAGCAATTCTGGTCGCGGGATTTGCGGAACTATTCGGCTTCTCAGCGGCGGTGGCGGCATTCCTCGTGGGTCTGTTGTTCACCGATGAAGTCGCAGAGGTTGCACGTCAGCGACTTGCGCCCTTGCGAGATCTCTTTGCTGCCGTCTTCTTCGTGTTCTTCGGTCTCAATACGAACCCCGCCGACATCCCGCCGGTATTGCCCGTCGCGCTTGCCCTCGCTGTGGTCGGGATCGGGACCAAACTCGTCACCGGTTGGATCGTGGCGAAGCGAGCGGAGTCGAGTCCACGTGGCAGGTGGCGCGCTGGTTCGCTGCTGGCCGCTCGCGGTGAGTTCAGTGTGCTGATCGCCGGGATCGTTGCGACGTCACCGTTTGCACCGGACAAGTTGGTGCCTCTGGCAACAACGTACGTGCTGATTACTGCGATTGCCGGACCGATTCTGGCGAAAGTCGCAGAGCCGTGGAGTAACTTCCTTGAGCGACGTCGCTCCCCCGGTTTGGCCGCAGCGTCGGACTAGACGTCCGCGAGCACGTTGCGACCGATGACGAGCCGTTGGACCTGGTTGGTGCCCTCCACGATTTGCAGCACCTTGGATTCGCGGAAGTAGCGCTCTGCAGGGAAGTCCTGAACGTACCCGGCGCCGCCGAGGATCTGGACGGCATTGGTCGTGACCTGCATACACATATCAGTCGCAAACAGCTTCGCCATCGCGGCCTGTGTTGAGTAGTCCAAGCCGGCGTCCTTGCGACGTGCGGCGCTCAGGTACAGGGATCGGGCGGCTTCAACGCCGGTTGCCATATCGGCGATCATGAAGCTGATCCCCTGGAACTCGGCGATCGCCTGGCCGAATTGTTTGCGAGTATTGGCATAGGCAACTGCCTCGGTCAGCGCTGCCTGTGCAACACCGACGGCGCAGGCAGCAATGCCAAGGCGCCCCGCGTCCAAGGCGGCCATCGCGATGGTGAAGCCTTCACCCTCAGCGCCGATGAGTCGGTCTGCGGGGATCGCGACATCGTCAAGGATGACCTGCGCTGTTCGCGAACCTCGCATGCCCATCTTGTCTTCCGGCGCGGCAGCAGACAGCCCGTCAGAATCTCCCTCAACGAGGAAGCAGCTGATCCCCTTCGTGCGGTGTTCGCCGGTTCGCGCCATCACTGTGTAGAAGTCAGCAACTCCGCCGTGAGTGATCCACGCCTTGGTGCCGTTGAGCCGATACCCGCCATCAATGCTTTCGGCACGGGTCACTAGTGCGGCCGCATCGGAGCCGCTACCGGGTTCCGACAGGCAGTAGGCCCCGAGTAGCTCGCCGCCGATCATGTCCGGGAGCAGCGCCGACTTCTGATCATCGGTACCGAAGTTTGCCAACGCATGCGCACTGAGTGTGTGGACGCTGACCCCCAGCGCAACGGACAACCATGCGCTTGCGAGTTCCTCAATGACTTGGAGGTAGACGGTAAACGGTTGCTCCGCTCCCCCGTATTCCTCTGGGTACGGCAGACCAAGCAGCCCGACTTCGCCGAGCTTTGTGAATACCTCTCGCGGGAACCGACCCTCGGCCTCGTAGCGCACCGCGAGCGGTGCCAATTCCTCGCGAGCCAGTTGGCGCACAACCGCCAAAAGTTCAGCGGACTCAGGTGTTGGAAGTTCGCGTTCTACCTCGCCGTGCATTGATGCCTTCCTCAGGTTCCCGATGATTACTCTTCGGCGAGCCTAAGGGTTACTCAACGACGATCAGTTCGTGCGGTCGCTTGTTGCACATGATCGGCCCGTCGACGCCACACACGACGATGTCCTCGATCCGTGAGCCGACCTCGCCAGCTCGATAGAAGCCCGGCTCCACGCTGAATGCCATCCCCGGTTCAAGACGGCGCTGATTGCCACTGACGATGTACGGCTCCTCGTGTGTTTCCAAGCCAATTCCGTGGCCGGTTCGGTGAATGAAGAACTCATCGAGTTGGGCATCGGCGAGAATGTTCCTGGCAACGGCGTCGATCTCTTCGCACGTCATGCCTGGCGCTACGGACTCGCAAGCCTTCGCCTGAGCTTCAACAAGTACGGCGTAGTCGGCAAGGAACGATGGGTCCGGCTCTCCGAGTGCATACGTGCGCGTGGAGTCGCTGCAGTAGCCGACGGATGTGGTGCCCCCGATGTCCACAACGACCACATCCCCTTGCGCCAACACCCGGTCACTTGCCATGTGGTGAGGACTCGATCCATTGGGACCACTGGCAACAATCACAAAGTCGACTGTTTCGTGCTCCTGCGAGATCGCGTCGGCGATGTCGCGAGCAACCTCGTTTTCGGTTCGACCAACCCGGAGCCATTGCGGCACTTGGGCATGAACTCGGTCGATCGCCTCACCGGCGTAGATGAGTGCAGTTACTTCGGCTTCAGATTTGCGCATCCGCAATTCCGACAACACAACACCGGCAGCGAGTTGTTCGGCTTCCGGCATGGCACGGCGCAGTTCGATCGCTTTGACGGCCCACATCCGGTCGTCGACCGCCATGCGTGCACCGTGACCTGGTTCACCGAGGACCTTCGCGGTGAGCGCGTAGGGGTCTTCAGTCTCCTGCCAGGTAACCAATTCGATATCCAATGCACCGATGGGACTCGCCTGAGCGGTCCCGACTTCAAGCTCGGGAACCACAAGTTTCACGGGCCCATCTGCCGGGACGACCAGGCAAGTCAGCCGCTCCAACGGGTGCGCGTGATAGCCGGTGAGATAGCGAAGATCAGGGCCTGGCGTGACGAGAAGAGCCGCAATACCCTCCGCAGCAGAGAACTCGGAGGCGCGTTGCAGGCGACTGATGTACTCGGAAGGCTCGAAGTCTGTGCTCACCTGCGCAGGTTACTGCCCAAAGTGGGTACGACGCGATACTCCACAATTGCCCCATGGCAACTCGACTCATGCTCCTGGACACCGCGTCGCTGTACTTTCGTGCCTTCTATGGAGTGCCGACATCAGTGACTTCACCAAGCGGCGCCCCTGTGAACGCCGCACGAGGGTTGCTCGACTTCATCAGTCGACTCGTGACCGATCACCGACCCACTGACTTGATCGCGGCCTGGGACGATGACTGGCGCCCGGAATTCAGGGTTGCTGCAATACCGAGCTACAAGGCACACCGGGTAGCTGAGGAAGCAGAGCCGGAACTCGACGGTGAGTCGGTACCCGATGAATTGTTACCGCAGGTGAAGCTGATCGAGCAGATCCTGCAGTGTGCGGGCATCGCCCGACTGGGTATGCCGGGATACGAAGCCGACGACGTGATCGGATCACTGGCCAGTCAAACCACAGACCCCGTCCTAGTGGTGACCGGTGACCGCGACCTGTTTCAACTCGTGACTGATGCCCAGCCGATTCGGGTGCTGTACACGGCCGCCAAAGGTGTGGGGAACGCTGAGGTAATTGACGACGCTGCAGTCTTCGCCCGCTACGGCGTCCATGCTCATGAGTACGCCGAGTTTGCACTCTTACGTGGCGATGC
>JAOAUD010000132.1 GCA_030157755.1 Candidatus Nanopelagicales bacterium
ACTCAGGGTCGTCCGACAGTCGTTGAAGTTGTGCTCGCCGACGATCGGTTGCGCGCGGAGGAATTCGTCAGCCTCGCGGCGTCACTCGATCAGGTTTCGCCGCACGTGCTTGCGAGTGCCATCGTGACCCACGCGCGGGGGCGTGGCTATGAACTGGCCATGCCGGAGGACGTCCACGAGGTGACTGGCTATGGACTCGAGGGTCGCGTTAACGGGCGCAACGTTCGACTCGGGAAAGCGAGGTGGATCGTTGGCGACGCGTCGCCAGCCTGGGTTCGGCAAGTCCGCCGGAGGGCAGCGTTTGATGGGTCTCTCACGGTCTTCGTGGCGATCGAAGATCAGCCCGCCGGTGCGTTCCTCCTCGAAGATCCGATCCGTCCCGACGCACCCCGAATGATTCGGCACCTGCGCAACGTAGGAATTGAGCGGACGGTATTGGTCACCGGTGACCGCGCCGAGGTTGCAGAGTCAGTTGCTCGAGTAGTGGGCATTGATTCGGTGGCCGCAGATAGGGATCCGGCCGAGAAGGTTGCTGTCCTGCAAGCGGAGGCAGCGGGCGGTTCGACGATCATGGTGGGCGATGGTGTGAATGACGCACCAGCACTAGCGGCAGCTGATGTCGGAGTGGCGCTTGCCTCTCGCGGAGCTAGCGCGACATCCGAGACAGCTGACATCGTCCTAACCGTCGACAGAGTTGACGCGCTAGCGACTGCAATTGACGTTGCACATCGATCTCGACGAATCGCCTTGCAAAGCGTCACGGTTGGTATGGGCTTGTCGTTGATAGCGATGGTGGTGGCAGCGTTGGGGTACTTGCCGCCCACGATCGGTGCTCTCACCCAGGAAGTCATCGACGTACTCGCGATCGCGATCGCCCTACGAGCCCTCACACCAGGCCGCCAAGCCGCGACCAAGGTTTCATCCGAGGACGCGGAATTGATCGCGGCGATGGAAAGCGAACACATGGAGGTTCGCGAAATTGTCGACCAAGTTCGAACGGTCGCCGACGAGCTCGATGCGCCGCCAGTTGACCTCGGACCCGCGCAGAGGTTGCTGGTCCGTCTCGAGTCGGAGTTGTTGCCACATGAGCTCGCCGAGGAGCGCGAGCTTTACCCGGTCGTAGCGAAGATCCTTGGGGGAGCAGATCCCATGGGTGCGCTTAGCCGCACTCATGCGGAAATCGAACACCAGATCCATCGACTGCGACGCCTGATTGACGACATCGGTGATGCTTCGCCAGAACCCGACGACGTGATCGAACTACGTGGCCTCCTCTACGGTTTGTACGCGGTTCTCCGGCTGCACAATTCGCAGGAAGAAGAAGGTGCTTTCAGCCTGATCGCGGGTCAGTGATCATTGATTCCGTGGTTGCCGTAGAGCCCAGGTTTGTTGATCGTCCTGAAGTCTTTGCCGTGTCGCGGGCTCAATTCCAACAAGACATCTGAAGCCGCAACGCGTCCAAGATGAATGACCTCCGGCGCTTTCCTCAGATCGAACGGGCTGCCTTGATCGATCGAGATCGTCACCACTGGGATGTCACGTGCGGCAAGTAGAAGATCGTGGTCAGCCTGCCCTCGGACGAGGTGGGTGAATGCCAAGGCGAGTACCTCGTACCAGCCGATGTTGGCTACTTCGTCCTCGTTCACGGCGGAAGATCCGGTATCAAACACGATCACGGACCTAGCCCCCGCGGCGACAGCCTGACTAACGGGGACTCCGGCAACGGCGCTGCCGTCGATCAAGAGCTGGTCGTCAACGGAAACCGGCGGCATGATGATCGGAAAGGCAGCACTCGACAGCAGCGTGTTCACGATCGTGTCACCTTGGGTCGTGCTGGCGTGACCCGATTCGAGATCGGTGCTAACGGCGATGAATGGGATCTCTAGTTGATCCCGAGTAATGTCCTCAAAAGTCGCTGCTAGATGTTTTCGAAGCATGGTCTGGGTGCGGGTTGACCCCTTCCCCGCCAGGCCCCGAAGTGTCGATCGCCATGTTGAGCTCAGAGCCTTGTCTTGGGCGACCGCGTGCCAAAGTTCTCGGGCGGAACCGTGGAAGTCTGCGGGACTCTTCGCGAGTACAGCGGCGTTGATCGCTCCCGTGGAAGTACCAACCACAAGATCAGGCGTAATGCCGAGCTCGAGCGCCACCTCGCACATCCCGATCTGTCCGGCTGCCCGAGCCAGGCCACCGGAGAACACGAACGCGAGCGGCCGTGGGAATCTGATTGCTGTCATGAGCGTTCGCCTGAGGTTTCGATGGGAACGAGGAACTGACCCAAGTCAGGATCGCTGCGCAACCGATCTCCCCGTGCGTAGAGGCCGGGGGAGAGTGTCGATCGCCCGGGCAGTTTCGTTGCGTCAAAGAGGAACTGACGGGCGTCTTCGTATGCCGCACTTGCGGCAGACATCGTTCCGCGGAAGTCGAGGGCGGCCCCGAGGTCTTGAGGGGTTGGCAGAACCAGAACTGGCACGTGAGAGCTCGCGTACGCGAGTTGGGCACGGCGTTGGCTAGCGTTCAGAATGTTGTTCACCCTGGAGACGACCTTTGTTGCCGACTTGCTGATCGGTGCAGGCTCTCGCGATCCGGTATCGAGTACAACGATGGATTTGGCTCCGCGCTCAACCGCAAGCCTGGCAGGTAGATTCGCGCTGGCGAGACCGTCGATGTAGCGACGGCCATTGATCGTGACCGGCGGCAACATCCCGGGAATCGCTGAGGATGCCAAAAGCGCGGGAATCAACGGGCCACTATCGAACGCCGTCGCCTTCCCGGTCGCCAGATCCGTGGCCACTGCGGCAGTGGGAATCTTGAGCTCGGAGAAATCCCTGGCGACCAAGATGCTTTTCAGGGTTGCCTCTTCGGCCGTGTTTTCGGCCAGGGACTGGCTCTTCTTGGTAGCGGCGGACAGCATCGCCATCCACGAGTCACCTACCAGGATCTCGATATCAAGTTGGCTCCAAACATACGCCAGGCGGCTCAGCGCTGAAAGTGGATCTTCGCCCAGAATTGAGCAGGTGAGCGAACCCGCCGATGTGCCAATAAGTACATCCGGGGCAATGTCGGTTTCTCCTAGCGCTTGGAGCAGTCCCCACTGGACTGAACCGTGCGCGCCACCGCCGGCCATGACGTAGGCGATCGGGCGAGGCAGTCGATGAGCAAGCACCATGGGTTCACGCGGACCGACGGTGCTGATGGTCACCGGTGACGGAACATGCATCTGGTCAGGCACCGCCTTAGCCTGACAGCCCGAGGCACTTGTTAGTCGGAAATGCAAACCGAGGCGATCCGCCTACAGGGTGAAATCAGGACGATCACAGCATGCCTTTTTCCCATTTACGCGCTTAGGTGTAGGTATGGGAGAAGTCGCAATGCAAGCGCGGCCGACGAAGACAGCCGCAAATCGATCTGAATCGGTCGGTACGAAAGTTCTCGCGGCACTGTCTGACGCCCCAGAACTATCGCTTGCGCAACTGCGCGAACTGCTATCGGTGGGTTCGGGCGGAGTCACCGAAAGTCAATTGTCCCGAGCGCTGCGCCAGTTGGTTGCATCTGATCAGGTTGTCCGCCCTCGGCGCGGGATCTATGCCTCCGCGCAAGCCGTGCAGGAAGCACCGGCCGTCATACCGAGGCAACGGAAGAGGGCGGCACCCGCAGCAAAGGCCGAGCCAGCAGCAAAGGCGGCACCCGCACCAAAGGCGGCACCCGCACCAAAGGCGGCACCCGCAGCAAAGGCCGAGCCAGCAGCAAAGGCCGAGCCCGCCGCTCCCGCTTTGGCCCGTCCACTAACCGCCGCCCCAAGGCAGTCACGACTTACGCGTAAGCCAGTACCAGCACCTGCGGTATCTGTCGAACCCTTGGTCGAAGTCACCCCCGCAGACGCAGACGTGCCTGCCCCACCAGTACAGACACCCGTCGAGCCAACTATCGAGGCAGTTGTCGCCGAAACGGTGGTGACGCCCGAGCTGCAGGCACCCGAAGAGATCCCTCCGCTTGTCGCTGAGGTGCCCACAGTTGTTGAGGTTGCCGCTCCAGCTGAGGTAGACGTAGTCCAGCCCGTTGACGACGAGGTATCCACCGACGCTTCCGCCGGTGACTCCGCCGGGGATGCTGCGGTACTGCACACCGCGGTCGTCGAGGCGGTCACTGGGGACGCCAGCATTGGCGAGCCGGTCTTCGTCGCACGGGTAACCGAAGCCCAGCAGGCAGCCGGAGTTGGGGAGTCGTCCGAATCTACTCAACCGACAACAGGCCAGCCAATTGCCGTTGAACTTGCTGAGCAAGTCGCCGACGAGGACATCGACGCTCAAGAACGACGCATGTGGCTGTCTCGCGCAGCTCTGCCGGTCTTGTGGTTCGCCATTACCGGCGTTGCCCTCATGCTTGGTGGGGCAATTATCGGGGTGCTGGTTGGCATTGTTTTAGGAATTGGCGCGACGGTTCTCTACCGTCGCGAGCGTGAGCGCGACCTGGTACGCCGCAACAACACAGGAGCTCAGGTCGCAAGTGAGGTCAATAAAGCTGACTCATTCGATTCGATCGGGGTTCACTAACCCGACACGTGACTCCATTGGCGTACTTGGACTCACATTTCACTGCACCTGACGGCTAAGTTCTGAACATCAACACGAATTGGTGACGCCTTGACAAGTTTCGCCAACTGATCCCGAGGAGTACTCACACGTGTCTGCCATCTACAACGCGAGAGAAGAACTGACCAAGGGCCACGACTCTTTCACTGCGATGTTGGTACATCGCCTCGAAGAGACGCCGGAACGCGAGGCATTTCGGTACCCAGGTGCTGATGGCGAATGGGTGTCGCTGACCTGGGCCCAGGTCGGCGAAGAAGCAACACTTCTGGCTGCCGGGCTCATTGCGCTCGGAAGTGAAAGTGAGCAGCGAGTCGCGATTGCTGGCGACACCTCGATGAAGTGGATCCTTGCCGACCTCGGGATTGCGCTCGCTGGTGGAGCCGTAACCACCGTCTACTCCTCAACCGGTGCTGAAGACGTTGCGTACATTCTGAGTGACTCCAATAGCCACATTCTCTTCGCCGAGAACGAAGGTCAGCTCGCGAAGGTTCTGGAACAGCGTGACAACCTCCCGGAACTGCACAAAGTTGTGCTGTTCGAAGGTGAGGGTGACGGTGATTTCTCCATCTCCCTCGACGCGCTGCGTGAGCTTGGCAGGGAAGCGTTGGCTGCCGACCCGAACTTGGTTAAGGAAAGGGCGGCGGCAGTACGTCCAGACCACCTTGCAACGCTCATCTACACCTCGGGCACGACGGGCAAGCCCAAGGGTGTCGAGATCATCCAGGAAAGCTGGGGATACTGCGGCAAGGCTTTGAGCTCATTGGATGTCATGAGTGCTGATGACGTCCAGCTTCTCTGGTTGCCGATGGCACACGTGTTCGGTTCGGTGCTGCTCACCTGTCAGATCGAGCTGGGATTCATGACTGCGGTGGATGGTCGCGTTCCGAAAATCATGGAGAACTGTGCTGTCATCAAGCCCACGTTCATGGGCGCAGTTCCGCGGATCTTCGAGAAGGTTCACGCGGCAATCACGGCGATGGCACGCGCTGGAGGCCCCGAGAAGGTGGAGGGTCTTGCGTGGGGAGTCTCTGTCGGCCAGCGTTACCACCAAGCTGAGATCGACGGCGTGGAGCCCGACGAGGCGCTCAAGGCTGAGTACAAGATGGCCGACGAATTGGTGCTGTCGACTATCCGTGGAGCACTTGGCGGAAACATTCGCTTCTTCATCAGTGGCTCAGCACCGCTATCCGCTGATATCTCCGAGTTCTTTGCCGCAGCCGGTATGCCAGTTCTCGAGGGCTACGGGCTGACCGAGACGTCAGCGATCGTCACGATCTGTCGGCCGGGAACTCGACGCGGTGGATACGTGGGAGAGCCACAGCCAGGCACTGAGGTCATGATCGCTGACGACGGCGAAATCCTCGTTCGCAGCCCAGCAGTGATGCGCGGCTACCGCAACAATCCAGAGGCGACAGCCGAAGTGTTGCTCGATGGTGGCTGGTTCGCGACGGGTGACATCGGCGAGTTTGACGAATATGACCGTCTGAAGATCACCGACCGCAAGAAGGACCTGTTCAAGACGTCGGGCGGCAAGTACGTTGCCCCGTCGGCGATCGAAAGTCAATTCAAGGCATTGTGTGGCCTCGCCAGCAACATGGTGGTGCACGCTAACAACCGCAAGTTCGTCAGTGCCATCATCACGCTGGATCCGGAGAGCTGCGCCGCCTGGGCCGCTGCGAATGGAAAGCCAGCTGATCTTGAGTCGCTGTCCAAGGACCCAGAGGTCCAGGCCATCGTCCAAGCCTCCGTGGATAAGTTGAACGAGGGACTGAACCACTGGGAGAAGATCCAGAAGTTCGTCATTCTCGATCGCGACCTGTCGATCGAGTCCGGCGAATTGACGCCTTCCCTCAAGGTGAAGCGCAAGGTTGTTGAGGCTCACAACCAGGAATTGCTAGACGCGTTCTACGCGTAGTTACCTCGCGCCAACTTGGCGTACTCGCTCAGATGGCCGTCTGCCGATTAGGTGGGCGGCCATCTGGCGTTACGGTGGCACTATGTCGGACTCACAGTTGTGCTTGGTTACTGGTCCTACGGGATACATAGGTGGCCGATTGGTCCCGGCTTTGCTGGCGGCCGGTAAGCGGGTGCGCGTCTTTGCCCGGCACCCCGAACGCATGCGAGACGCACCCTGGTTCGACGAGGTCGAGGTCGTTGCGGGCAACGCTCATGACCCGATAGCCGTTGACCACGCGATGCGCGGCGTTGACGTTGCCTACTTCCTCTTGCATTCATTGCAGGTTAAGGGCGACTTCGCGAAGTCGGAGCGCGGAATGGCCACGTTGTTCGGTGAGTGCGCGCAACGCAATGGTGTTCAGCGAATCGTGTATCTAGGTGGCTTGGTGCCGCCGGGGGATGTCTCCGAGTTGTCCGAGCATCTGCGATCTCGTGCCGAAGTTGGGCAGATCCTGCGCGACAGCGGCGTCCCCACGGCCGAACTTCGGGCAGCCGTGATTCTTGGCTCGGGCTCGGCCAGCTTCGAGATGCTGCGCTACCTGACAGAACGACTGCCGGCAATGGTCACTCCGAAATGGGTTCACAACCGTATCCAGCCGATAGCAATTCGCGACGTGTTGCGATATCTGGTGTGTGCCGCAGACCTGCCCGCAGATGTGAACCGAAGTTTCGATATCGGTGGTCCCAATGTGTTGACGTACTCGGAGATGATGCAGCAGTACGCCCGCATCGCCGGGTTACGCAAGAGAGTCATCGTCCCCGTGCCGGTGCTGACTCCCAACCTCTCGAGTCATTGGGTAGGGGTGATCACTCCAGTGCCGGCGAGCATCGCGCGTCCGCTAGTCGAAAGCCTTCGGCACGAGGTTGTGTGCACGGAACACGACATCAAACAGTACGTTCCTGATCCGCCCGAGGGGCTGTTGACGCTGGACACAGCCATTGAGTTGGCCCTCAAACGAGTGCGCGATGCCCAGGTCACCACCAGGTGGTCATCAGTGTCGGTTCCAGGTGCCCCGGCAGAACCATTGCCGTCGGATCCCGATTGGTCTGGCGGCAGTCTCTACACCGATACGCGGGAGAAGGAAGTGCCCGTACCGGCCGCCGCCGTGTGGTCAGTTGTTGAGGGCATCGGTGGGCGCAATGGTTGGTACTCGTTCCCGCTCGCCTGGGAGCTTCGCGGCTGGATGGATAGGGCAGTCGGCGGCGTTGGTCTGCGTCGCGGGCGCCGGGACCCGAACCACCTGATGGTCGGCGAAGCCGTCGACTTTTGGAGAGTGGAGGAGCTTGTCCCCGAACACCTGCTGCGCTTGCGGGCGGAGATGAAGCTCCCTGGCCTCGCGTGGCTTGAATTCACAGTCGAGCAGGACGGCCAAGGGCGAGCAGTTCTGGGTCAGCGAGCGACGTTCTATCCACGCGGCTTGGCAGGCCACGCGTACTGGTACGCAGTCATGCCGTTTCACGGCGTCGTCTTTGGTTCGATGATTCGCAATATCTCCGCAGCTGCCGTCCGCCGCCAACTAGCGGCGGACCGGCGAGCGCAGGCCACTGCTACATCTGAGCAGTTACTTCAATCAAGCTGAATGAAGCACCCTGCGGGTCTTGGACGACTGCGCAGATTCCAGGACCTGCCGGAAACGGTGGGACGATCACGGATCCACCCAGTTCAATCACCTTTGCTGCGGACTGCTCCACATTTTCAACGTTGAAGTAGACCATCCAGTGCGAGGGAACTTCGCTTGGCCACTTGTCGTCCATCACGATCATTCCGCCGATGGCAGCCGAATCAAGCATCCACTGGGTATACGCGCTCGTGGCACTTGGATCGTCCTCGCCGACCCAGCCAAAGACATCTGGGTAGAACGCGAGCGCCTTGTCCGGCTCCCGAGTGGTGAGCTCATTCCACATCAGCGTTCCAGGTTCGTTGACCAACACCGATCCAATGTGTTTCAACGGCTGCCAGATCGAAAAGACGGCGCCAGCTGGATCCATGAAAACAGCCATTCGGCCAGAATCGAACACATCAAACGGTTCAACCAGAACTTGGCCTCCCGCGTCCTTGATCTTGGTGAGGGCCGCATCAGCGTCGGCAACACTGATGTAAGTCGTCCAGTAAGGGGGTCCAGGGTTCTGTGCAATTCCAAGTCCTGCGACGGGCAGACCACCGATTTCAGCCATACAGTAACCGCCTGCATCCGGGCCCATGTCGACGATTTCCCACCCAAATAGTGCGGAGTAGAAAGCCTTCGCTGCGGGCAGGTCGGTTGTGCCGAGGTCAATCCACGACGGTGTTCCGGGGGCGTATGACGTCTTCTTCACGGGTGCTCCTTCTGGCGGCTAAGGTCCAAGATCGTGTGACCATAGCGCGAGAAGCCCGGATGCGGAAGACCGCTAGCTTGCTGGAACAGGCTCCTTGGCTTCATCCACGTCGGAATCGTCGTGCTCCGCAGGTGCGTCCGACTCCTCGTCGGTCGATACCCCTGACGCGAAGATCTGGATGATGAACAAAGCGACGAGCAGGATCACCGTGGTCCAGATAATGAGGTCCGGCGTCTTGTAGGTCTGAATGAGTACGAAGGCCACGGCAAGCAGGACAACCACGAGTCGAATCGCGGTTGCCTGAGCCGACACGAACGCGCGGGCCGAGTTCATCGTTGCGCCAACGTTGAAGAGTCCACGCTGACACAAGGCTGCACCCTTCTTTGCGAGCCCGCGTACCCCAACAGCCAGGCGGCTTGGTCCGGTGAAGATACCGCCGAGAATCAGCACGATTCCCAGAAGGACTCCGGACCGAATTCCATCTTGCAGGTAGAGAGCGAATGCGTCGTATACGGCGGCAGCAGCATCCCGGCTCACTGTCGGCGGTAGGTCGTTGAGATAGATGCCGCGGCCGATATTCAGCGCTATCGCGATGATGCCCATGCTGATGAAGACGCCGATACCGAGCCCAATGAATGCCCGTCGGCGGCCCTTTGCTGCAAAGACACCTGCGATACCGATAACGAACGTGAGGATCGGAAGCCAGAAACCAAGCGCGTCGAGTGCTGAGTAGGCGGTCTGCAGTTTGCCGATGTTGTCGGATTGGAACAGCACAATCTGGGTGTCAACCACCGGGATCTTCTCGGCAATGGTGAATCCCTGTGCGACCAGTTGTTGTTTGACCTGAGTAATGACATCGCCAAGGTCGAGTGTGACCTCGTTGTTTGCGACGCTCACTGCCCCGTTGTCCTGCCCGGACAGTGCATTCACGATCTGCGTGTGGGCAACGTAGTTCGCCTGAGTCCAGGCCGTCTGGAATGCCTGGGAGGTGACGATCTTGTTGATTGAGCTCTCAGTGAAGCTCTTGATGCCGCTGGTTACTGGTCCAGCGAGCGCTTGGAGGGCAGCTTGCTTACGCGGATCAAGGTTGCGATTTGCCGAGATCGTGTCGACCAGGTCCGTGGTGATCGCGTTGACGTCGATGTACTTGAAGATTTCGTCGGTGATGCGAGTTGTGACCGCAGCCTGCACGGCTGGGTTTGAGGCGAGCGGTGCAACGGTCGCGACGTAGCGCTCGGTGTTGGTGACTTCTCCCTTGACCCAGACTGAGAAGACCGAAAGCGGCGCCAACGCGCACGCGACCACGATGAGGACGATGGATAGCGCAGTGCGCCACCAAGTGCTCGGCGGCTTGTTTGCTGCCTGTTTGGTCGCTACCTCCTGTTGAGCTACCTGTTCGCGCAGGAACTTGACCTCGGCACGAAGATCGGCAAGCTCTTCGGCGCTCGGTTCTTTGTCCGGCAGTGGTGCGGTATCGGAGGTAGACATCGGTTTCCCGTCTCGGTAGCTGTGTGGCGCAGTCTAGGGGTGCGAACTACCTGCGTGCACTAATTGCGGTTGAGGTTCTTGCTGCTCGCGTACGACGAGATGTCGAGCACGAATCCGAAGAGAACCACGAAGTAACCGAAACCTGAAACGCCGAACAGTGGGGCGTAGCAGATCGTCCAGGCAAGGGTCGTCCACGGCAGGAACAGGAAGCCGAAGAATCCCAGCCATCCCGAGGTAAATGCGAGCGTCATGCGGTCGGTGAACAACCACAGCAGGAAGATCGCCAGACGTGGGGAGATAAGCGCGAATAGCGCGACTAAGCAAGGCACGCGGTCACTCTAGACCGTTGGATTCTGCCGCCGGTGCAGGACTCGCGGAAGCGGTGTCTCCGTAACCCGTGACCAGACAAACTGTTGAACGACCAGAGTTGCCCACCCTGCGACTGCCATTCCGGTGAGGTTGATGACCAGTTGAGCGGCGCTACCGCTTATGGCTGACCAATTCAGAAAGGCCAGGCCGACGGCGATATTTCCCGCCGCCGGAATCGTGGTGACCGAAATGAACACACCGACCAGACCGCCTGCTCGCGCAGACGTGATGGCGAGGACACCGGCGATACCGGCAATCAACGCGACGATCAGGGACCACTTGTCGGGCGTGTAGATGAACTCAGTACTCGGATGCGGACGGGTGACCGCGGCTTCGGTGATCCAGCCCAACCAGCGCCCAATGAGCACCATCACAGTGGTTGCGGCGATTGCCACCGAGTAGCCAATAAGGATTGAGCGCACGGCTTGCCCAAGCAGTGCAGGGCGCTTGCGTACGAGTGCCAGGCCCAATGCCGCAACTGCGCCGAATTCGGGACCGAGCACCATCGCTGCGATGACGAGGATCTGAGAATCGATCACGATGGCTATCGATGCCAATAGCGTCGCGAGCACCATGAACGAGAGAAACGACCACGTCAGTTTCGAGTCTTCGTAGGAGTTCTGAACAACCTCCGCCCACACCACGGCATCAGAACCTTCACCAGGTGCCAATTCCTCGGCATCAAATGCAGGCTTCGAGATCCAGTTGTCCACATTGTTCAAGTGAATGGATCCGGTCTTCTGGACGTCGGTCGCCAGCAGTGCATCGATCACGCCGTTGGCGGCCTCACGAGCAACATCGGCAGTGATGACGTCGCCTTGCGGACGAATTGACGCGCCATGCACGACAGCGAGGGCACTGACCGCCGGGTGGCCTTGCAGGATTTCGGTGACCGGTGCCGTCGCTGCGCTTGGCGAGTAGATCCGAAGGTGCAGCACGATGCGCAGATTCTGACTCACGCAAGGGCCTGCGCCCGGTAGCGACGCGACCGCCACCCCGGCGGCGCGGCATTCGTCCGTCCAAGCAACGAAGCAGGCTTGGCTGCTCAGAGCCGCACTAGGCTAGCCCCGTGACCGATCTTGTGTATCCACCGATTATTGGCAGCGCACGTGCGGCATTCCTCATGCTGGGCCTCAAGTTCACCGTGGTTGGTGCGCAGAACGTGCCGACAACTGGCGGTGCTGTGCTCGCGAGCAACCACGTGTCGTACCTCGACTTCATCTTCGTCGGTCTTGGTGCTGATGATTCGAAGCGCCTTGTGCGATTCATGGCAAAGGACTCGGTGTTCAAGAACAAGGTCTCTGGTCCGCTGATGCGGGGGATGCACCACATTCCGGTCGATCGCTCCGCCGGGGCCGATGCTTATGACAATGCCCTCGACGCGCTACGTGACGGCGAGGTCATCGGGGTCTTCCCCGAGGCAACAATCAGTCGGGCATTCCTCATCAAAGATCTTAAGAATGGCGCTGCGCGACTGGCAGCCGAAGCCGAGGTTCCGTTGATCCCGATGGTTGTCTGGGGAGGCCAGCGGATGATGAGCAAGGGAACACCGAGGTCGCTCAAGTGGGGCAATCACATCTACATCACCATTGGTGAACCGATGTATCCAGGTGTCGATGACGACCCCAACACGGTCACGGTAGAACTACGCAGCCGTCTTGAAGAGTTGTTGGCGGACACGATCGAGCGATACCCGGATGAGCCGAAGGATGACAACGATCGGTGGTGGCTGCCTGCCTCTTACGGTGGCACAGCGCCGACGCTCGCTGCGGCCAAGAAGGAAGACGAAGCCGCCGCAGCAAAGCGCCGCGAGCGTCGATCCGCTTGAGTGATACGCAACACCGTGGCTACCGCTCAGCCGCGGTTCGTGCAACACTGAAGACCTCCAGCCTTGAGCGTGAGCAGTTCTCCTTACTGATTTGTCAGTTTCGAAGATCGCAACGAATCCACATGAGTGCACGGAATGAGTCCGTGCCCGTCGATGGGACGTCGGCAGTCTGCTAGCAGTGACGCACAGAGTTGGCATGGGATATCGAACCCGAATCCCATCGCTTCCGGTCACTTCTACCTGTCGCGAATTCATACCCATCATTGGAGTAAGTCATGGCGGAAACCCGCCCAGATAGGCCACGGCATCGCCAACGCGATGCGCAATCCAGTTTTTCCGACTTTGCAATCCCGACCCCGATCGTCGAGCTCTTAGCGGCAGAGGGGGTCACTTCGCCTTTCCCGATTCAGGAGAAGACGCTTCCCGATGCCCTCGCCGGGCGAGACATTCTGGGACGAGGGCGAACCGGTTCAGGCAAGACCCTCGGTTTTGTTCTGCCACTAGTCACTCGATTGAGTGCGTCGCGGACTCGCACGAAGTCCAAGTCACCCCGAGCAATCATCCTCGCTCCGACACGTGAGCTGGCGAATCAGATCCACGAGACGCTTGCGCCACTCGCCGCCCAGGTCGGCCTCACGTCGACAACCGTGTACGGCGGAGTCAGTGCGGGAGCCCAGATCAGTTCCCTGCGACGAGGTGTCGACATCGTTGTGGCGTGCCCGGGTCGCCTTCTCGATCACCATCGCAGCGGTCACTTGAGTTTCGACAGTGTCGAGATCACCGTGATCGACGAAGCGGATCACATGGCCGATCTCGGATTCCTTCCGGATGTTCGCACCATCCTTGATGCGATTCGGCGAGGCACACAGACCATGTTGTTCTCTGCGACGCTCGATGGCGATGTCAATGTGATCGTTCGGAAGTATCTGAACAAGCCACTGACGTTCGACGTGGATCCAGCTGATGGTGATCCGCATGCGGACATCGACCACCACGTCCTGCGCATCAACTC
>JAOAUD010000133.1 GCA_030157755.1 Candidatus Nanopelagicales bacterium
ACGACATTGAGCGGGCGACGGCTAATGGGACCTCGGCCGCGCTGATCGACCGGTTGACGCTGACCCCAGAGCGCATCGCGGCCATTGCCAATGCCGTGCGAGACGTGGTGAAACTGCCTGATCCCATTGGTGAAGTGATTCGCGGCTACACGTTGCCGAATGGTTTGCAGGTGCGCCAATTGCGGGTACCGATGGGTGTCGTCGGCATGATCTACGAAGCCCGCCCGAACGTCACTGTTGATGCAGCAGTGCTTGCGTTGAAGAGCGGGAACGTCGCATTGCTACGAGGGTCGTCGTCCGCGTTCGACTCCAACACAGTCCTGGTCGACGTCATGCGCGAGGCATTGGGGCAGTCCGAGATCACCCCCGATGCGATCTTGCTAGTTCCCGGAACCAGTCACGAGTCAGTCAAGGAACTCCTCACGGCTCGGGGGTTCGTGGACGTGATCATTCCTCGCGGCGGAGCAGAGTTAATCAACTCTGTGGTCGAGAACGCCACCGTCCCCGTTATCGAAACCGGGGTTGGGAACTGTCACGTCTACGTGGATGCAGATGCCGACGTCGAGACGGCGGTGGCGATCCTGTTGAACGCCAAGACTCAGCGACCGAGCGTCTGCAACGCGGCCGAGTCATTGTTGGTTCACGCTGACATCGCGGACAGATTTCTGCCGGTTGCTCTGACCGCCTTGGCGAATGCCGGCGTGACGGTTCACGGAGACGACGCCATGATGATTGCCGGCAAGGAGTTGGGTATCGAGGTTCCCGCCGTCACCGACGAAGACTGGGCGGCGGAGTATTACTCACTTGATATCTCCGCAGGCGTCGTGCCGTCGATCGACGCAGCGATCGCTCACATCAGGCGTTGGTCCACTGGGCACACCGAGGCGATCGTCAGCGATTCGGCCGCGGCGATCGCGACGTTCACCGGCGAGGTCGACTCTGCGGCAGTCATGGTCAACGCCTCCACCCGGTTTACCGACGGTAGCGAATTTGGGTTCGGTGCTGAAATCGGCATCTCGACGCAGAAGTTGCACG
Source organism: Candidatus Nanopelagicales bacterium (assembly GCA_030157755.1). Lineage (GTDB taxonomy): Bacteria > Actinomycetota > Actinomycetes > S36-B12 > UBA10799 > UBA10799. The sequence goes on from JAOAUD010000133.1 coordinate 1,036, forward strand.
CGCGGGGTCCCATGGGCCTAGCGGAACTCACAACCACAAAATACGTCGTAACAGGCGATGGTCAGGTGCGTTCCTAAACCGAGCGCGCTATGGTGACCCCATGTTCTTGAGTCTGCTTGCTTCTGCGACGGAGATGGCCAACGGCACCTACCCCGGTGGTGCAAGTGCTAGCGACCCGGTTCCCACCAACATTGAGTACTACGGCACCGAATGGACCTACATGCTGCTGGCATTCGTGGTCTTCAGCGCTGCCGTGTTTGCGGTTACCCGCCTGAACGCTGACCGCTGACCGGAACCCCTTAGGGTTCGACACGTGGGTGACCGTGTCGGGATTCTGGGTGGAACGTTCGACCCTGTCCATTACGGACATCTGGCGGCCGCTCGCGGTGCCGCACAGGTACTCAAGTTAGATCGACTCCTGCTTGTTCCAGCAGGCGATCCGTGGCAAAAGGGTGAGGCAGTCAAGACCCCCGCCGAAGACCGCTACGCAATGACCTTGTTGGCCACAGCCGCCGATGACACCCTCGATTCGAGTCGCCTTGAGATTGACCGAGAGGGACCCAGCTACACAGTGGACACACTTCGTGCGCTCGCTGAAATCCCCGAGTACGCCGATGCCGAACTCTTCTTTGTCACCGGTGCCGATGCCCTGGCCGGTTTGCCAACGTGGCGGGAGTACTCCGAACTCCTAGACCGTGCGACCTTCGTTGGAGTCACGCGCCCTGGGCATGAACTTGACGTGGAACTGCCTCAAGGCGGTGGCCGCATCAAACTCGTGACCATCCCGGAGGTCGACATTTCGTCGACGCTGATTCGTCGCCGCCTTGCTGACGGTCAGCAAATTGATGGCCTCACAACACCTGAGGTCATCAGCTACATCCGCAAGCGTGGGCTGTACTCCGGATCCGCCCGATGAGCCGACGCCTGCTTGTCGCAATCGGGATTCTGGTCCTGTTCCTGGTGCTCGTTGTGTTGGCAGTGGTGCTGCGATCGTCGGCGACTCCTGAGCCCGATCCGGTACCCAGCCCAACCTCAAGCGCGCCAGTGACACCGACACAGAACACGATGTTGGTCGCAGTCAGGGATGACAATTCGCTGATTACCGATTCCGTTGTCCTGGGGTCAGTGGCGCGGGCGAACTCAACCCCGACTGGCAGCTGGCTTTCGGTTCAGCCGGGCCTGGCGATCGCGGTCAATTCTTCAGGTTCGGTCTCGCTTTCTCAGCGGGGACCGTTCTCGCCGGCGGATGTTTCACGCGAGGTCACCAACGAGCTGGGATTCACTGTCGACGGGGCCTTCATCCTCGATCGGCTTGCTTTTGCAGCGCTCGTGGATTCGGTGGGCGGCGTGACTGTCAACTCTCCGGTTCCAATCGTTGTCGTTGATGCTGATGGAAAGACGACAGTTGTCGTGAAGGCCGGCAAACGAAAGATCTTCGGTCCGGCGGCGGCCCAATACGTCATCGCGCTGAATCCGAACGAGGAGCAAGCAGGTCGGATGGCCCGCTTCGATGACGTCTGGTCGCAGGTCCTGCTGAAGCTTCCCGGCAATCTGGACAAGGTTCGCAGCATCGTTGGGAGCCTCGGTTCACTGTCACGGATCAGCCTCACACCGGAGCAGGTCTCGCAGGGGCTGCTTGATGCCCAAACGTCTCTGACGGCCAAGACCATGACGATGGGAACGCCGAGCGCGCAAGTGGCCGGAACGGGGTCGACCGCCATCTACACCGTGATTCCGGTGGGCACTCAGCCAACAGTCGAGCGTCTGTTCGGCATCTCGGTCCTGGTTCCGGGGACAAACGGGGCTGTTCCTCGCGTGCGGGTCTTCGCAGCTGGAGCAACCTATGACTCACTCGACGACGCTCAAACGGCGTTCACTACCAACGGCCTCTCGTTGGTCTGGGGCGGGCAGTTGGCGCCACTGGCGAAGTCTCAGATCTTCATCCCGAACGAATCCGCCCGAGCCACCGGCGACCAGGTGGCCAAGACTTTGGGCCTACCGACCACCATGGTGACCATCAATCCAGCGGAGACAGTTGGTGTGCAGGTCGCTGTGCGGCTAGCCGCCGACTCGACCTTCACGACTCCAAGTCCGACGACAAGTGTCACCGCGCAATAACTTGGTGTGTCACCCTTGTATGGCAGAACATTCCAGAGCTGAGTGCCGCAACCCGGTGCGTCGGCAGCCACGAAGGGCACGCATTGAGCGCAACAGTTGAGGCAAAAGAACTTGCAGTGATCGCCGCACTGGCGGCAGCGGACAAGCTGGCGACCAACGTGGTCGCGATCGATGTGAGTTCCCACTTGGCGCTATCAGACGTCTTCGTCGTGTGCTCGGCAGCCAATGATCGTCAGCTACACGCAATCGTTGACAACGTCGAGGACGAACTGCGCAAGCGTGGTCAGAAGCCGCTGCATCGGGAAGGTGCCCGTGACGGGAACTGGGTGCTGCTGGATTACCCGGACATCGTGGTGCACGTTCTGTTGGCAGAAGCACGGGACTTCTACCGCCTTGAGCGGCTGTGGAATGACTGCCCAGTGGTCGAGATCCCCGAACTCGTGCGGGAACCGTCCTGAGCGCGCGCAAAGTCGTCCTCTGGCGGCACGGCCGAACCGCGTGGAACGCGCAACGACGGTTCCAAGGTCACAGCGACATCCCGCTCGACGAGGTAGGGGCTGCGCAGGCTCGCTTGGCAGCGCCCATGCTGGCGTCGCTGAATCCCTCGAAGATCGTCAGTAGTGATCTCCAGCGGGCTCGCCAGACCGCCCAAGCACTGGCTGATGAGACGGGGCTGCCGGTCCATATTGATTCCGAACTGCGCGAGACGTTCGCCGGTGAGTGGGAAGGTCTGGGACGCGAGGACCTGCAACGGCAGTTCGGCGATGAACTTGCCGCTTGGGCCGCCGGTTCGAACCTGGCGCCCGGCGGCGGCGAGCGTCGCAGCGAAGTTGCGGCTCGGATGTCCGCGGCGATCGACGCAGCGCTGGCGGATGTGCCGCCAGGAGGGGTCTTAGTGGTTGTCACTCATGGTGGCTCTGCCCGGGCAGCGATCGGCAGCATGCTGGGCCTGCCATCGGATCATTGGGGAATCTTGGGAGTTCTATCCAATTGCGCATGGTGCGTGCTTGGTGAAACTCAATTCGTCGCAACAAGTTCGACGGCATCCCTGACAGATGTGGTGACTGGGCCTACCGAGAAGTTCCCAGATATCCCGACTCCGCCAGACTGGCGGCTCGTGGAATACAACGCGCAGACTCTTCCCGAAGAGGCGCTTTCTGACGACCGCTAGCTGGCTTAGCTGGTGATGTAGGAAAGCAGCGACTTGCGTTCGTCTTCAAGGTGATCGATACGTGCCTTCACGATGTCGCCAATGCTGACAATGCCGACCATCCGGCCCTCGTCGAGCACTGGCACGTGACGAACGCGGTTCTCAGTCATCTGCACCATGAGTTCTTCAACCGGACTGCTGGGTTCACACGTGCAGATGACCGCAGTCATGATCGACGAAACGGGTGCGTCGAGGGCGGCCGCGCCGTGAGTCACCAGGGCACGGGCAACGTCGCGCTCTGAGGCAATCCCGCTGATGACCACACCATCGCTGGAAACAACAACAGCACCGATTTCGTGCTCGGCTAATGACGCGAGCAGCGCGTTTACTGTCGCGTCAGGTGCAACAGTTGCGACGAAATCGCCCTTACTTTCAAGAATCGCAGCGATCTTCATGACATGCCTCCAGCCGTGACGGGTCTCCGTGGCTCATGGTGGCGTGAAATTGAGCCGTTGTCACCCCAAATTCGCCCACCTGGCGCCCAAATTCGCCCAGAACTTCCGAAGATGGCAGGCTTGTCGTTGTGGATGTCACCCCAAGGATGACTGAACAGCGTGTGTCGGGCCTATTAGAAGCCGTCATGGCAGTCGGTAGCGATCTTGAGCTATCGGCGGTCCTGCGCCGCATCGTCGAAACTGCCGTGCAACTCGTCGACTGTGAGTTTGGTGCCCTCGGAGTTGTTGGCGAGGAATATCTGAGCGGAACTCGTGGACCCGCAAGTAAGACTCTGGTCGAGTTTGTGACTACGGGCCTTGAGGAAGACCAGCGCGCTGCGATCGGTGACCTGCCCCATGGCGACGGAATCCTCGGACTGTTGATGCGTGAGCCAGAACCACTTCGGCTGGCTGACCTTACGGCACATGCAGACTCGGCGGGATTCCCTCCCGGTCACCCGCCGATGCGCACATTCCTCGGGGTGCCGATTCGGATTCGTGACGACGTGTTCGGCAACCTGTACCTGACCGAGAAGCGCGGGGGGCTTGAATTCACCGCGGATGACGAGAGCGTCGTGCTCACGCTGGCAACTGCGGCTGGAGTCGCTGTTGAGAATGCGCGGCTGTTCGGAGAGGCGCGGCGCTCTGAGGAGTGGCAACGCGCCGTGGCGCAGATCAATCGCGAGCTACTCGCTGGTTCCGACACCGATGGTGTACTGCAGTTGATTGCTCACTGGGCACGACGCATCGCCGCGGCCGATGTTGCGGTGATCGGGTTCGCTGACAAGTACGGCACCCTGGTCGTTGAGGTTGCCGACGGGCAGGCGGGGGCCGATCTTGTTGGTTCACCGCTGCCGTTGCCGGAACCGTCACTTTCGGTCCCGCTTGGTTGGCACTCGGCGGCCGCTGCATTGTGTGTGGCAAATGCCGAACAGGGCGCTAGGTTCGGACCGGAAGTCGTTGCCGCACTTCAGGGCTTCGCAGGGCAAGCGGTGTTGGCGTTGGAGCTCGCAGAGGCGCGGCGTGACTCGGAGCGGATCTTGGTCTTTGAGGATCGCGACCGAATCGCTCGAGACCTGCACGATTCGGTGATTCAGCGGCTATTCGCTGCCGGGATGCAGTTGGAGTCAACATCGCGGCTGGTCAGCGATCCGGATGTTGAGAAGCGGATCCACGACGTAGTGGATGACCTCGATGTCACGATCCGCGACATTCGATCGACGATCTACTCCCTGCAGACCGTCCAGCGCGACGAGGCCGTTGGCGTGCGCGCCCGGATCGTCGGGCTCGGCGACCAGCTCGGCTCAATCCTCGGGTTCAGTCCGGTCATCCGAATTGACGGGCCGATTGATGCGACGATCCCAGAAGCGATGGGTGAGGACGTGATCGCAGTGGTTCGCGAATCCTTGTCCAACATTGCCAAACATGCCGGGGCATCGCGGGTCGAGGTGACGATTGACGTGCACTCAGACGTGCTAAGTCTTGTGGTGCGCGACGATGGGATCGGTATTGACGCCAACTCGCCTACCGATGGTTCACCTCCTCGCCGCAGTGGGCTCGCGAACCTTGAGAGTCGCGCATTGCAGCATGGCGGAGCATTCGAGGCCAAACAGGTCACCGACGGCGAGGATGAATGGTCGACGGTGCTGACCTGGACTGCTCCACTGGCGCGCTAACGGGCACAGCGGCCCATGGTGAGGAACCAAGGGCCGCTGGGGGCTCTTGCGTCCCCGGCCTGTTACGTCCTACTCGCTCTTGACTTTGGCAACGAATACGGCCGCCTGTGTGCGTCGCTGCAGTCCGAGTTTGCTCAGGATGCTTGAGACGTAGTTCTTCACGGTCTTCTCCGCCAGGAACAGTTGTTCGCCGATTTGGCGGTTCGTCATTCCCTCGCCGATGAGGTCGAGGATCTTGCGCTCCTGGTCGGTCAGATCCGACAGGGGATCGGTCTTGTTGGCTTCTTTTCGGATTCGCTGCATGACACGAGCTGTTGCCGACGGGTCCAGCAGTGAGCCGCCTGCTGCGACTGTTCTTACCGCTCCTATCAGGTCCGTGCCGCGAATCTGCTTGAGTACGTATCCGCTGGCTCCCGCGACGATTGCGTCGAGCAGGGCTTCATCGTCTTCGAATGACGTGAGCATGAGGCATTTGAGGTCGGGGAATTGCGATCGAAGGTCCCGGCACACGGTGACACCATTGCCATCAGGCAGCTGAACATCGAGCACGGCCACCTGCGGATTGAGGGCTGGAACCCGTGCCATCGCCTGCGCCGCGGTTGATGCCTCGCCGATTACCTCGATGTCGCCCTCTGATTCAAGGAGGTCTGCGACACCTCGCCGGACGACTTCATGGTCATCGAGGAGGAACACTCGGATCTTGGATGGCTGGTCAGTCACGGCGCAACGTTACCTGTTGGGGGAGCGCTGCATTGAGTGTCGGTTGCGGTTTCCGTGCCCAAACGGGACTTTGGTCCCGAAAACACGGGACCCGATTTGTAGTCAATATGGGTCTAACGCGAGCGATTCCCCGTCCAATTGGTGGAACGATTCCGTCCATGGATGTTCTTGATCTGTCGAGGCTTCAATTCGGTGTCACCACCGTTTACCACTTCTTGTTTGTGCCGATCACGATCAGTCTCAGTTTTCTCGTTGCGGGAATGCAGACTGCCTGGGTTCGCACCAACAACGAGAAGTGGCTGCGGGCAACCAAGTTCTTCGGGAAGATCTTCCTGATCAACTTCGCCATGGGTGTTGTGACCGGAATCGTGCAGGAGTTCCAGTTCGGAATGAACTGGTCTGACTTCAGCCGGTTCGTCGGCGACATCTTTGGTGCGCCACTCGCCGTCGAAGGTCTGTTGGCGTTCTTCCTTGAGTCTGTGTTCCTGGGCCTGTGGATCTTCGGCTGGGATCGACTCCCGAAGAAAGTGCACCTCGCATCCATCTGGCTTGCCTCGATCGGCACTCTGCTGTCGGCCTACTTCATCCTGGCCGCGAACTCGTTCATGCAGCACCCGACGTCATACACGTACAACCCTGAGACAAACCGCGTCGAACTGAACAACTTCTTTGAGATGTTGTTCCAGGACACTGCCAAGATCACCTTCTGGCACACAATCAGTGCGGCCTTCATCACCGGCGGTGCCGTGGTGGCAGGAATCTCGGCATGGCTGCTTGTTCGGGGTAAGAGTCCAGATGTCGCGCGGTCCACACTGAAGCTTGGTGCGATCACAATTCTGTTCGCTGCAGTTTCACTCAGCTGGAGCGGTGATTCACAGGCCCGCATCATGGTCGAGCAACAGCCGATGAAGATGGCCGCGGCAGAGGCGCTCTATGAAACTTCGGCGCCGGCCCCGTTCAGCATCTTCACCATTGGCACATTGGACGGTTCGCAACCGTTGTTTGCCCTCGATATTCCGCACGGGCTCTCGCTGCTAGCCACTCACACCCTCAATGGTGAGGTTCAAGGCATCAACAACCTGCAGGCGCAGTACGAACAGACCTATGGGCCGGGCGACTACAAGCCCAACATCCCGGTCACGTACTGGGGATTCCGCTTCATGATCGGCTTCGGAATGCTGGCCGCGCTCTGGGCAGTCTTCGCGCTGTGGGTCACTCGTAAGGGCCGCACACCCAAGAGCAAGTGGTTTGCCCGACTCGCCCTCGCCGTGCCTTTCATGCCGCTGATCGGTAACAGCTTCGGCTGGATCTTCACCGAAATGGGACGTCAACCGTGGGTCGTCTTCGGTCTGCTGGAGACGAAATCCGGGGTATCGCCGACGTCGAGTGTGGGGTTGGTGGGAACGTCGCTGGTCGTGTTCACCCTGTTGTACGGAATCCTCGCGGTGGTTGAGTTCGACCTGATCCGCCGTGCCGTGATCCTGGGGCCGCCAGAAGAAGTGCCGGACCCCTTCCTCGCCGACGAGGAAACCGGCGATCGCAAACTCTCGATTACCTACTAGTTCACCTGACAAAGGAGAAAGGTCGCAGACATGGATCTGGCTACCGTCTGGTTCATCCTGATCGCCGTCCTGTGGTCGGGTTACTTCGTCCTCGAAGGATTCGACTTCGGCGTGGGAATGCTCTTGCCCGTTGTCGCCAAGAATGAAGCCGAACGACGTGCGGTTCTGACAACTCTCGGCCCGGTCTGGGACGGCAACGAGGTCTGGCTGCTCGTCGCTGGTGGCGCCACCTTCGCTGCATTCCCAGAGTGGTACGCAACGATGTTCAGTGGCTTCTACCTGCCGCTGCTACTCATCCTGGTTGCGCTGATCATTCGAGGCGTGTCGTTCGAGTACCGCTCAAAGCTGTCGAACTTGAAGGTCCGCAAGCGCTACGACGTAGCGATTTGGATCGGTTCGTTCGTTCCAGCATTGCTGTGGGGTGTTGCATTCGCGAACATCGTGCGGGGAATTCCGCTCATGCGAGCTCCACAGGGCAACATCTTGTACGCCGGTGGATTCTTCGACTTGCTGAATCCATACGCGCTCGTTGGCGGATTGACGACGCTGTTTCTGTTCCTCACTCACGGTGCGGTGTTCCTCACCCTCAAGACGTCAGGAACGATTCACGATCGCGCGAAGAAGATTGCGACACCGTTGGGTCTGATTGCTGCTGTGTTGGCAGTTGTCTTCCTCGTCTGGACGCAGCTGGCATACAGCGACAAGCCCGCAACGTGGATTCTGGTGATCGCAGCCGCGCTGTTGTGGGTTGGCGGAATCATCGCCCACAAGGTTGGACGCGACGGGTGGGCGTTCATCCTCAGTGCAGCTACCCTCGCTGGTGCCGTGGTGTACCTGTTCTGGGTGCTGTTCCCGAATGTATTCCCGGCGTCGAACAACCCATCGCTGTCGCTAACGATCGACAACGCATCGAGTACCGAATACACGCTTCAAGTTATGACAATTGTTGCGGTGATCTTCGTACCGATAGTTCTGGTGTACCAGGCATGGACATACTGGATCTTCCGCAAGCGTATTAATGCGGATGTGATACCAAGTCCTGACGAAGGTTCACTTGACTATCCCGAGGAGAGGCCATCCGTCCCAGTGGGATGAGACCGTTCGACCCCCGGTTAATGCGCTACGCCAGCGCAACCCGGGGGTTTATCGGTGCATCGATCGTCGCCGGAATCCTGACCACCGCGCTGATCATTGTTCAGGCCTTTGCAATCACTGGGATTGTCGTCCCGGTGTTCACCGAGGGCCAAGCGCTCGAGGACGTTCGTGCCGCGCTGTATGTACTGACCGTGGTCGTGCTGGTGCGCATCGCACTGGCGTACATCAGCGAGAGGCTGGCCTTCAAGTCGTCCGCTGCGGCCAAGAGTCAGCTTCGCCTCGGCGTTCTTGAACATGTGATGCGGTTGGGTCCAGTGTGGCTGTCGAGGCAAAATTCCGCGGAGTTGACGCAGCTCACCACTCGCGGTGTCGACGGACTCGATGCCTACTTCTCGCGCTACCTACCGCAGCTCGTCCTTGCCGTGATGGTCCCGTTATGCGTCGGGCTGGTGATCCTCACGCAGGACCTACTGGCCGCGGTCATCGTGTTGGTCACGGTGCCCCTCATTCCTGTCTTCATGATTCTGATTGGCCTGTACACCCAAGGTCGGGTCGATAAACAGTGGTCGACCTTGTCACGGCTCAGCGGGCACTTCGTCGATGTGGTCGCGGGCATGAGCACCCTCAAAGCCTTCGGACGTGCGGGCGCGCAGGCGAAGACGGTTCGAGAGATCGGTGACCGCTACCAATCCACGACCATGGGTGTACTTCGGGTGTCGTTCCTGTCGGCACTGGTGCTTGAGGTCCTCGCGATGTTGTCGGTCGCGTTGGTGGCAGTCTCCATCGGGCTGCGCCTCGTTGACGGGACGATGACGCTGCAGGCCGGACTCCTGGTGTTGATCCTGGTGCCTGAGGTTTACCTGCCACTGCGGATGGTCGGCACCCACTTCCACGCTGCCGCAGAGGGGCTCGGTGCGGCTCGGCAGATGATCGAGATCCTCGAAGAGGATCCACCAGCAAGCGGGCCGCGGACAGATGTTCCAGACCTGGCGACGGCGACGATCTCCTTTTCCGACGTGGGTGTCGGTTATGTCGGGCGAGAGGATTCCGCCGTCGAGGGTCTGAGTTTTGCTATTGCGCCTGGGTCGGTCACGGCGCTCGTAGGGCCGTCGGGATGTGGGAAGTCGACTGCCCTCGCGGTTCTTGAACGGTTCATCGATGTTGATGCCGGATCCGTCTGGGTCGAGTCGAATGGTTCGCAGGTGGAATTGCGCGAATACGACATTGACGCTTGGCGCCGAGCCGTGGCGTGGGTCGGTCAAGACCCAACAATGGTTTCCGGATCCCTCGCTGACAACGTGAGGCTGGCGAATTCTTCGGCTTCAGACAGCGATGTTTTGTGCGCACTCGAAGTTGTTGGACTGACCCATCTGGTAGCAGAGCTGCCAGATGGAATTGCCACGGTGCTTGGCGAAGGCGGGCGTGCGCTGAGTGCGGGGCAAGCTCGTCGGGTGGCGCTCGCTCGGGCTTTCTGTCAGCAAGCCGGACTCGTTCTGCTGGATGAGCCAACTGCTGCACTCGACGTTGAATCTGAAGCCTTGGTCATCGCCGCAGTCGCGGAACTGGCGAAGACCCGCACTGTCCTTGTTGTCGCCCACCGACCCGCTCTCGTCGAACTGGCCGACCACGTTGTTGACCTCGCCGGAGTCCCCGTATGAGCGCAGCAGTTGAAGCTTCGGCGCCCGAAGTTGCAGCGCCGTCAAGCTTGAAGCAAGTGTGGGCCGTTATCAAGCCACGTCGGGGGAAGGGCCTGCTGTCTGTGCTGTTGGCGAGTCTGTCGCTGATTTGCGCCATTGGATTGATCGCGACCAGCGCGTGGCTCATCTCGCGCGCCTGGCAGCAGCCGCCGATCCTCTACTTGTCGGTCGCTGTGGTCTCAGTGCGCGCCTTCGGATTAGGGCGAGGGGTCTTCCGGTATTGCGAACGCCTGGTTTCGCACAGCGCTGCACTGCGAGGTTTGACTGATCTGCGGGTCCGTCTCGTTGAGCGGGTTGCAGTGGTTGCGCCGTCGGGGATGCATGGGATCCGTCGCGGCGACGCACTTCGTAGGTTGGTCGATGACGTCGACACCAGCGCAGAATTTGGACTTCGGACCGTGCTTCCGAGCGCGACGGCGATCGTCGTAGGTGCGTGCGTAGTTGGGCTCGTTGGCTGGCTACTCCCGCTCGGTGCGGTGATTCTGCTTGCTGGTCTGCTCGCTGCCGGGATCATCGCGCCGTGGGTGACAGCAAGAGTCGGACAAGACGCTGCAGGGCGGCAGGTGCACCTCAAGGGCGAGCTCGCTGCCGACATGAACAGCCTCTTTTCGCACAGCGCGGATGTCATTGCCGCTGGTGCAGTTGACGCGCGAACTCAGCCGATTCGGGACCTCGATTCTCAACTCGTGACGGCGGAGTCGCAGACTGCCCGCGGGATGGGTGTCGCTGCGGCGATCGGATCGGCCGCTCAGGGCCTCGCGCTCATTGGGATGATCTTGGTTGCCGTCCCGGCTGTGCGCAATGGCGAACTCAGCGGCGTGAACTTGGCAGTTCTTGTGCTCATACCGTTGGTGGCATTTGAGATCGTCGTGGGATTGCCTTCGGCAGCGTTATGGCTGGCAAAAGCGCGGGCAAGTTCAGCTCGCATTGTGGACCTCTTGGACCGCCGCGATCCTGTGCCGGATCCGGCCGTTATTGAGGCGTTACCCAAGGTTGGCGCTGGCGCGTCACCGCAGTTGTCGATCGAGGGCCTTAGCGTGACGTGGCCGGGCTCTAGCGCACCGGCGGTTACGGACGTCAGTTTCACTCTGACTGCGGGCAAGCGGATGGCAGTCGTCGGTCCTAGCGGTTGCGGCAAGTCGAGCTTGGCCGCAGGACTGGTGAAGTTCGCACCCATCGAAGGTCACGCTGAGCTCGGGGGAGTTGCCTACCAACACCTGAGCGGGGAAGAAGTACGCGATGTGGTGGGCTACTGCGAACAGGACGCCCACATCTTCGACAACACCATCGCCGAGAACATCCGGTTCGCCAAACAAGGTGCAAGTGACGATGACGTGATCGCCTCGCTGCGGAGCGTCAAGCTCTGGGACTGGGTTGATTCGTTACCGAGGGGGATACACACCAACGTCGGAGAACACGGCGCGCAACTCTCAGGTGGGCAACGCCAGCGAATCGCATTGGCGCGCATCGTCCTTGCTGATCCGCCCATCGCGATCTTCGATGAGCCCACTGAACATCTGGATCCGGTCACGGCGCAGGCACTGACAGACGACATCCTCAACGTCATGCGCGGACGGTCCGTCATCTACATCACCCACAATCTCTACGGTTTGGATCAGGTTGATGAAGTCCTCGACCTAGGTGCGCACTAGGTCGGCATGGGCAGCGCGCTCGCTGGGCATTGGCCGCGCACTAGCCGTGCACTAGCTGGGCATTGGCCGCGTACTAGCTGGGCATGGGCAGCGCGCTCGCTGGGCATTGGCCGCGCACTAGCCGCGCAATAGCTCGGCCTTGGCTAGGCCTTCGGTTTCCGAGTGTCTCTAGTTCTGGCCGTGGGCAGTCTTGTCTTGTGGGTTCATGTTGGGTATTTGGTTTGGTGTCCGGTGTGGATGTGGGGTTTGCCGTTGGTGTCGATGGTGATGGGGATGTTGTCGGTGTGGATTTTGTGGTGATGCGTGGAGCACAGTAGGGCGAGGTTGT